>JAILKT010000049.1 GCA_024693545.1 Lachnospiraceae bacterium
GTCCTCGATCGAGATGATGGGGAAACGTTCGATAAGTTTTTCCCAATGTGCGATAAGCTCATCGGATGTGAATTCCTTACCCGACTTGGGCTGACGATAAAAGCCTTTGCCCTTGTCACTCTTCCACTCGGAAGCAGCAGCGTCCATAGCGATCATGAAATCTTTGCCGGGCTCATAACCGGCAGCCTTAACAGCTTCAAGGATTGTTTCGATAGTCTCTTCGTCAGAAGAAAGGTTGGGGGCAAATCCGCCTTCATCACCGACAGATGTTGCAAGTCCGCGACCTTTAAGGATCTTAGCGAGTGCATGGAATACCTCTGCACACCAACGGAGTCCTTCTTTAAAACTGGGTGCACCAACGGGCATGATCATGAATTCCTGAACATCAACGGTATTGGTTGCATGAGCGCCACCGTTAAGGATGTTCATCATGGGAACGGGAAGACGATTGCCTCCGACGCCACCGAGAAATCTGTAAAGCGGTACGCCGAGAGAATCGGCAGCTGCGCGTGCTGCAGCGATGGATACGGCAAGGATTGCGTTTGCACCAAGCTTACTCTTGTCTTTTGTTCCGTCTGCCTTGATCATTGCTGCATCTACAGCATATGTATCGGTAGCATCAATTCCGAGAATGGCTTTTTTGATTGTTGTATTGATATTTTCAACAGCCTTTGTGACACCCTTGCCACAATATCTGTTCTTATCGCCGTCACGAAGTTCAAGAGCTTCAAATTCACCTGTCGAAGCACCGCTGGGAGCGGTACCGAGTGCAACTGTTCCGTCGGCAAGTGTGATCTCTGCCTCAACTGTGGGGTTTCCTCTCGAATCGAGGATTTCTCTTCCTATAATGTCTGTTATTCGTCTGTCTGACATGATTAACTCCTTTCGGTCCGCCTGTCTCCCTTCTACCCAAGAGGTTGAGTGAAAAAGTAGAAGGGATATGCGGACACAAGATCTATACTCGTTAGTTAGCCCCAGCTAACCGAAAAGTATAATAGCACGTTGCTTTTAAATCGTCAAGGTAATTGTTTGACGGGAGTATTTCGGTATATTGTCGATTCGGAGCTCTGATGAAGTGAAAGCAGAAATTTATGAAACCGGATTGAGAATCCGTTCGTCTAATGTACAGATGCAGGATATGATGGTCGGGATCGAATTTGGCAAAGCCGGCCGGCAAACGATATAAAGCGGAGAAAGGACTCATAGTTATGAAGAAATTATTGGCATTATTACTTGTTTTGGCAATGATATCGGCAGCAGTCGGCTGCTCCGGTGAAGAGAGTGAAACTGACGATACCGGTTATTCCGTTTCCAAATATGAAATGAAAACCGAAAGCACATCAGAGGGAAGCTCGCCGGCATCGGGTACCGTCGGGAAAAGCACACCAGCGGAAAGCTCGCCGGCATCGGGAATATTGCCTGAGCCGGAGAAAAATGGTGGTTCATTCGTGGGAGATGGATCGGCGACGGATAGTAGCGATATAAGTTCTTCAACCACAGATACGGCGGCTCCCGGTGAAATTACCGAGAGTGGATCGACGACGGCTTTATCGGAAGCGATTGAATACAAAAAAGATGCAGTGACGGCAGATATAGTGATCGAGGGCAAAACCGGAGAATACAGTTATGATGAATCGGCAAAGTTCGCCCCGGAAAGCGGATCGTATAAGGAAGGGGAAATCGTTATCACCGATCCTTACGAACCTATATGGATCGATGACCCCTACATCGGCAATCAGATTACCTCCGGACTCCTTACTGCGGGTGAATGGAATGACAACAAGAATTTCGGTTTTATCAGAGAACTCCTTGAAAACGGTCAAAGCTATAACTACAGTGAGTTTTTCAGAAAGTGGGGGCTTTCACCCTTCACGAGAACAGTCGTTAAAGTAACGGCAGCAGGTGAACCGGCAGTGGGGGCACACGTCACCGTTAATTGCGCGTCAAACGGCGCTGTTTATCACGGTGTTACCGATCATGAGGGTATGTGTTATGTATATTACTCGCTCCTTGATGAAAATTCATCACCGACAGAGGTGGTTGTGAGCTACGGCTCGGATGTAAAAACAGTCGGAATTACCCCGATTCAGCTTACCGGTGAAGAAAATGTCTCGGTAGATTTTGATGATCGGATTCAGAGCTCGAAGAAACTTGACCTTATGTTTACTGTAGATACCACAGGCTCTATGGGTGATGAGATACGTTATCTTCAAAAGGAACTTGAAAATGTTATCAAACGTGTACAGGAGGATTGCGGAAACATTCCTGTCAGGCTCAGTGTCAATTTTTACAGGGATCAAGGCGACGCCTATGTGGTAAGGCCTTATGATTTCACAACCGATATTAACAGTGCGCTCGCAGATCTGGCACGTGAATATGCAGACGGCGGCGGAGATTACGAGGAGGCTGTTGAACTGGCTCTCGATAATTCCATTAATGATCATACCTGGGATGCAGAAAGCATAAAGCTGATGTTTATGGTGCTTGATGCACCGCCCCATAACACGGCAGCTATACGTTCGTCGCTTCATGAGAGTATTAAGAAAGCGTCGGAACAGGGGATCAGGATCATTCCCGTTGCCTCAAGCGGTGTGGATAAGGACACGGAATTCCTTTTGAGAGCATTTGCAATGACAACGGGAGGAACATATACATTTCTGACCGATGACAGCGGTATCGGAGAATCACACATAGAACCCACTGTGGGTGATTACGAGGTGGAACACCTCAATGACATGCTTGTGCGTATCATAAAAGAATATATAGGCGGGATGAATTAAGACAGAGCGGGAAGAATTGGGGTGGATTGACTTACATAAGTTGGTATATACGGTTGCCTGTACGTCATGTTTTTTGTATAATAATAGCTGCTTTTTGCAACAATGACACAAGAAGCAAAAAAACCGAAAAATATGTACTTTATCAGGAGGAACCATGAAGATTACTAACGATATTGCATATGTGGGAGTCAACGACCACGAACTTGATCTCTTTGAAGGTCAGTATATTGTCCCGAACGGGATGGCATATAATTCATATGTCATACTGGATGAAAAGATTGCGGTTATGGATTCGGTTGAACGCTCGTTTACAAAGGAATGGCTCGGAAATATATCCGAAGCGCTCGAAGGACGTAAACCTGACTATCTTGTTGTACAGCATATGGAACCCGATCACAGCGCCAATATCGTAAGTTTCCTTGATACATATCCGGAGGCAAAGGTGGTATCTTCATCGAAATCATTTACCATGATGAAGAACTTTTACGGAAACGAATTCGAAGACAGAAGAATTGTCGTGGCAGAAAATGACACCCTGAATCTTGGAAAGCATGTGCTTAGGTTCATTGCGGCGCCTATGGTTCATTGGCCTGAAGTAATCTTTACATACGATGAAACGGATAAGGTCATTTTTACCGCCGACGCCTTTGGGAAGTTCGGAGCATTGGATGTGGAGGAAGATGACTGGGCATGTGAGGCAAGACGTTATTATTTTGGCATAGTCGGAAAATACGGAATGCAGGTACAAAAGGTTCTTGAAAAAGTTTCGGGACTTAAAGTTGAGGCTATCTGCCCGCTTCACGGTCCCGTGCTAAAAGGCAACCTTGAATATTATCTGGGATTATATAATACATGGTCTTCGTACGGGGTTGAAACGGAAGGAATTCTGATCAATTTTACATCTGTTTACGGAAACACAAGAAAGGCAGTCAATCTGCTTGCAGACAAGCTTCTTGACTATGGATGCCCCAAGGTTGTAGTGAACGACCTTGCCCGTTCCGATATAGCCGAATGTGTTGAAGACGCATTCCGATACGGAAAGATGGTACTCGCAACCACAACGTACAACGGAGAGATATTTCCGTTCATGCGAAATTTCATAAATGAGTTGACTGAACGCGGATACAGAAACAGGACGATAGCGACAATTGAAAACGGTTCCTGGGCTCCGATGGCGACCAAGACGATCAGGAAGATGTTTGAAGGCTCCAAAGAAATCGTTTTTGCAGAGAATAATGTTACTATTCTTTCATCCGTGAATGAAGTAAATGAAGAACAGATAGATGCTCTTGCGCGCGAACTATGCGTTCTATCATCTGAAACTGTAATCCGATAATAACGTGACACGATCAAATATCGTTTTTAAAGTCTTGTGAGATCACTCAATCGTGAGGATATCAATAAAACCGGTAAGCTCGAGAACTTCCATGATGTCTTTACTTACATTGCGAAGAATCATTGAGCCTTTGACAGAGTTGAAATACTTCTGGGCACCGAGCAGTACACGCAGCCCTGCCGATGATACATACTCAAGAGAAACAAAATCGAGAACAAGGTTTTGAACAGAACCTTCCAAACTCTTGATTTTGGCCTCGAGTGCGGGTGCAGTGGTTGTGTCGAGTCTTCCTTCGACAATCAGTACATTTACTGCTCCTTCTTTTTTCTCTGTTATGTTCATGGTACTGACCTATCCTTCCTATTATACTAATGTCGCGAATGAGAAGTCGTCAGCTTGCGTACAGGCCGTATCGCAGCCGCAAGTGAGGGATCATCGGTTCGCATATCATATGTGCCATTATACTATATTTGACGTATTTGTGTAAAGTCTGTAAGTAACTGAGAAAATATTATAAATCTGCTTTTTTGGGTTTCCTGCCGCATGAAATTTTTTCGGGACAATACCCAAGTACTTCGCATTTGGGGGCGAATACGTTGAGTGATGTGTCAGTAACAAGTGTACGCCATTCTTCGGAGTAATCGGAAAGAGCAACGGTTATGTCGCCGAAGAGCTGTCTGTATTCCCACCAGGCACGTGAACACATACGCTGACGACTCATGTCACTGAGATTCCTCAGATTTGTGCGAAGAACAACCTTTGTGGTCATGCAAAGGGGAAGAATCATCGAAGAATCCTCCCGCGGAATGCCCAGAGTATCAAGCTTCAGAAGAGCATCTTTGATAGTATCGATCGTATTATTATATATAGCCAGAGCCTCACTGTTTACCTTGACCTTTGCCGGGGTTACGTAATCAAAACCGTGTTCGTAATCAATATAGCGTGTGGATGCCTGCAGTCTGGTGGGAGCGCCGCCGATGTGCGTATAGAGTTCCCGGATAACCTTTGCACTATAGCCGTCGATAACAATATAAACCTGAGGATATTCGAGAACACGCCCATGATTGGTTCTTACACATTCAAGCCCTCGTTTGTAATTTTTTTCAGGATCTGAGGTGTTACTGTTATAACAGATCCCGGACTCCATGCCCATAAGGGTGATGGGGTCTTTTGTAGTCTGTTCCTGGATAGTGATCGTGCCCATGATGGTTGCTCCTTGATGTAAAAGCGGACATTAACAATCCGCTTCGCTTATTTTACTAACGGAGACATTATATCATAATAGGAAAGATGAGAAAAGGTAAATTGCCCAAGGTTGTGGGAACAATTATCTTAAAAAAATGCAAATTTGAAATTAAAAATCATATGTAACCTTTGCGTATAAGCAAAAAAGATAATTACAATACGTGATATAGAAAGGAATAATATGCGAAAACGAATGAGAAAGGTTGACATATGATAAAGTTGTAATACCAAATTCACATAAACAACACAAAAAATGAAATATTACAAAATTGTTTCACGATATAACGAAAAAATACATTTACAAAACAAATAAAATGGGTTAAAATGAGGATTGGGTATCTGGGCAGTTATGCAAATATGCATTCATCGTATTGGCTGCTTTTATTCCCAAAACACTTAGCAAAATAAGATTTTTAGTATAATTAAGGGGAACAAAAATGAAGAACAGACTTGTCATGATCGTACTTGGTATTATTGTGATTCTGGCAGCGGGGGCGGTGGTATATGCTATCTATAGCACCCAGTCGGGTAAGGAGGTTTTTGCTGAGGACGGTTATATAATCGTCTATGATGAAAGCAATACCGAACAGCCCGCAAAAAAGTATCATTTCAATGAAGGAACTGCCTTCAAGCGTTCTTACGAAGGAACCATACAGTTCCGTGATACTGATGGCAATACTGTTACGGCAGATGCCAACTCTTTTGTTCATTATGACAGCGGTGCTTCTGCATCACTGTCTAAGAGTGTTCTCCTTGATCTTGATGAAGTTGAATCCACAGCAGTAAGTTATTACGGTCTTAATTCTGATACAACCGTTGATCGAAGCGGTTCCTCCTACAGCATATCTACTTCTGACGAAGAAACAGTTGATCTTACAAATTACCTTTGGAAGACCGGCGAAAACAGATATATGATGGTCTCGGATCATATCACAGTGGCTTTCCAAAGTGGTGAAAGACGTGAATTTGATGATTATGTAGAACTTGTTTACCAGGAAGGCGGAATGGTAACGATCATTAACGGTGACACTGTTATACGTGACGCGTCCAAAAATACATATCTTGAAACGGATACGGGCGTTAAGATCAACCTTGCGACTCAGGTAGTACTTAAGGATAATGATATCCGTATGACTCTCGGACAGATGACGACGGATGCGGAGCAGGTTGTAAGTGTTCTGCCCGCTGACGTACCCGCACTTAAAATAGTTATTCCCGAGTTTAATTTTACGGTTATAGACGGAAAGAACGGCGAAGCAGGCCCTGATGGACAAAATGGAGCTGACGGGATCGATGGCGCTATGGGAGCTGATGGAATCAGCGGTCAAAGCGGACGTACCGGCCTTGAAGGTTATGATGGTGAAGATGGTGACGCGGGACAACCCGGAACCAGCGGACGAAGCGGCAGCAACGGCGCTGAAGGAGCCGAAGGAGCCAACGGAGCCGGAGGCTCGGCAGGTGCGGCAGGAGCTTCGGGAGCACAGGGAGCCGCCGGAGGAGCGGGAGCAGCAGGAGCTGCAGGACCTGCAGGACCCAGCGGCAGCAGTGGACAGGAAGGCTATGACGGTGAGCCCGGAGAAGAAGGCAACAGCCCTCAGGTTAACGATCCCGATGCTGTTCTTAAAGAAGTCCCTATAATTTATTGGGAAAACGGACCGGCAACAACCGAATCCGAAATCAAGGGATCATTTGGCTTCAAGATGTCCATTGATGAAAAGGTGGGCGGCAATATCGAAAAGATAGAGATATCGCTTATAGACGTAGCGAGCGGTAAAGTAGTGCGCACTCAAAACGTTCAGCAGATGTCTGTCGGTGAAAACGCCGAGAAAACACAACTGAGCGGATTGGACAGACTTGCACCTGCTACGGAATACAGACTTGTTATTTATGGAACATACAGTCATTTGGAAAAACCCGTGACAACAAGGTTTGAGGACCGAACGCTTATAACGGACGGCTATCCTCTTGAGGTCAGAATTTTTAATGTAGAGGCACGGAAGATTGATGTTGAATTGATCAATCGTAATGCCGATGCGAAAGAAGGCGACACGTCCAATACCAATGGATTCCCCGTGGGATGGGAATTGACTGATTCGAACGGAAATGTGTTTACTTCCGGGGAAACGAGACTTTCGGAAAACATAACGCTTAATACCAACCCTACTATTATTAACAAAGACGGCAGTACGTCTGATCACACGATCATTGAGACTTCTTCAAATGCTAAGCCTCTGGATCCTGATACACTTTATTATTTCACGATAAAAAGCGTTAATGGTGTCAGTGAAAACGTACCTCAGAAATATATCAGGATTCCTGTCAGAACATTGAAGAGAACGCCTGCTCTTACGGGGATGGATGCTTCTGTAAACCTTATTAATCAGAGTTTTGAATTCTCTGTGCCTTCAGATAAACTCAGCGATCCCGATCAGGCTATAACTCGCTTTAGATATGAAATTACCGATGTCGCAACGGGTAATATGGTTAAGACAATTTACGCACCTGACCGTAATCTGATCAGCTGCTATGTCGATGGCGATTTGATAAAAGCCGATGGGACATATACAGTCCGCGTAATAGCAGAGGCTTTTGACAACAGAAAGAATATTGAAATTGACTGTGCATTTGAAACGCCTCTTTCACTCAATGGAATTACAAATTACACATGGCTTACGTATGATAACCCGGATCAATCTCTTACAGCGAATGGAATGGGCTTGGCAAATCCGGCCAATTTTGTGCTTCACGTTCCTTCTGAATTGAAACTTAAGGAAAAATCTATATATTTCACTATAAGCTCTGATGAGTCGGATACCAGGACTTATACGGTTGATTACAATGTATGGAAGGAACATGTGACAACGGGACAGAATAATGAAAAAACTGTTACGTTTACTACTGTTTCATTTAATAACCTTAAATCGCAAACGATATATCATCTTACTGTAAGCGGATCGCTGGATTTTGGTGAAGAAGGCGATGTTGAAAGAAAACTGGGAGCTGTTCGGTTCTTAACCCCCGAGTATTCAACAGTTGGTGGAAATTCAAATCAAATACAGAACAATTCCTCACCAATCTGTTTCAAAGTTGAACTCGTGCCAAGCGGGACAACGACCGGAGAGGGCACATCCGTCAATACATCCGCATATGCCGTCAGTCAGGTAGGAAGTGAACTTATATACAACGATCAGAATTTTATCGGTGGTGTACATGTCAGCCTTTATTCTCCGGAAGCTAATGATCCGTCCAACTGGATTCTTATGTGTGAAGCTGATATTCCCATGAAAATGCAAAGCAGCAACGCGGTTCCAAAAAAGGATTCTGTTACTCTTGATGATTTTCCCGGGGCACCGTCCGCCAGTTCGTTTATAAATAAGTATAAGGTTCATATTGATTATGCATACGATCAGACCTCACATAAAAACCGGATTACTGTAAATTCAACAGACAGTGAATTCGAAGTAGCCAAAGCCTTTCCCGATCCTTCTTCTGTTTCCGTAAGTGTTATTCCTATTACCAAAGAGAACTATGAAGTTGAAGTGGGAAAAGCCCCGGATCCGGCTGATAAATATGACGATTATGACTCCACAACTGTGATTGGATTTGCCGTGAAACCTGTCGGACTTGACAATGGCGCGGTTGATACTTTTGACAGAATTGATTTCTATGCATTTGATGCTCTTAAGTACGAAGATACTGTAGGAAAAAGAGTAGCTGGATTCAAGTCTTCCGCAGGTGACGGATCGACATATGTATCCCCTGAGCTGACGCCGGGCAGTCCTTTGGCTGATGATAAATATTTCTATCCTCAGGAAGACGATGATTATTTAAATGACCCTCTTTTTATGGCTAAACTGTCAATTAAGCTTAATAGAAAAGAAAATAATAAGGATATTTACTTGCCGACTATGCCGTATGCGGTATTCTTATTTGAAGATTTTACGGATTCGGAAAAAAACGTTTGCACCGGCTATCTGGCAAGTCAAAAAGGCAAATATGAGGGCTACGATAAAACGGCATGCGTGTCGGATCAGGCTACAGGCGGCAAATTTAATCGCGGACGTAACTATGAATTTACAATAAGATTGAAGTCTAATCAGTCTACTATGGGAACAAGCGGGATGTATCCCGAAGTTCTCGGCGAAGACAAAGCGGGGATCATAAAGTGTCCTACGACAATGCTTGCACCTTATGAAAAGCCTTCATATTACGTGTACCCTCGTTCAAGCGGGATTGATTATCTTGAATATGGTTATTATGTAAAGTCGGTTGATTATTCTTTTATCAGAGAGAATTGCAAAACCACAGCAGGGACAGCTTTAATTAATGGTGACGTCGCTAATACCAACCTTTTTCCGGATGCTGACGGCACGATTAGGATCAGCGGTCTTAGAAAACTTGATCACGTAGAATTTACAGTATCGGAGAATCTTTATATAAACGGGTATTTACAAAGAAAAGACATCACACTGTTCAAAAGACTGTTCACCGGAACAAATAATGCTCCTACGGCAGAATTCAGCATTGAAAAGGATGATGCTCTGTCGAGACTGAAAATCAGTCTTAAGTTTAGAAGCGTGGAAGAGGCGAAGAGTATAACTGCTCTTGAGGGTCATTTTGTAAAAGGTAGCGTATCTGATGATGTAAGACTTGATATTTCCAGTGTTACCGGACAGGATATGATCGCATACGTAAAGTATTCTGACCTCGCTGCAGTGGCAAAAACGGGTGATAATGTCGAGATATCTATTATAGGATATTACGATACCGGGGAAGAGGGATTTAATATAGCGGATTGGACAAATGGTAATATAAAAAATTATGTTGCCATCCGTGAAGCAGGAGAAGACAATGTCGGAAATTACATTATTCCTTACGGATCGGAGAGCTCTTTTAAAAACAAGGCACAGACATCCAATGATATAAATGCGGAAGGTTCATTATTCCGCATTACAAAGAGTTCTAACACCATAGGAGCCGAAAACAGTAGAGTAAAAGAAACATTTGAAGGTGATAATCCGAAACCCGGTATTATCAATCTTACTATTTTGGATTGGAAGAAAGATAATGCTTGGAGGTATGATACCGGTTCGGGCTCACGCGCGAGAATAGGTGGTGCATACGATTCATCGATCACTCAATCAAATCTTCCTTTTGCTATAAGCAAGGTAGCTAAAACGGAAAATACTATTAAGGGCACAGGAGACGCACCATCTCTTTCATTCGAAGTCGGTTCGATCGTGCCTCAGGTTAACCTGCACACAGAGACAGGGTGGAGCATAAGACCCGGAGTCAACAGTGCTGACGTTGATATGGAAATTATCGGAGTCAGCGGCGCCGGTGCTATTTATGGTTCGAAAAATCCTGATGCCGCTACTCCGGATTATAATAATGGTAAATACGGTTCTGTATATGCGCTGCTCTACAGATCCGAAAATGGTTCTTATATTCCTGTAAAAACGACAAATGGTCAAAGACAGGCAAGATATGAGATCAAACTCGGAAAGACAGATGTGACAAATGCACCCGGCGACGGAATTTATACTTTTACAATCGGAAGCGATAATAATAACCCTGCGCTCGAGGCAAATACAACGTATTATTTCCAGCTTGTATATTATGAGTCTACTGCCAATTATAACAACGATTTGGGCGGACCGGAACTTGCCAATAAGAGAAAGTACCTTATAGATATGAAGCGACCTGAACTGAACTCTAAAGATGTTTGGTATCCTATCAATACGTCGGATACCGTTCAGATCAAGGAAGAGACGAAAAGCGTAGTTTACATGGCTAACGGTTGGTATGATAAAAAGCTAAGCATAAGCTACCAGATTAACGGGTCGACATCAACGCTTAAACCCAATCAGCAATTTGTGTACTCTCTTTATGATGATAGTAATAATTTGGTTATGACACATCGAGAGCTGGAACACCTTGTGGCTAAGGCCGGCAATAATTCAATTCTTTTTGATGTTAGTCCTGAAACTGTTAAGATTGGAAAGGATTCAAACGGAAAGGCTGTTTACCTGAATTTCGGAACAGAAGGGGGTGCTTCTGGCGGCAACATACATAATCTTAAGCTTAGACTTGTCCCTATGAATTTGGGTACGGAATTTACAGAAGTTGAAAGTATAGATGGTTATGCCAACGGCAAAACCAATCATTCCGAAGAATATACCAAGAAGTATAATAAATGGTTAGCTGCCAATTCGTTGGGAGCTGACCGCGGTAAGGAGTGGGATGACGCGGAAGGAAGAACATATATAGAATTTATAAATGTTAAAAAGACGGGTCTTGCTTCTCCTTTCTATAATGTCAGAGCATATCCCGGAAAGGGTGAGGTGAAATTCAGGGTTAGTATAGTTGATGCTGACGGAGTAGTATATGAAAATGGATTTATGGTTCGTGCTTTTGTTAACGGCGCGATGAAAGATCTTGGAACTTCGCAGGATCATATATTTTCAACTAAGTCAGCCAATACAATAACTGTTGATGGCCTCGGTGATGAAACAGAGGTGACGCTAAAAGTCTATTGCGTTGAAAATTATGAGAGCTTGCCGCCAGATAACGGAATCTATCATTACAAAGGTGCAATAGGAACAACTGCTGATACTACTAATATTTCGAATAAAGCTTACAACATGAAGTCTTTCTCCGAAAAAACCACGCATTCGGATGGATTTGCTCCCGGATATGTAGAAGTTGTAAGAAGATCGCTTGCAGACAACAGCGTATATATTGATTTTACGAATCCTTCAAATATTTTATATTGTACCAACATGCATATTGATATTACGATGCCGGGTGGATCAATTGAGAGTCTTCCCGATTTCGCAAATCCGTTTGCGGATGATTCAACGGTTAAAGAGGTGTTGAACAGCGGTGCGGATACAATATATCGATTTAAGGGAATAGACGAAGGTAAGTTCAAATTAAACGGTATATACACGATAGCTATTCGTATGAGGGTTACTCCCGGACCCGGAAACCCTGAAAGATACGTTGATAAAGTAGTTAGCTTTACTATAGCATAGTAAAAAGTATATAACCAACATCCGTAGCTGAAAGATGCTAAATCCAATCGGATGGGGGAAACGGGGTAATTATGAGGAAACTTGACAAAAAAAGCATGTTCTCCTTCTACGCATTTGCAGTGGCAATAGTTGCTATAGCTGCCATTGTGGTGGTGATGATGACTATTGGGATGAATAAAAAGACAGATCCCTATGTTGTTTCTTCCTCTAGCGTTGTTTACGACTCGGAGAACCGTGCCATTCCCGTAAATGAAGAGTCTGTAATTGAAAAAAAATGGGACGGAAAGTACTATCTCAAAACCCCGGAGGGTGAAGGAGTCTGCCTCGGCGAGAAAGTAGTTGCCTATGAAACGGATTCCGGAGCTGTAAGAACCTGGGGAGGTGGGTACGAAGTTACCGAGGATGCGTCGATACAGACACTTGAAGGAGTAACTGACATTACGGATTACTCAACTCCTCGTTTTTGCAAACTCAGGGATAGGGAATATATTGTCATCGGTCCTACAATTTCTACTGAAGACAAAACGATCGATACAAAGAACTTTCTGTTTATTATCCTTGATACAGCGGGAAATGCGTTGCTTTTCAATGATGAAACACGAGTAAAGACTACAACTCCGTCAAAGATATATATCGGCGATTATGTTTTTGATGTTGCGAAGGAAGAACTTACTATCGGAGATACTAAAGTAAATACAGCGAGCATTATGGGCACATCAAGTGCATATAATGAATCGGAGTATAACGAGCTGGAAAAATCCGAACTTTCCGAAGAAGAAAGAGCACCAATATATAATATCACGGTACATGGCGGAGCCGGCGGAGCCGGTGGAGCCGGAGGTAATGGCGGAGCCGGTGGAGCCGGAGGTAATGGCGGAGCCGGTGGAATCGGCGGAACCGGCGGTGACGGTGGCGATGGCGGAATCGGCGGAATCGGTGGAGCCGGTGGAATCGGCGGAACCGGTGGTAACGGCGGTAACGGAGGTTCAGGTGGAGCCGGTGGCCAAGGCGGAACCGGTGGCCAGGGTGGCCAGGGCGGCCAGGGCGGCCAGGGCGGAATCGGCGGAACCGGTGGAACCGGTGGGTCGGGCGGACCGGGCGGAGCCGGCGGTAACGGCGGCCAGGGCGGCCAAGGCGGTGACGGCGGACGAGGCGGTGACGGTGCTGTTCAGGGAGCAAAGACACTTTACAAGTATTTGAAGCTCAGAAGAGTATTGCCTTTCGCTAACAGACTTGAAATAGACTACGGTGTTGACGATCCCGAGCTTTCATACGGTCAGATTTATTTACGTGTAATTCCTGCAGATAGTAAAGGTGAGGCCGACGAGTCATATAAACCGTATGTCTTCCCTGTGGACAGAGCACTTACGAATGCAACATCATTCATCGGCGGAATAAAAAACGATACCGAAGAGATTGTATTACCCGGAAGAACATACATAGTCAGCCTTGGTTTCCTTGATTATGCCAAGATAGATCAGACAACTGATATTGTTTTTGATCAATATATCGTAGTCAGGACACCGCAATTGTTCAGTCGGATCAATCTTGACAATATCGTTCCTGTCGGTCAGGCTACGGGAGGAAGCATATCGGTTAACTTCTCTGTATTTGCCGATTCGCTTATTGATGAAGCTTATGTTGAAGTTGTCGGGAATGGTGGAAACGGTGAAGTGATAAATGTATCGGGTGCAACTCCGGTCAATATGGATAACCTTGTTACCGGTAGGGCCAAGTGGAAAATTGATATTTATACCGCAACACAGACAGGTGATTCATTTTCATTTGCATATGAAAATAATAAAGAAGACCTTCTGATAAGAATTGTCGATGTTAAATACGGAGGCGAGAGTTATCCTCTTAAGAGCGAGTTGTATATTAAGAGCCCGTTCTGATAATGCAAAGGCAGTGAGTAAGATATAAAAAAATAAGGTTACATCCTCAAACGGGAAAGAAATAATTAAGATAATAAATTATAGGAGAATATACTTATGGAAACAATACTTTCATCAACAATGAGTGCTATCGGAACAATGCTCGGCCTTGCATTTTTGGGTGTCGGTATAGGTCTTGGAATCCTTGGATCCAAGGTGGCTGAAGCAGTCGGACGTAATCCCGAGACAAAGAATGACATAGTACATTCTGTTATGATCATAGCTGTGGTTATGACGGTTTTACTTTTGGTTCTCTTTGCACTTATATTCCTCCTTCTTTATTTTAATCCGTATGCAGTTTGATAATTGATGAAGGAAGACGGGTAATGTATAAGGGAAGGAAAGACGGGCATAATGAGTGAGATTATTCTTGTTATCGCGCTTCTCGTTATTGCGATAGCTGTGATCTTTATGGTCCTTGCTATATTTTCAAGAGAAGCAGAAAGAAACCTAAAATCCAATGTAAGCGACAGAATTCTCATCTACGATGATCTTATTGAAGAGAAACAGGCGAGACTTGAGAGTGTGCAGAATCGTGTAGATGCTCTCGAAAGGCGTTTGAGGGAACTTGAAGAAGGGGAAGATTCGCATACTGTTGCAACGGGACAGATGTTCTTTACAAGGACGACAGGGTATTGCAGCCCCGATCTTAAGAGAGATTACAGAAATATGCGTGAGCATTTTTCTTTCGATCGACGTGGACTTGTAAAGGATTTTTTGGCGTCTTATGTTGTTCCCGATACAAAACATGAATATGAGGTCATAGATGATCTTTGTAAGACTCTTTCGGGAGATCTGTGTTACAGACTTCTCGCTTTTGAAAGTTCTGAACAGTATGAAGCATTGAATGATTCACTCGATGATGATGGGAAAAAACTTCTTTCTCTTTACATCGAGGACCGTGGTGATTTTGATACTGCCGACCGCTTTGTTTACTGGCTTTCGTGCCGCAGAGACCGGCTTGATCCGTCTGTTGTGGTTCGTACGGCTGAAAAAGATGATGATTTTTCGGATCTTTCACCGCTTGTAAAGACAATTTACGATAAAGGACTTTGTGAAGGTATCCAGATCATAGCGGGAAGACAGCTTTACGATTTCAGCATACATCGATCTGAACTCGGATAAAATAATATATTATTAATTGGGGGTAAAACTTTTTATGAGCAAGCATGTTGAAGAACTCGTGGATCGTAAATGCCGGGAGATCGTGGACAGAAAGAATATCCATGAAGTAGGCCGTGTAGCGGGTATCAAAAATTACATCATTGAGGTAGAAGGCCTTGACGGAGCCGGTTACTTCGAAAAGATCGTTATCGACGGTAAGGCAGAAGGTTATGTAAGTACGATAGGACGTAATCGTATATACGTAGCGCTTATCCGTAAGACGGATGAAATCTATGTCGGAGATGCTGTTCATGCAACCGGTGTGGAATTTAAAGGTGTGTTCTCACCCGATTCGATCGGTCATATCGTTGATATGTTTGGTGTTGATCGTATGAACGATCAACAGTTTGATAATACTATTGAGCTTGCTATAGAAACGCCTCCCATCCCCATCATGGACAGAGGTAATGTAAAGCGTCCGATGCAGACAGGTATTACGGGTATTGATATGATCTACCCCGTTGGAAAAGGTCAGCGTCAGCTCATAATCGGTGATAAGAGAACAGGAAAGACCCAGCTTTGTCTTGATGCGATCGTTAACCAAAAGGGAAGAGACATGATCTGTATCTATATAGCTGTAGGTAAGACCAAGAAAGAGATCAAAAATGTTTTCTACGAGCTTTTGAAGCGCGGAGCTATGGAATATACCATCATTATCAGCGCATTTAATGATGAGTTCCCTCCCGTTATCAAGACTACGCCTTTCATGGGTCTTGCCGTTGCGGAGAAGTATATGCTCGAAGGCAAGGACGTCCTTGTATGTATCGATGATCTTAAGCGGCACGCAGATGTTTGTCGTGAGATCGGACTCCTTACGGGTACGGTACCCGGACGTGACGCCTATCCTTCCGATATTTTCTATACACATGCTCGCCTTCTTGAGAGAGGCTGCCAGCATAAAGATGGAGGATCGGTAACAATTCTCCCTATCTGTGAGACAAAAGGCGGAGATATAACGGATTATATATCCAGTAATATAATATCGATCACCGACGGACAGATCGTTCTTTCAACAAAGAACTTTGAAAAAGGTAATAAGCCTGCGATAGAATACGGACTTTCAGTATCGCGTCTCGGCGGTGCCGTTCAGACCAAAGAGATGAAGAGAGTCGGTGCGGTTGTAAGGCGTGAGCTCCTTGCATACCTTGAGAAGTGTGATGTATACGAGCTTGCAAACGAGGACGAGATGAGCCCTGAGCTTTTAAAGAGCATGAGAAACGGAAAAGCTATACGAAATAAGCTTCGTCAGTACAAATTCTCGCCCATCCCGCCCGAAGAGATGCAGCATATGTTTGACGGACTGGTTGATTTGGGATGATAGGGGGATCATATGAGGATAAAGCCGATAGTTAAGGTCATGAATTTCCATGCTCTCATACGTGTTGACAAAGCCCGTAAAAAAGCTGAGAAATACCTTAAGCTCGAGAAAGAAGCTTCGGACATCATCGATCTGATCGCAAACAATCGTAACTTTCAGCTTGATAAGAAGCTATGGAGCATAGATGAAACAAAACCGCCCCTCAATATCTACATCGGAAGTGATTTTGGCTTTTGCGGCAACATCAATTTCACTGTAAATCAATTTATCGAGCAGGACACTGATGCGGATAAGATATTGATAGGCAGAAAGCTCAGACAGAGCGCACCTCGGGTTGTTCTGGCGCTTCCCCGTGAAGAATTCTACTCGGGGTACAACAAGGTACATGAATTACTTGTCTCGACCATTATGGGAAAGGAACATTCTCAGATCAACCTGATATATAACCACTTCTATAATACATCGAGGATAGAGATCATGAAGAAAAAGATCTTCCCGTTTGATATAGAGGTCGGAACAAAGGTATATACTGAAGACTTCTTCGTAGAGGGTGATGCGAACAGAATACTCTATAATCTGCTTACAAGTTATGTTAACTACGAGGTAAAGATAGCTGAAGTAAACAGTTATGCATCGGAGAATATATATCGCCAGAATTCGACATCGGAATCGTTGAAGAAGATCGATGAGATCGAGGCGGAGCAACTTGTACAGATCCGTAAGGAAAGGGTTGCAAAAGAGTTTGAGAAGGTTATAGACAATTTCACCAAGAAGATGGCAAAAAAGACGGTGAACTAGGGAGGTAATATATAATGAGTCTTGGAAGAATAATTGCGGTTTCATCGATGAGGGTCGAGATACTGCTTAATGAAACGGATGTTAGGGTTAAGGATATCGTAGAGACCGTAGGTAGTGAGCACAAGAATCGTTTTGAGATCGCTCAGATCGCAGGAAACCTCGCTATTGCCGTTCCTTTTGACAGCGTTATCGGACTTACACGAGGCGTTGAAGTAGAACGTGTTGACGGAGGCCTTCGAACAGAATACTCGGATGAGATTCTCGGAAAGGTTTTTGATTCGTACGGACGTCTGATTGATGGAAATGTTATTGAAAATCCGCATACAAAAAATGTATATGAAAGAAACATGTCGCTTAAAGAGATAAATACCGACGGACAGATTCTCTGGACGGGTATTAAAGTGCTCGATTTCTTTGCACCGATGCAGAAGGGCTTTAAGATGGGTCTTCTCGGTGGTGCAGGTGTTGGCAAAACAGTTCTTATTAAAGAGCTTATCCACAATGTGTACAAGTTCCTTCAGAGTAACTCGGTATTCATCGGTGTCGGTGAACGTTCACGTGAAGGTAAGGAACTTTATGATGAGATGATCGATGGCGATCTTCTTTCAAAGATGTCCATAACATTCGGTCAGATGGGTGAGAATTCCATGTCACGTTCACGTGCGGTCTTCTCAGGTCTTACACAGGCGGAATTCCTTCGCGATGAGCTTAAGCAGGACGTGCTTCTGTTTGTGGATAATATTTATCGTTTTGTACAGGCAAGTTCAGAGATTTCTGCCGAACTTGAGAATATGCCTATCGATAACGGTTATCCGCCCACACTGCTTTCGGATGTTTCTTCCATTGAGGAACGTATCAATTCAACCGAAGACGGTTCGATCACTTCATTCCAGACGGTTTTCATTCCCGCGGATGATTATAACGATGCTGCCGTGCATGCGATCACCTCACATTTTGACGGACAGATCGTTCTTGATCGTAAGGTTGCTGAAAAAGGTATATATCCGGCTGTTAACGTATTCCGTACATCATCAAAAATGATCGATATAGAGAAGGTCGGCGAACGTCATTATAACCTTGTTTCGGAAGTACTTCGCTATATGACACGATATGAAGAACTTGAGGAAATAGTTGCGGTGCTCGGTATCGAGGAACTTTCAAAAGAGGATTACAATATCTTCTATCGTTCAAGAAAGCTTCGTAATTATTTTACTCAGCCCATGTTTGTTGCCGAGCAGTTTACCAATATACCCGGTAGATTTGTTAAGATAGAGGATGTTCTTGATGACGTTGAAGCGATTCTTGCCGGCAAGTATGACACTACCGACGAGAACAGATTCCTCTACATCAGTAACCTTTATGATTATAAGAAGGACAGAGCCTGATAGGAAGAATGGGTCCGACGATTTAAGAAGGAAGGACCGGGAAGGATCATCGAATGAAAAAGCAGCTTCAGAAAAAATACATAGAAGTGATCCTCATCAGCTTCGCGACGGGGTATGAGGTTTTTCATGATGTACATATGGTACGTCTGAGGGATAAGCGTTCGAATCTTCTTATTATGGTGGATTATATGCCTACGCTGGGTGAGATGGATGGCGAACTTGAGATCGTGACGGATAGCGATGTGAGGAAAATAGAGGGAGTCAAGGGTTTTTATTGTATTAAGAATAACGTGTTTAAGATTCTCTTGAAGGAGGACAGTGAGGTTGGCTAAAGAAATTGATCTTAACAGCCGCACGAGTCGTCTTAAGGTAGCTGCGGCAGGCATGAGTCAGTTCGATATGCTGGCAGTTGCGATTGTTATATTAAGATTTTTTGTATATCTTACAGCTGCAGCGCTTGTTCATGACTATGATGATAAGCTTGTGATAGCGGTTGCATTTACTGAAATTACAGTGATCGCATTTTCACTCATCTATACCTTTAAGCGTGATATTATATTTGGATGCATTTTTCGACTGCTGGGAGATGTACTTCTGGCCGGAGCAGGTATCGGAGTGATCTATGTTAACGGGATCATATCGGATTACCTGAACGAAGTCCAAATGCGCGAGAGCGTAGTAGTGTTGCTTGTATTTTTTAATATTTTGTTTGTAATATGCGAAACGGCCAGAACGCTGTTTACTATAGACGTTTTCCTTGCCGCATCGACATCAAAGCATAGAAAAAGTGCAGTCGGAATATTTAAGACAAGAGTTCGTCCGGGAGCACAGATAATAGGAACAAGTCTTTGTTTTCTGTTACTCGTGATACCGGCGGTTTTTGCGGGGAAAATAGTTTCCGGACTTGACAGTGTGGCGATAGACAGTGATGTCTATCAGGTGATAGATTCTCAAAAAGTGTTTTATGATTATCCGACTACCGCACGTAAGCAGGCCGGTAACTGTATAATCGAGGGAAAAGAGGAGACGGAGATCATGCTTGCCGAAACACCTCTGTATTTCGGCAAAGGGACGGGGACCGACAAAATACTTTTGCCCCGTACATATGCTCTTGTTGAGCCTGCTATTGCATCTACAAAGAAGGTCGAAAACCTGAGTATTATCACAGTTGACGACGGAAAATACGAAGTCAGTTGCGAAGCGGGAGAAAGAGAAGCGTCGGGCTTTTTCCTCTATGACGGAAGAAACACATATATCTTTTTTGAAAAAACGATACTTACGGTCGGGGATAATGAGCTTGAGCTTTCACCGTTTTCTTATCTCACCGCTTCCTATAACGGCGCTGTAAGCATATTTGATCCGTCAACGGGTTCTTGTTCAACCTTCAGTCTCATAGGGCGCGATGCTGTTGCGCAGATGAAGGACGGAACAAAGATAGATGTGGGAATGGATATTCTTATCAAAACGGATGGGGTTGAACAGATGTTGTTCATGCAGCCTTCAACCCTGGATGAGTATGTAAGCTGATCATGAAGCAGAGCAAAGACAGAAAAAGACATTTAACAAAAAAAACGGTGATATTAATAGTAGCGCTGGGCATTATTATAGCGCTTGTTATCGTGATGTTGATCGGGACGCGTGAAAAGAGGGAGGTAATCTTAAAGGATTATGGGTTTGCTTTTGTAAACACGTCGCGTCTGGCCGGGATAATGAAGGTCTCCGGCTCGGAAGAGGATATACGTGAAACGGTATGTAATTTGGTCCCGGATGCAAAAATAATGATAACGGGCGATGATGTTGAATATAACGGTGAAACATTATCCGATAATATGCCGGCTTTTTTTGATAACAACAACTATATTTATATACCGTACGATGAAGTCGTTGTGCTTGATAAAAGCATAAAGCTTAAAGTTTATGACGGAAGAGCTTTTGTTATAAACGGGGGCTTCCATACCGAAGAATACGTATTTCGCGAGAATGCGGAAAACATGTTGCTCCTCTCTTGTACAAGAAACATGTTTCTGGCGATGGACAGCTTCAGTGTTACGTCGATGGGTGAAAAGTTTACGATCGATCCGATGAATCTGGTATTGTTTGACGGCAATATCATAAGGATTGCTTCAATCACGGAAGAAACTTCGAAATGCAGATCGTACGGAATAACCGAAGACAGTATTGTAACGGTTGACGGTCATTCCTATATAATGAGGGATTTCCTTGGTAAGATCGGTCTTTCTGTCGAAATGGACAGTTCGGTCGGCGGCCTTGATAAAATGGTCATAGACGATGAAGAAATGAACGGAAGCATTACCTCGATCGACGAGTCGATCCTTGAAATTCCCGAAACGACGTTTCAGTATTTTATCGGAAACCGATATAATTTTCCGGAGAAACTTCCGGTCTTCGAAGCAGACGAGAAGTGGTATCAAATTCAGGATACTTTTGTAAATAAGTTAGAATGTAATCCTCTGTACGGAGAGAAGAGCATATATTTACCCGATGATTACGGTTATGTCGATATGGAGCAAAGAAAGCAATATTGCTTACCGGCAATTACCCGGATCACAAAAGAGGATGATAAACCATATATATATGTTTCAGATTTGGAAGGAAACGAACAAAAGGTTCTCTCAAGGGGTGTTATATATGATGGCGGAGAAAATTATCTGTTTACGGATAGTGTCAAGCTGACATGGAAGGACAATGAGTTTGATCTTCCACCGCTTTCGTATATAAGTTATGACGGATTCGGACGACTTGAGTTTTATAATAAGGATGAAGACAAGTTTTATTCATATATTTTAGAGGAGCCGACGGTAAAAGCACTTTTTGATAACGGAAACGGAGTTGATTTTGTGTCACGTACGGTGATCTTTGAAGGGGGACCGGCGATGATCGTTGTTCCGGAACCTGAAATGTATAGGTCTTATTTTGAATAAAAGAAAGAAGACTGAGACTATTCGAAACAGAAAACGGAGGGAGACAGTATGAAGAAACGCGGCATGGGTTTATTTATTGCCATGGGCGGCATCGCTCTTGTACTGATCATAGCATCTATTATTTTGATCGCCGGAGGAGGCTACAGTGCCCGTCTGGTGCTTGTTAATGATGGTTTCTTTGTCGGAGAAACGCTTCGTGACAGTCTTTATGCCAATGATGAGAATGCTGTTATGACATCAATTCCCGCTATTAATGCATCTCAGTCCGATATTCTCTACGAAAAGTCCGGGAAGCTTTTCGTCGGAGACAGCTATACTCCCATTTCGCCTAATTATCCCTATGTCATCAATAATGCATCGGCGCTTATGTTTACAGGTGATGTGGACAAGCTTATCACCGGAACATTTGAATACGTTGATTCCTACGAGAACCTCTATATGAGCGGCGGAGTTACATTCAATGCCGATATGGAGCGTGCATACAGAGAGGATTTTATCCTTGTTGATACAGGAAACGGACTCTACATGAACGCCGATAAACTTACGGTCGGCGGCGCACTTACACAGGCGGGAGAGATTCCGGTCAATTCGTTCATACGTTTCATGGAAGACCGGATCGATTATTATTACTATGAAAACGATTCTTTGGTATATGGAAGTATTTCGCCCGTATCTAAGACTGCAACTGTCAGTCTTGGCGGGTTTGAATATACTTATATAGAATTCCTTGAAAAACTCGGTCTTTATTCAGAAAGAAAGGTAAGGGAGAAAGTGTCACCCACACCTACGCCTGCCCCTGTTGAAGGTGAACCCGAGGATGAAGCTGAGGAAAGAAAAGTATATAATTTCACCGATCCTTCTTCGGAATCGGGTGATGAGATAGGCGAAGAAACAGATGAAGGCAGTGAGGATACTTCGTCCGAAAAGGGAAGACCTTCGGAAGGTTCGGCTCCCCCGATAACGGAAGCTGATGGCGGAGAACGTGATGATGACGGAGAGAGAGAGCAGATAACCCCCGATCCTCAGGATCGTCCTACAAGGGCTCCGCGTCCCACACGTGAGCCTGCTCCGCCTGCACCCGCAGGAGATCCTCTCCCGGCAGAAGATACGGGAATCCGCATAACGCCCACGCCCAGACCTACGGCGACTCCTCTACCGACAGCTACGCCCATGCCTGTGGCAGTGCAGACATCAGGAGGGGGCGGAGATCCTGCTGTTCCGGCAGCTCCCGAAGCTGCGGCTTCCGCAGAACCGGTTGCGGCAAATCCTCCTTCGGAGAGGGCACCCAGGCATTATACGGATACAAAGGAACGCCCGCTTTACTACAAGGAATGGAAGAAACCCGAGGTATATCTTGGTGATGTTACTACGGGAACATTTACAATTTTCCTTGATAATTTCAACATAATGAACAGCGAGTTCCTTTATAAGCGTTACGGTGTTCAGATCTACGTTAATGAAGGAAGAGACGAAAACGGTAAGGCGGTACTTACGAAGAGTGTTACGGCAGGAGGACCTTTAAGACTGTCGCAGACTTTCAAACCGGATACCGACTATACTATCAAGGTAGTCCTTAATTACATAAATGCTTACGGAACCGTTATGAATGAAGTTGTAACGGATTTCGGTGATATTGTTGTGACCACTAAGGGAAGAGACTTCCTCAATAAACTCGATCTCACCTATGATAAGGGTAAGAAGGCCACAAATTCCGTTATTATGGATAATGTATCCATCGGAATCGCTGTAAATAATACCGCAGGACGTTATATAGAATCGGTAGAAAATATTTCGCGTGTTGAAATCGTGACCGATAATGTAAAGGATGCAACAGAAAGCAGGACGATTGTTTTCTCATCATCGGATCTTTCAAAGCTTCGAAAGGGAGAAGTGTTTAATTACGAGAGTTCGAAGGTTTTCAGAGCGAACTCCGAATACAATTATTCTATACATGTATATGACAAGATCGGAGAACGATTATTGTTTGCTGACGGCACCGATGAAATAAAAGGTGTCTTCAAAACATGTACCGAGAGTCCTCGTGCTACATTCAGGGTTCAAAGTAATAAGATATATGACTATTCGGTAGCACTTCATCTTGCAAACTCAGGGAATGCCGAAATTAAAAATATAAGGTATGAATTATTTGATGCCGAGGGAAACACTGTAGAAACAACCATAAAGTATCTGATAACTACATCCGGCGGATCAAAAGAATATTCAGAACCTGAAAAATCCAATGTTCACTATGTTCCCACAGAGCTCACTGTCGGAAAGATATACGATGAAAATCCCGGTCCGAACGTGGTTGATCCTAACCGTCATGCTGAGGTGGTAACGAGTTTTACCGATCTTTCGGATCAGACCGTATATGTACTTCGGGTATATGCGGATTATGATATTCGTCAGTACGACGCAGAAGATTTTGAGGGAGGAGTTATTCCTGATGATTTAAGATGGACTTGTGACGAAATAATCGGTGAGACGAGGTTTACTACGGCTAATATTTCGTCACTCGGAAGTCTGTTTATTGACAATGAAATACCTACAACAGAAGAAAATCTTGCCGAAGGACAGCTCTATATGAGGATGCGTTTTGCAGACAGAACAAACGAGCTTCTCCTTAAGTTGCTTGATTCGGTGACGCTTCAATTGTATAAAAGTGAAAAGAACGAAAAGGGCGATGAAACAGGAAGGTATGTACTTGATGAAGATGCGAGAATATCATATGTGGTCTGTGATGCTGATGATGAAACAAACTTTACGAATATAGCATCTGTTGTCGCCGGGACACGTCCTGAAGGATATGACGAATGGGAGCAGGCTGCCATACAGCTGGGACAGCTTGCATATGATAGGGAACTTGAGGGGTATTATACGACTGCTTTTTCCGATGCCATGAATGCTTATACCAATGCATCAGGGGAAACGTATATGGAACTCTCGGCGAAGGCAGAGAATGCCGTGGCTCAGATAGAAAGCGGTATGTATGCTGCTGATTCAGAAGAATATCAGGCATTTTCCAAGATATTAGAGGAGTTTGAAGAGGCAAAGAATTCGGTTGAAGCCGACGCAATGAACAGAACGATTCTGCGCGCTGAAAACGAGAAAAATGAAGCCTATAAAAAAAAGATGAGTGAGGCTCCTTTTGCCGGGGACAATAAAGGCTTTGTAAACGGCGAAATCACATTTGGCAGCGTGGCAGGAGGAGATGAAGAAGGGGTAATTGACCAATTGATAACACTTTCCGAGCCTAATGATACAGCGTCCGGAAGTGCCATATCTTATAAATTCAATAAAGAAATCAGAATTGCGGTAACAGGTCTGACAACGAATACCTCTTATGAGATCAGGGCTTTTGCAAAAGCAACTGTCGGAACAAGTGGAATGGAAAGAGATGTTAGCACGGTCCTTTCGCGTAAAACATTTAAAACATTCCGTAAGCGCCCTTATGTGAAGCTTGATGCGTATTATTCGGCATCTGACTTTATAACCCTGTTCGGCGTATCGATAGTCGATCCCGATGATTCGATCACATCGTACCCTGTTAAGCTTTCGGTTCTCAGCCCTACTAGTGTTTTGATGGATGAAAGAACATTTGAAGGTCCGGAGACTACTTTTGACGAGCTTCGTATTAACAACCTTGCCAGGGAAACAGAATACTCCTTAAGATTTATCGCAAAGGGATTCAACAGAGGCTGGACGAATGCTTCAGCTGAGTTCAATAAGGAAATATTTGTAAACGATAATTCGGAAACGTTAAAGATAGTTACCCATGAATCGATCAAGGCTGATATTTCACTTATAAGTATCAATGACGCATATGATCTTGTACCGGAGTTAAGGATCACCTTGAATAATGCGACTAAGACGTCCGGGCCGATAACGGCAAGATGTGTTAATAATTCTTCTCAGAATGTCACATCTAAATCGAGCATTAATAATAAGTATTCCACCACCTTTGCTGAGATAAAACGTGATGATGAAGGCACGGCAACGTATGGTAATGTAACAAGGTATTATATATCAGGTACCAACGCGGCTAAGACTGTCTTTACGATAGATTATGATTTTGGTGATGAATACTATAACATTATCGAACCCGGTATATGGCCGTATTATGACAGATATACCCTTTTTGAGGTGTTCGAAGATTTCGAATGTACAAAACCTATTTCAGACCGTAACGACCCGGCGGCTCTTGTTGCTGTAGACAGCAGCCCGGATAGAAGGAATTCTTATAACAGATGTTACTGGACAAGCAATTACATAAGGCTTACTAAGTACGTTACGGGAAAGACGAAGCTTTATGTTCGGGCAACCGCGACTAAGTTTGATCAAGTAACAAACAGTACAGAAAAGGGAATTTATCCGGTGTTCGGTTTTTCGTTCCATAAGTTCGGTGATAAGGCATATACCGCCAATATTAACGCAGTTCTTAGGGATGAATTCGGACAGCTCGGCTCAGGTGGGGTTTCTACCTACTATGTCAGAGTGTATGAAAAAGAAGGAACGATGGTGGCCGGGGACAGCGGTTATCATCTTATTTCCGAGCGTGTTCATGAGTGGAGAGAGCTTGCCAAAGATGAAGATCGTGAAAAAGAGGAGCATAACTGTCTTCTCTCGATGTATGAATATGATAAATATGCAGAGGGAGGAAGGGGAATACCTCTCGGCTCGAAGACCTTCGTCGGAGGGGCAAATAAGATCGACACCAATTTCGGTGTAAGAGTATCAAATAATAAATATTACCGTCTTGAATTGTGGGTAAAGATCAATAACTACAGTGTCCGTGTCGGAACAACGACATTTACATCAGACAGAATCATACACAGTATTAATAATGAGGATGATCTGTTTGACGCTTTCTGTCATTCCGATGAAAGTTATATTGTATCCTCTGATCTGATCGTTGCCAGGGCAAATATTTTTGCTACGAAGCAATTTGACGGCGTAATAGATTTTAACGGGCATACCTTAACTCACTGGAGTAATGATTATCTCATCTATCAGTTCGGCGCATACGGCGAGATAAGAAATCTTGTATATGAGAAGGGTGATGAGAGTCATGGAAATTACAAGAATATTCGTGGCATCATATATGCTAATTACGGCACGTTAAAGAATATCACCGTTAATTATCGAAACAGGATAGAAGCTCTTTGGGAAACCAATGAAGACGGAAGCTGGAAACTTGATGTAAACGGTAATAAAATACCTACGGATCGTAACTCGAGTGATTTCAGGGAAAGTGCCTGGATACGCGGTTTGCTTGCAGAAACCAATTATCCTACAGGTGTGGTTGAAAACTTCTGTATTAACCTTATGGAAGACATTCACACCTATGCCGGTGACGGTACAGGTCTTGCCGTGTATTCGAACTACGGTATGGTAAGAAACGGGTATTCGTGCTCAACTACCGGATCGAAGATTCACATGGTATCAGAGCTGGATGAATTCAAAATTATATATAATAATAACGAAACAAACGCAAAGACATATTACAATTCATCCTATTACACCGGAGGTATCGTACGAAGGAATATAGGCGGTGTTGTGGAGAGTCTTTACGGCCTTGTCGATATGGAATTGCGTGCAAACGATACTTCATCGATCTATAAAAAGGGAGCGGCTATAGTAGGCTTAAACGAAGGCTATGTAAGAAACTGCTTCTCGGCTGCGAAAGTATTGACATATAATCCTGACGAAAAGATTTATGAAGTTCAGGTGGGAAGATCGCCCGCTAACCTTAATTTTATTGAAGGAAACAATGTTTACGGACATTCATCAAATATTTACCATTACGGCTGCGGCTATGACTATGGTATTTGCCGTGATTATAAGAACCTTGCTTATGATTCCGTAAATATCAGAAAAGAACTCCTCTATGATATAGGCTGGTATGAAGAACTTTTTGAGCGAAACGGCATTACTAAGCCGGGACAGTGGGAGTATGAATTTGTATCGAGAGG
>JAILKT010000122.1 GCA_024693545.1 Lachnospiraceae bacterium
AACATCCCTTGTCGCCTTTTCGTTGCATTTGAGTCCCTGTTAGTGTATAATGTATCGCGCTGATTTGGGACTCTTTTATTATGCAAATAGCCATGTTCGGCTAAAGAGCAAAAAGAAAAGAGTTCGAATAGGGAATATATCAGAAATAATGACATAAAACCGTAAAATATCGGAGTATCAAAGGAGATTAATACATCATGAAACTTGGAATCGTTGGACTGCCCAATGTAGGAAAGAGTACGCTTTTTAATTCACTTACAAAGGCAGGAGCCGAGTCGGCAAACTATCCGTTCTGTACGATCGACCCTAATGTAGGAGTCGTTGCAGTACCCGACGAGAGACTTGATGTCCTCACAAAAATGTATGACTCACAGTCTACGGTACATGCGGTTATCGAGTTTGTAGACATAGCCGGACTTGTAAAAGGAGCATCAAAGGGAGAGGGTCTCGGAAATCAGTTCCTTTCGCATATCAGAGAAACGGATGCCATCGTTCATGTCGTAAGGTGCTTTGAGGACGGAAATATCATTCACGTTGAAGGAAGTGTAGATCCCGTTCGTGATATAGAGACGATCGATCTTGAGCTTACATTTGCGGACCTTGAAGTTATAGAAAAAAGGATCGCTAAGGGTGCTAAGGCGGCAACGGCAAATAAGGCGCTTGCCAAGGAAGTGGATCTCTTAAGGAAATTAAAGGACTTACTTGAGAGCGGAAAACCCGCGAGAGCTTATGAACCCGAAAACGAAGAGGAAGCAGAGCTTATAAACAGTTTTTGTCTTCTTACATCAAAACCCGTTATCTTTGCGGCAAATGTATCGGAAGAAGATCTTGCGGATGACGGCGCAAGCAATCCTCATGTGAGTGCGGTTCGCGAATTCGCAAAAAATTCGGGCAGCGGCGTATTTGTCATTTCTGCTCAGATAGAGCAGGAACTTGCGGAACTGAGCGATGAGGAGAAAAAAGAGTTTTTAAATGATCTCGGAGCCGAAAGCTCGGGTCTTGAAAAGCTTATTGCAGCCAGCTATGATCTGCTCGGGCTTATGAGCTTCCTTACAGCGGGACCCAAAGAAACAAGAGCATGGACCATAAAGAAAGGAACAAAAGCTCCCGGTGCAGCCGGAAAGATCCATTCCGATTTTGAGCGCGGATTCATCAGAGCCGAAGTGGTAAGTTATGATAATCTTGTAGAGTGCGGTTCATATAATGCGGCGCGCGAAAAAGGTCTTGTCCGTTCCGAAGGCAAGGATTATGTTGTTCAGGACGGAGACGTTATTCTCTTTAGGTTTAATGTTTGATCGGGATCGGCGATGCTGATTTCTCCGGAGTCGTTCTTTGACCGGAAAATTTATGCATTAAGGGCGATAAGTCAGGAGGAAACATGTTCTGGGGAAATGATACTTCAATAATATTTCCAAACTTAGGGATAAATCTTAATAATGTACCGCGCGGATTTACTGTTTTTGATTTTAATGTCGCATTTTACGGACTTATCATCGGAATCGGTATGATCGGCGGAATTCTTATCGCACGCAGTCAGGCAAAGCGTACGGGGCAAAACCCCGATTTCTATCTGGATTTTGCGATCATTGCCATTCCGCTCGGAGTTATAGGCGCCAGACTGTATTCTGTGATATTTGAATGGGAAAAATACACGGATGATTTCTGGTCCATATTCAACCTGAGGCAGGGCGGTCTTGCAATATACGGCGGTGTTATAGCCGCATTATTGACGGTATTGGTATTTTGCAAGATTAAAAAATTCAGTTACGGTCTTTTTGCCGATACCGGAATATTCGGATTGCTTCTCGGCCAGATAATCGGAAGATGGGGTAATTTCTTTAACAGAGAATGTTTCGGTAATTATACGGACAGTCTTTTGGCAATGAGGATCGATGTGACGGACAGATCTCTTTGGTCGATTTTCAAGCCTAATGTTGTTTCCGACGATGTACTTGCTGCGATGTACGAAGGAAAAGAAAAAGCTCTTTCGAGCATCATGGAGATCAGAAATAATATCGTTACGGCAGCGGATGGTAATTCATATATTCAGGTGCAGCCCACTTTCCTTTACGAGTCGCTCTGGAACCTGGCGCTTCTTATCGGATTGCTTATTTACCTTCCCAAAAAGAAGTTCAACGGTGAGATAGTTCTTATGTACCTTGGAGGATACGGTCTGGGAAGATTTTTTATTGAGGGAGTCCGCACAGATCAGTTGTTCCTTTGGAATTCCGGAATCGCTGTATCACAGGCTCTTTCGCTTGTCCTTTTTGTGGCAGCGGTTGTGCTTATAGTTGTATTTAGGATAAGAGCCGCAAAAGGCAAGATCGCCAAATTTGATTCAGTAGCGTATTTTAAAGCATATGATGAAAAGCATAATACCAGCAGGACGAAAAAAAATACAAAAGCAAGAGTTGCTGAAGTAATCGGAGATATAGCGGAAGCAGAAAAAGCAGAAGCGGAAAAGGCAGAAGCGGAAAAGGCAGAGGCGGAAGAGGCAGAAGCGGAAAAGGCTGATGTAGAACAAGCAGAAGCGGAAAACGCTGAGGCGGAACAAACGGAAGCGGACAAGTAAGTCGCGTCAGTCGCAGTCTCTGAAAACATGGCATCGGAAAGTGATAATACCAAAAAGTAATAATACCGAAAAGTAAGATGCCTGACGATTTAAGAATTGAGGATTCACGCTTATAATCCTAAAAACAGAAACTACAGACCTTTGTACCGAAAAAAGGTACAAGGGTCTTTTTTGGCCTTAACGCAGAAAACAAAGGATTTTGAGCAACATCATAAAATAAGTAAAAATATACTTGACGAAACGATATACATCGTGATATGATGTATAACGTCATCGGTGGTATAGCATAACAAACAGTATATATGTTTCGTTTGCGGTGGCAATTCAAAAAAATCAAAGGAGGCATAAAATGGATGTCCAATTAAAAAGGGGACTTCTTGATGTGTGCGTCCTCGCTGCGATCAGAAATGAGGATTCATACGGTTACAAGATCATCAAGGATATGAGCCCTTATCTTGATATGTCCGAATCGACACTTTATACGATACTGAAAAGACTTGAATCGGGGAAGCTTTTGATCGTGTGGTCTGCAGAACACGGCGGAAGACTCAGAAAGTATTACAGGATCACTGATTTGGGAATAGAAAGGATCAATGAGTTTAAGGACGATTGGAAGGAAATAGAAGCAATCTACCGTTTTATTACAAGAGAAACAAATATGGCCATTCCGGATTTTAATGGAGAATCAAGTGATCCGGGTGCAATCAAGGAAGGGATTAAAAATGACTAAAAATGAATTTCTGGATGAACTGAAAAGCGGACTTATAAGCTGCCCCGATGAGGAAAGAGAAGAGAGAGTAAATTTTTACGACGAAATGATCAGCGACCTTATGGAAGAAGGCTATACAGAAGAGGATGCAGTAGCGAAAATCGGAAACCCGAAGGAGATCGCGGCAAAGATCGTCGAAGATATACCGCTTGCTGTTCTTGTAAGAGAAAAGATAAAACCCAAGAGAACACTTAAGGGATGGGAGATACTCCTTATAATACTCGGAGCACCTGTTTGGTTTTCACTTGCTGTAGCGGCCGCAGCTATTGTATTTTCGGTGTTTGTAGTGATATGGTCGCTGGTGATTGTTGTATACTCGGTAGACCTGGCACTTGCCGTTTCTGCAATCGGATGCATAGTCGGAGCGTTTCTTACGTTCTCATGGCCGGCGGGAATGCTCATGGTCGGAACGGGAGTCTTTTGTGCGGGAGCCTCTGTAGTTCTCTTTATCGGTGGTATCAGGTTTTCGCAGTTTATGATGAGTGTCACACGTGCATTCTTTCGGTTTGTCAAAAGTCTCTTTATTTCAAAAGAAGAAATATGATATAAAAACTTAAGATATTTCGGAGTCGGAGGAATAATATGATGAAAAAACAATACAAGGTAGCAATTTTGGCGGGAGTTTTTTGTATGGTCGTCGGTCTTTTGATCGCAGGCGGAGCTTTTGCCTCAAGTTGTTTGGGAAATGAAGAAGGAAAAGGTATCAGCATTGATGATTTTTCGAATGTAAATTATGTCGATGTAACCGCTGAGCCGGTCGGAACATATGAAAACGTCACTGTTAATACTTCTGCTGAAGACGTAAGGCTGTATCTGACTGACGGCAAAACCCGGGTAGATGCACATATTGACGAAAACAGAATACTCACCGCAGATATCAGTAATGATAATCTTGAAATTAAAATAACGGAAAACAGCAAAATCCGATTATCTCTTATCGGTTATGAAAATTCTTATATAAACGTGTATCTGAATAAGGCCGACTTTAAAGGATCTCTTACTGTTAAAACATCATCGGGAAATATTGAAATACCGAAGGATTTTACTTTTAAGGGAATGACTCTTGGTTCAAGTTCGGGAGATATTGTATCACAGTGCACGGCAAACGGAATCGTTACAGGGGTTGCAAGCTCGGGAAAGGTGGAAATATCTAATGCCGATGCGATAGAGATCTTCGTGGACACGACTTCGGGAAATATCCGTCTGGAAAACTGTAAGTCTTCGAAAGGTGTAACTATCGGAAGCAGCTCGGGAGATCAGATAATAAGAAATCTCACGGCAGAAGCGTTTTCGTCCGAGTCCTCCTCGGGTGATCTGAAGCTGGCCGATTCAAATATCAAGGGACTTTTGGAACGCAGTGTCAGCTCGGGAGAGAGTGAATTTAAGGATTCTGTATCCGACAGTCTTTTCGTAAAAAGCACGTCCGGAGATGTTGAATTTGAAAAATTCGACGCTCACAACATCAATATCGAAACCTCTTCGGGAGAAGTTGAGGGAACGCTCTTGAGCGGAAAGATATTTGATGTCGATACCACGTCGGGTGATGTTCAAACTCCACACGATGAAGGCACAGATAAATGTACTGTAAATACAACTTCCGGTGATGTAGAAATCAAAATTAAAGATTAATGATGTGCCAATCGGTACTTACGGTAAATGAGAGTTCGACCGGAATCAGGGGAGACTGACGGGTCAATAGGAAACAGTGGTGAGTGAGGATTCAATCATGGGATCTGCGGTGAGTGAAGAGACTCTCAGGTTCTATGGTGCTTGAGTGTTGTCATTGCAAATACGGCGATGATAACGCCGACACCGCATACGATCGTTCCTGTAAGGAGCATTGCATTTATCCCTGCGTTATCAAGGATCACTCCGCTCAGCAGATTCGAGAAAACTCCGCCAACCGTTATAGCACTTGTTATATAAGCCTGACCTTTAACCTGGTCGAGTTCTTCCATAGTGTTATTTACGTAATATGCGGAAGCGGGAATAAAGACAGCATAAGCAAAAAGCTGGAAAGACTGGCTTACATACATCATAGGCATTCCGCCGGCAAATATGAGGATGAGGATCTTGACGAAGAACGCCACGCCGGAAATCATGAGAAGTTTTTCGCATTTGATCTTTCTGAGGACAATCCCGATCATAGCCATAACCGGAAGCTCGAGGATGGCCTGAAGAAAGTTTGAAAAACCGAGCTCTTTTTCACCGCCGCCGAGATGTCTTATGATCTGGATCATAAAATCGTTGATCATATTGTGAGCAAAGAAAAAGAAGATCGTACCCACGAGAAATACCATAAAAGCAGGGTATGTATTCGCAAATTCAATAATACTGTTATGAGCACGGCCGCTTTCGGGCGCGTTACCTTCGGGGGTAGCGTCCGGGGCGGCTTTTTCGGGTTTTTTAAAGGTGATTATGAGAACGGCTGAAACAGCCATTGCAATGATATTGACTATCATGAGAATGTCGACGCCGCTCTGTTCAACCGCCATTCCGATGAATACCGATGTAACTGCAAAACTGGCGGAGCCGAGCCCTCTGGCGAGACCGTAGATGATATTGCAACCGGCCTTGTTATACTCGAAGCAGAGTGCTGTCATTACCGGTTGATAAGCGAACTGGATCATGTAAATAAGCGCAAAAACGATAAAAACAAAAATCCGGTTGTGGGGCAAAAGAAGAAGAGCGAGCGAGCCGGCTCCGATCACTGAAACGCTTATGAGGATGAACCTTCGGTTCGTGAGCGGACCGGGCTTATCGATGATGCCTGCAATGAAAGGCTGAAAGACAGCCGACAGAATATTGGCTACGGCAAGAAGGATACCGACCTGTGTATTTGTAAAGCCGCAAGACAGAAGATAAACTGCAGCATAGGCGTGTAATGTACAAAAAGCCACAAAATAAGCGGCATTCAATAATGTATAGCGTACGGTCCAAAACTTGCGCATAATATTTTCTCCTATGTAAAATCTGATGATCGATCGAGTCTGCAGACATTTTACCATATTTGTTATAAAAAAGAATCTTCATATTTGGACAGGGATGCTTTGCTTTTTGTTCGAAATAATAGAACAGATGTACGAAACGAACAAACATTTGATACAATTTATAGTCAACGAACACTTTTTCGATACATTATCTAGTAAATTTCGAACAATTATACGTAAAAAGCAGTTTATTTGAGGATTTGTGTCCCGTTTTAACAAAATTCCCTTGATTTTTGGTGCATATGGGTGTATTATAGACGTACCGGTGGAGCAAAAGTGGATAAAAGTGAAGTAAATTGGTTTGGAATGGAGCAAATGACTAGGAGGAAATGACAAATGTTCATGGGTCAGTTTAACCACACAATAGATCCAAAGAACAGATTGTTCCTTCCTGCCAGGTTCAGGGAGGAGCTCGGCGACAGCTTTGTCGTAACAGCCGGACTTGACGGATGCCTATACATATGTCCCAAAACCGATTTTGAAGAATTTGCAAGAAAACTCGCGGAGCTCCCGTTTACGGCAGAGACAAGACAGTTCCAAAGATTCTTTATGCAGAATGCAGCGGAATGCGAGCAGGATAAACAGGGAAGGTTCATTATTCCCGCAATCCTTAAAGAACTTGCAGGTATAACGAAAGATATCGTATTTGTCGGAGTTATAAGCAAGATTGAAGTCTGGAGTAAAGAAAGATTCGAAAAGAGTACGCTGAGTGAATCTGTCGAAGATATAGCCGAGAAGATGTCCACACAGTTCGGGCTCAGGTTCTGAGAGAAGGCGGGGAGGTTTAAAGATGGAAAACAGCAGCTTTGAACATATCCCGGTAATGCTCGAGGAAGTACTTACGGGGCTAAAGATCAGAAAGGGCGGAATATACGTTGACGCAACGGTTGGAGGCGCAGGTCATTCATATGAGATAGCCGGCAGGCTCGAAACCGGCCGACTCATTTGTCTTGACCAGGACAGCGAAGCAATAGCGGCTTCGACAAAAAGACTTTCCGAGTTCGGCAATCGCTGCAAGATAATAAAGAGCAATTACGAAAACATCGAAAGCGTTCTCGCGGATGAAGGCATTACTAAGGTAAGCGGGATACTCGCAGACCTGGGAGTTTCCTCGCATCAGCTTGATACCGTGGAGAGAGGGTTCTCATACAGTGCCAATGCTCCTCTTGACATGAGAATGGATACGGATTCCTCACAGACGGCCGCGGATATTGTGAACGGCTACGATGAAAGAGAGCTTATCAGGGTACTCAGAGATTACGGCGAAGAAAGATTTGCCCCGAATATAGCGAGAAATATTATAAAGAAACGGTCGGAAAAAGCGATCGAGACCACATTTGAATTAAATGAGATAATAAACGCTTCGATCCCGATGAAATTCAGGGAAAAGGGAAGTCATCCCTCAAAGAGAACGTTTCAGGCGATAAGGATAGAACTCAACAGAGAGCTTGAGGTACTCGAAGGAACACTAGGCGCAATGATAGACCTGCTCGAACCGGGCGGAAGACTTTGCATCATAACGTTCCATTCGCTTGAGGACAGGATAGTAAAGACTGTTTTTAACAAAGCACAAAATCCGTGCATTTGTCCTCCGAATTTTCCGAAATGCGTATGCGGAAGAGTTTCGAAGGGAACGCATATATCAAGGAAGGCCATTCTTCCCACAGAGGAAGAAATCGCAAATAACAAAAGATCAAAGAGTGCAAAACTGAGGATCTTTGAAAAAGCGAAATGAAAGGATTCGAAACATGGGTGAGAGGAACCGATTCGCGTTTGACCGCGACTATTACAACAGAATAGGTGCAGAGATCGTCGGTTCTTCCGCAAAAAAAACTCTGAAAACGTTTGATGATGAAAGAGATATCGAAGAATACCTGACGGCAACATATGCTCCCGAGTATTCGCTGCCCGTACCGAAGCCGGCTGAAAGAACGAAAGAATCTGCAGCTCCGTCAAAGAGGGCGGCACGCTATACTGCGAATGCCGAAGCGGTACCTGCGCGAAGAGAAGAACCCGCACGTAAAGAAAGACCACTGCGTAAAGAAAGGCTTGTTCGGAGAGAAAGAGACCGCAAACAGACAGAAAGCGATCGCAAAAGAAAAGCTTTAGAAAACCCGCGCATCAAGACCAGATATCTGGTCAGGCTTAACCCGGTTAAGAGCTTACTCACAATCGGTGTGATAATATTGTTGGTTCAACTCAGTGTGAATCTTTTGGCCGCAAAATCGGACGTTAACTGTTTGGAGAAAGAAATCACAAACGCAAAGATAACGCTTGAAGATGTTAATTCGTATAATGAGTCGCTGCTTGGCGAACTTGACATCAGTTATGACAGAAATTATATTTATAATGTTGCTGTCGGAAGACTTGGAATGGTATATCCCAAAGACAATAAGGTTTTATACTATAAATCGGCTGATACAAGTCATGTGATCCAGTATCGCGATATAATATGAAAATGAATCGTTCAGACGAAGGGAATTTAACGAGACGTGGAGTAACCCGTAACATGAAGATAGGCCTTACCATTATGTTTGGCATATTTGTTCTGACTTGCGGTTTGGTTATTGTACGTCTCTTTGACATTAACAGCGAAAAGGGTAGCGAGTATTCGAAGGCCGTGCTTGCTCAGAGAAGTTATCGTCCGAGGACCATACAGGCGAAGAGAGGCTCTATTCTTGATCGTAACGGCATTATCCTTGCCCGGAGCGAAAAACAGTACAATGTAATAATCGATCCGCGCCAGATACTCGAGAGGGATTATTTAATGGATCCGTCTGTCGAAGCTATGGTTGATTATCTCGGATATGACGAAGATGAGATACGTACACTTATATATAACAATCCGAACAGTTCCTATATTGTCTATGAGAAAAACGCCGATTATTCACGCATTTCCGAATACAACAGATACAGTAACGGAAAACAAAGAGTCGCGGGAGTATGGTTCGAAGAGTCTTTTAACAGAATTTATCCGTACAGTACCCTTGCATCACATGTGATAGGTTTTTTGAATTCGGACGGAAACGGATCTTACGGACTTGAACAGTATTATAATGATGAATTATCAGGGGTTCCCGGACTTTCTTATACATATTTTGACAGTGATCTTAAGCAGAGAAAAATCGTTAATGATGCAGTTGAAGGAAATGAACTTGTAACCACGATAGATTACAATGTAGAGAGAATAGTTGAAGAAAAAGTTGCCGAGTTTCTGGACACGACGGGAGCTAAAAATATCGGAGTCATTGTTATGGATCCGAACGATGCATCGATTCTTGCGATGGCTTCGAACCGTGAGTATAACCTTAACGAGCCCAGGGATATTTCGGAACTTGTACCTGCGTCGGAGCTGATGTTTATGAGCGAAGATGAAAAGCTTCAGAAAAGGTATCAGATGTGGAAGAACTATTGTATAAGCGACACATATGAGCCGGGATCGACCTTTAAGACCATAACCGTTGCGAGTGCGCTTGACGAAAATGTGATATCTACCGAAGATACATTCAACTGCGCAGGATATACGGAGGTCGGCGGCTGGAGAATAGGATGCAATAACAAATACGGTCACGGAACGCTGACGCTTACGCAGTCACTGATGAAATCGTGTAACTGTGCTCTTATGGAGATAGCCGCGAAACTTGGAAAAGACAGTTTTTACAAATATCAGGGAAAATTCGGATTCGGTGCAAAAACAGGCATTGACCTGCCGGGTGAAAGCTCGGGTATTTTAATACCTCTCAGAAATCTTAACGAAACTGAGCTGGCAACGAGCAGTTTCGGCACGACATTTAATGTTACGATGGTCCAGATAGCAGCCGCATATGCTTCGATCATAAACGGAGGAACGTATTATCAGCCTCATGTAGTCAAAGAGATCAGAAGAAGCGACAAGACTGTTATTTCGACATATAATGATATGGGCGTACGCCAGACTATAAGCGAAAGCACGGCATCATTTATAAAGAATGCTCTGCTTCTTACGGTTGAAAACGGTACCGCAACGCCGGCAAAGGTAGAGGGCTATCTGATAGGCGGAAAAACCGGAACGGCACAGAAAAGACCGCGAGAAGAAAAGAGATTTGTTGTTTCATTTGCCGGATTTGCGCCCATAACGGATCCCAGGGTTCTTGTGTATATAGTTATCGATGAAGTTGCGGATCCCGAACTTTCTGCGAGCAGTTCGCCTGCTACCAGGCTTTGCGCTTCCATTATGAAAGAGATACTTCCGTATCTGGGAGTATATCCCGAAGGCGACATTGATTATAATGTCGATCTGGAAATGCTTGCCGGTATTGATAACGAAGATTATGATCCGTTTGTAGATGAGAGTAATCCGTATGTTTTACCGGAAGATCTTCCGGATGAAGAATTTGACGCAGCTAACGAATAAAAATATAATTGTTGTAAATTTATCATAACCTCAAAATGATCTTAAGTAAGAGGCGGATGTTTTTAAGGATACGGTCGGGTGCTATGGATAAAAAGTATCATATCAGAAAAGTGTTGGGAAGCTACGATATGTTTCTTTTGTTGATCGTGGCGGTTTTATGCGCTTTCGGTCTGATAATGATCTTCAGTACAAGTTATTACAGTGCAGACTATTATTACTCCGAATCCGCGAGGTTTCATTTCAGACAGCTGATAATCCTTGCTCTCGGCGGACCGGCGATGATCGTTATTTCTTTTGTGGATTATCATGTATATACTAAAAAATTCATCTTCGGAAGATTTAATCTGATCCACTTATTATATGTTGTGTGCATTATACTGCTGGCAGTGGTAAAAATCATTGGAGAGTCAACGAACGGATCTGTAAGGTGGATACCGATCGGTCCAATAAAATTTCAACCTTCGGAGGTTTGCAAGACCTGCTTCATTTTGTTCTCCGCTTACTATACTTCCAAAAACTGGCGCATGATGAATAAGGCGCGTGGTTTTGCAATGCAGTTAATTATTGCCCCCATAATGATAGTGATCGCAAAAGAAGATCTTTCGACAGGATTTATATTGGGAGTCCTGTTAATGGCGATCCCGATCCTTGTCAGTGGAGTAAGAAAATACCATTTGGTTATTTGTGGTATAGCTGCTGTGGGATTACTCGGATTTCTGCTCTTTTCCGATTACAGGCTTGAAAGAGTACTCGACTGGTTCAATCCCGAAAAAATGGATACGGCCTCGCAGACTGTTCAGGGGCTTTATGCAATAGGATCGGGAGATCTTTTCGGAAAAGGACTCGGAGAAGGGCTTCAAAAACTGGGTAAGATTCAGGAAGTACATACGGATATGATCTTTACGGTCGTTTGTGAAGAACTTGGCATTATCGGAGCGGTTGTTCTTATATGTTTGTTTTTGGCATTACTCTGGAAAATATATTCTATCGCTTTAAGAGCTCGAGATACGTTCGGAGGGCTCATATGCGCAGGTGTTTTTATTCATATAGCACTTCAGGTCATGATCAATCTCTGTGTGGTAACCGGACTGATACCTTCTACGGGAATACCTTTGCCGTTCATTAGTTACGGAGGATCCTCAACTGTCGTGTTGCTTGGAGAAATAGGAATGGTGCTGAATGTTTCAAAACAGATACCGAGGGAAGGGGAAGGCGATGAGTGAGGTTAAGCGGATCAAGAGAATCGTGATCTTTTCGATCATAGCTCTTTTTATTGTGCTTATAATCACATTTCTTGCTTTTTTCAGATTGGAAAAAGTTGAAGTGGTATCCGGCGGATACTACACAGATACAGAGATAAAGGATATGGTTCTGAACAAGGTCACGGACAGATATACATATCTGTTTGCGCTAAGGAGCAAGTTGCTCGGCATCGATCCGATACCTTTTGTGGAAAAAGTAGATTACGAAATAATCGACAAAAACACGATCAAGATATTTGTATATGAGAGAAAGATAGCAGGATGCGTAAATGTGATGGGCAAATATTTCTGCTTCGATCGCGAAGGAACGGTAACCGACAGCGTTGATTCAAAACCTCAGGATGTTGCGCTTGTGACAGGAATAGATGTCGGGGATCTGGTCATCGGTCAAAAAATCGATACGGATTTTGATTCGTTTGATGGACTTATGGGACTTGTTACTCTGATAACTAAAAATGAAATTAAAGTACAGGAGATTTCGTATGATTTTCGCGGAAATATCACGCTGTTTATTGATGATGATGAAGTTTTGATCGGGAAGAAGGACAGCTATGATCTGGAGATCAATAATCTGTCAAATATCATGAAGACTATGGGTGAGGGCGCCTTTAGATTCGATTTGAGGTACATGGATAGCGAAAATATGTCTGTAACGGCTAAACAGATAGATAAATGATTGCTTTTTTGAGTTTTAACTCTTGATTATTCATTGAATGAAATGTAATATATTTAGTGTGTGTTTATATACTTATACGGTAATAACGAAATTTACATATATAAAGTAAGTTTAAGGAGGACGCAGAACGTGATTGAGATCAAGGATACAGCATCTAACGTTTCGGCGCGTATTGTTGTTGTGGGAGTAGGTGGAGCCGGTAACAATGCAGTTAACAGGATGATTGACGAGCAGGTCGGAGGAGTAGAATTTATCTGTGTTAATACCGATAAACAACATTTACGTGCTTGCAAGGCAAGCAATTGCATCCAGATAGGTGAAAAACTGACTAAAGGTCTTGGAGCGGGAGCAGTTCCTACCATCGGACAAAATGCCGCCGAAGAAAGCAGAGAAGAACTTTCGGAAGCCATCAAGGGAGCGGATATGGTATTCGTAACCTGCGGTATGGGCGGTGGAACGGGTACCGGAGCAGCACCGGTTGTGGCAGAGATATCCAAGAGTCTTGGGATTCTTACCGTAGGAATTGTTACAAAGCCTTTTAAATTTGAAGCATTAAAGAGAATGGACAATGCTCTGGCAGGTATTGAAAAGCTCAGAGCCAACGTTGATACCCTGATCGTAATACCCAATGATAAGATTCTTGAGATGGTAAGCCGTACTACATCGATGCCTGATGCCTTTAAGATGGCAGATCAGGTACTTCAGCAGGGTGTACAGGGAATTACCGATCTTATTAATTATCAAGGCCTTGTTAACCTTGACTTTGCTGATGTATGTACCGTCATGAGAGACAAGGGACTTGCTCATATCGGTATCGGATATTGCAGCGGAGGTGATGATAACAGGTGCCTCAGGGCAGTGCAGGAGGCAATTTCTTCACCGCTTCTCGAAACAACTATCAACGGAGCTCAGGATGTTATCATCAGCGTAGCCGGAAGAGTCGGCATGATGGAAGTAGCGGAAGCAACGGAATATGTAAGAGGTCTTATCGGCGAAAATGCCAACGTTATATTCGGTACTACCGATGAGAACAGAGCAACCGATGATGTTACAATTACGATCATCGCTACCGGTATGGACGGAAACGATAATGTTACACCTATCACGGCACGTCAGCCTCAGATTTCGTCGCAGTCGAGAGGACTTGGATTCCTTAGTTCACAAGGTGGCAGACAGCAAGCGGGACAGAACCGTGTTTCGGCTCCCAATAATGCTTTTGATAAACCTATTGATGTTTATAAGACAGCACAGGTGCCGGGAAATTCTCCTTCACCTTCCGTAAACCGTCAGCCCGGGATGCCGCCGCAGCAGCGCCCGCAAGCTCAACCTGAGACGGGAGGGATTAAGATCCCTGATTTTTTGAAAAATAAAGGCAACAGGTGACAGTCACCGGGTCGGGCCTGACAACGCCCGACCTTTTGTTGTGAAAGCGGGTATTTTGATATGTTCGTCCTTGTTTTTGCACTATGGATAATATTTAACGGAAGATTAACCGTGGAAACGGCCGTGATCGGAGTGATCCTTTCCGGTCTTCTTGTCCTGTTTGCATGCAAGATACTCTCATACCCGATAAAGAAGGAGCTGCTTGTTATCAGAATCCTTCCGAGACTGATCATGTATTTTGTATATTTGTTCGGACAGCTTATTCTGGCCAATCTGACTGTAATAAAATATACGCTTTCCCCCCGGAAAAAAGTAAAAAGCGTAATTGTTACGTTCGATACCGATATTAGATCAAACTTTTTCGCGACACTGCTTGCCAACTCGATCACTCTTACTCCCGGTACTTTGACAGTTTCGGTGAACAACGGTACATACAGGGTGCATTGTCTTGACGAGTCGTTTGATGTGGGGATCGAAGCATCGGGTTTTGTCAGAAGGATTCAGAAAATGGAAGCATTGATCGGAAAATGATACAGTCATGCTACGGAAAGAAAGACGGAAGTACCGGATTGAGCGACTTCTTGTGGGGAGGTAAACTCTGAATGGATGAATTTGTTAGAGTGACACTTATCGTTGTTTTGTTTTTTCTTGTCGCATGTATGGTCATGGCACTGATCCGTGCCTTTACAGGCAAAAAACCGGCAGACAGGCTTGTGGCGGTTAATATGATCACTACAATTGTTATCATGATGACCATTATATTGTCGGTACTCCTGAAAGAGTCCTGGCTTGCCGATATTTCGGCTATCTATGCACTCGTTTCTTTTGTGGCGGTTATAGTTTTTTCGAGGCTTTATATTGTTTCGCATATGAAGAAAAAAGCGGCTGCCGAAAAGGAAAAAGGAGGTGCCGGGGATGGTAACTGATATTCTTGGGATCGCTTTTGTGATCATCGGTGCTTTATGCGAGATACCTGCGATCATCGGAGTCTTTCGGTATAAGCATGCGCTTATGAGGATGCATCCGGCAGCAATAGGAGATACTATGGGTCTCTTTTTTGTGGCGCTCGGAGCGGCATTTCTGACGGGATGGTCGTTTACAACATTGAAGATAATTGTCGTCGTTGCGTTTATGTGGCTTACCGGACCGGTTACAACGCATATGCTTTCACTTATGACATACATGGTGGACAAACGCGATATTGCAGATAGATATGAAGATATAAATATTAATCACAATGAGGAGAATGACGAAAACGATGAAGATATCGAAGAGTAAGATAATAATATACTTCCTTTTGTTTACGGTATTGGCGGCTATCATAATCATGATAAGCATTGAATCGATCGGTGGATGCAATATAGTGATCAGGAATAATACCGGAAAGTCGATCAAATCTCTTGAAGCGGTTATTGTTGACGATGAAACAGTTGATATCGGTCTGATGTATGAAGGAGAAGTAGGCGCAAACAGTACGGTGAAAGCCAAATTTGACAAGATAAGGATCGGTAACAACAGCGATGCGCAGGTTTATATCGGCGTTAGGTTTGATGAGTACCCGGAAAAAATAGATATCATTGACGGTTACATTACAGCTGATTTCAACGGAAATACAGATATCGAGCTTTATGAAAAAGAAGGAAACATTTATCTGAAGGCAAAGATGGCTACCACTCTTTTCGGCAGTACTGAGAATACCAACATGGATGAGGAATATATACTTTATCCTGAAGAAGCCGACTATGATTACGCCGATGCGGTCGAGCTTGAACGGCTGTATCCCGAAGATGAATCTGAGGAATGATGATGCGGCGCTCGTTTGCGGGAGGAGCAAATTTTGGATATATATTTTGAATCACTCGGTTGTGATAAAAACCTGGTCGATACCGAAAAAATGATGACGCTGCTCAGTGAAAAAGGTCATAAGCTGACAGATGATCCGGGAAATGCAAAGTGTGCGATAATAAACACATGCTGCTTTATTAATGATGCGAAAACAGAAAGTATAGAGGCGATACTGGGATTATCCGAATATAAACAAAACAGCGGTCTTAAGTATCTTGTTGTTGTAGGATGTCTTGCGGCGAGATATCCGGATGAGATCATAAAAGAGATTCCGGAGGTTGATGCCGTAATTGCCGGATCGAGACTTGCGGTGTTATGCGAAGTGCTGGAAAGACTTGAAAACGGGGAAACCGGCTTAGTGCTTTCGGGAGAGCCTGAAACTCAAGAAAAACTTCCTTTAAAACGCGGGATATCATCGCCGGTTCACTATACATATCTGAAAATTGCCGAGGGATGTGACAGAAGATGTACCTACTGTATAATTCCCTATGTGAAGGGCAAGTATTCAAGCTTTGATTACGACAGCATTCTTGATGAAGCACGCCTTCTTGAAGAAAGAGGGATTACCGAGCTGATCGTAATAGCACAGGAAACAACCCGCTACGGGATAGACAGATACGGAAGAAAGAGACTTCCGGAGCTTCTCAGCGCTCTTTGCGCACTTCCGTTTATAAAGTGGGTCAGGGTAATGTATTGTTATCCCGAAGAGATAGATGATGATCTGATAGCGGTCTTCAAAAAGGAGAAAAAGCTCTGCCATTACATTGATATGCCCATTCAGCATTCAAGCGATAATATACTTAAACGCATGGGCAGACGCATGACCAGAGCCGGACTTGCGGAGATTATCGGAAAATTCAGAAAAGAAGTTCCGGATATGTCGATAAGGACGACACTTCTTGTCGGATTTCCGGGAGAAACGCAAGAGGATTTTGAAGATCTTCTTGAGTTTGTCCGCGAATATAAGTTTAACAATCTGGGTGTTTTCAGATACTCAAAAGAAGAAAATACGCCTGCGTTCGGCTTTCCCGATCAGGTTAGGGAGTCGGTCAAAAAAAGCAGATATAAGGAGATCATGACTCTTGCAAGGAGTATCAGCAAAACAGAAAAAGAAAAATATCCCGGAAGTGTTCTTGATATCATGGTTGACGGCTTTGACAGCAGAAAAAGGATGTATGTCGGACGTTCCTATATGGATGCTCCGGAGATAGACAGCTGCGTATATTTTGACAGCGAATGTGATACACTCATGTCCGGAACGATCGTAAAAGTCAGGATCATACAGTCGGATGACTACGATCTTTACGGAAAGATGGTCGAGTGAGAAAGAAACGGAGTGAACATATCCGTTATACGATTAGTAAGGCGGTGTGATCCGCCGGTTTGACATGGAGGAATCAATATGAATCTGCCCAACAAGATTACAGTATTCAGATTTTTTCTGATACCTTTTTTTACGGTAATCTTTTTAATGAATGAGCCGTGGTGCAATGTTACGGCTCTCGTGATATTTTGCGTGGCCTGTGCATCGGATTTCTTTGACGGATATCTTGCGAGAAAGGATCATCTTATCACAGATTTCGGAAAACTGATGGACCCGCTTGCGGATAAGCTTTTGGTGTGTATAGCGCTTATCTGTTTTGTTCAGGTACGTGACAATTTCCCTTGCTGGTGTGCTATAGTCATCATTTCGAGAGAATTTATCATCAGCGGATTCAGACAGCTTGCGGCAGAAAAAGGAACGATCATTTCTGCCGGATATTGGGGAAAAGCAAAGACTGTTGTACAGATGTTCCTTTGTATTTTCTATATATGGGATCTGCCTTATGACTGGTTCAGGATCACCGAATCGGTACTTATGTATGCGGCAACCGTTCTTACGCTGATCTCATTATTCGACTATATCATCAGAAACAGGAATATCATTAAGAACGCGTCTAAGTGATGCCATATTTGTAACATATTATTGACATATGTGATAACTAAACTCTCCATTGCGGAAGTATGCAAAGGGTACATGGGATCAGATGGTGTGTTTTCCGTTATTTGGGGAGGTAGAAGAATGGCATTAAAGCCCAAAAAGACTGTCCTGTTATTCATGGTCGTTGCCATGATTTTCAGTATGGTTTCTTGTTCTGAGCCACAGGATCAGGATAATCCTGTTTCGATTGATGTGCCTGCAACCACGCCCCAAAGTGAGTCTGATGAAAAGAATGATGCGATAAAGATCATAAGCAACAACAACGGAGAAGCCGATGAGGTTGTATACCGCGTAGTATATTACTCGGTTAACACCAAAACATTAAAATTGGAGCAGTCGGTTTCGGCGGTCAAAGGCGGGAAAAGCCTCGATCCGATGACTGTTCTCGGACTTGTTTCGGATTCTCTTGAAGATTCTTCGATCGAAGTGTCGTTTGATGATGCATATTTTGATCAAAACGGTTTTTGTGTTATAGTATTCAGTGATTCGATCAGGACTATTTCGGAAGAAAATCACGAACTTGAAACGCTTATTCTGGATGCATGCGGACAGAGTGTTCTCGATAATATCGATGCTCCTGGCGTTATACTTCGGATAAATGACGGTGCATACGTAACCGAACAGTATAATATGGATATGAATGATGTCTATATGGACAAGTAATTATATAACCATACGGAAAGGACTAAGTTGGAACCAGTTCTTATTATCGGCGGCGGAGCCGGAGGGATGATGGCTGCCCTGAGTGCCGCAAAAAGCGGTGCGAAAGTCATATTGATAGAGAAAAACGAAAAGACCGGAAAGAAAATCTATATTACCGGTAAAGGAAGATGTAATCTTACAAACCTCTGTTCAAAAGAGGTCTTTTTTGACAATGTCATCAGTAATCCCAGATTTATGTACAGTTCATATAATGCGCTTGACAGCGAGAGAACGATAGAGCTGTTTAACAGTCTCGGCCTGAAAACAAAGGTCGAGAGGGGCGGACGCGTTTTCCCGGAGAGTGATATGTCTGCGTCTGTAACAGATACGCTCAGGGAATCTGTCAGAAAGAGCGGAGTGACCGTTATGCTCGACTCTCCGGCTAAGCATATAATTCAAAACGACGGCGTCTTTTCACATGTGATCCTTGAAGACGGAACACAGATAAAAGGCGGTGCATGCATTCTTGCGACGGGAGGCATGTCGTACAGGGCAACGGGTTCTTGCGGGGACGGCTATAAAATGGCAAAGCAGCTCGGTCATAAGGTGACGGGTCTTCTTCCTGCACTTGTGGGAATAAGAACGGAAGAAACTTTTGTGAAAGAGCTCGAAGGACTTTCGCTCAGGAATGTGTCGCTTATCATGAAATGCGGTGGAAAGAAACGCTACGATGAGCTCGGAGAGATGCTGTTTACAAGGATGGGAATATCGGGACCGCTTGTCCTGACACTTTCGTCCGTTTGTGCGGCAGATCTTTCGTCGGGTAAAAAATGTATGCTGTATATTGACCTTAAACCGGGTCTTGATGAACAACAGCTTGACAAGAGAATTACAACTGATTTTAATGATAATATAAATAAAGATTATATAAATTCGCTCGGTAAGCTTTTACCGGCAAAACTGATTCCGGTCGTAGCTTCCCTTTCGGGCATAGACCCGCATAAGAAGGTCAATCTTATATCGCGGGGGGAACGGCAGAATCTTGTAAGGATACTGAAGGCGTTTCCGCTGACATATAAATGCACCGGCGGGTTTGATGAGGCGGTTATAACGCGCGGCGGCATAAGCGTCAGGGAGGTCGATCCTTCCACACTTGAATCAAAGCTGGTGAAAGGGCTTTATTTTGCCGGCGAGGTACTTGATGTTGATGCGCTGACAGGCGGCTTTAACCTGCAGATAGCGTGGTCGACAGGATATGTTGCCGGAAAATGCGCAGCAGAGCGTGTATGTTCGGGCGATACATAATAAAAGAAAATGCAAATGAAAAACGGGATCTTAAATGATCCGTATCTTTGGAAAGGCGAATGATATGAGAATTTTTAATGTTGCAATCGATGGACCCGCCGGTGCGGGAAAGAGTACGATCGCAAAAAAGGCGGCGGCAGCGCTTCGCTTTGTATATATAGATACAGGTGCAATGTACAGAGCAATGGCTGTCTATTTTCTTGAACACGGAATTGATAAAAATGACGAAAAGACCATAAGTGAAGCCTGCAGGGATATCGATATCGAGATCAAATACGATGCCGGAAATGTTCAGCGTGTATTCCTTGAAAGAGTCGATGTAACGGATAAGCTCAGGACTCAGGAAGTCGGAGATATGGCATCTGCTGTCTCGATATACAAGGATGTACGCAAAAATCTGGTTGCGCTTCAGAGAAGGCTTGCCGAATCACAAAACGTGATCATGGATGGTCGTGACATAGCTTCTGTCGTGCTTCCGAACGCCGAAGTTAAGATATATCTCACAGCAAGTACAGAGGTGCGGGCAAAGAGAAGATACGAAGAACTCGTTGCCAAGGGGATCGAGTGCGAGCTTGAGGCTGTAATGAACGAGATAGAAGAAAGAGACTGGAGAGACATGCACCGGGAGAATTCGCCTCTTGTCAGGGTACCCGAAGCAGTCCTTATTGATACGAGCGATATGACAATTGATGAGGTGACCCAAAAGGTGATCGATCTCGTAAAGGAAGAGATGGCAAAGGAAGTTTGATGAGGTGACGGTGATCGACCGTACTCAGGAAGAGATGGCAAAGGAAGTTTGATGACTGAAAGAAAGATATGCGTTGCAAAGAATGCCGGATTTTGCTACGGTGTTGAAAGAGCAGTCGGGATTGTAAAAAATCTTGTGAATGAGGGGAAAAAGGTTTATACCTTCGGACCGATAACACATAACGAAACGGTGGTTGACGAACTCTCGGCCATGGGAGTCGGAATCGTAAATGACATTGAAGAACTCCGTAGTATTAAAGGTGCGGCCATTGTTATAAGATCGCACGGAGTGGGACGGGATGTTTACAAGGCAATAGAAAACAGCGGAAATGAGGTTGTTGACGCAACATGTCGATTTGTGAAGAAGATTCACAGGATCGTTGACGAAAATTCAAAGCAGGCACCGTTTACAGTGATCATCGGAGACCCGGAACATCCCGAAGTTAAAGGAATATGCAGCTGGTGCAACAGTCCGTGGATAGTGATCGACAGCGAGAGCGAAGCAAGGGATTTTGTATCAAAAAATGATAAAGATATATTTGTTGTTGCTCAAACCACATATAATACTCATAAATTTGAAGTATTAGTTGAAATCTTGTCGAACATGAGGTATAATGTCACTGTTGTGAATACGATTTGCAATGCCACAGAGATACGACAACGGGAGACATTTGAACTCGCCGGAAAATCGGATGCCATGATAGTTGTCGGAGGAAAGCACAGCTCTAACACGAGAAAGCTTTTCGAGATCTCTAAGGAACAGTGTGAAAATACTTACTACATACAGACACATGATGACCTTGATTTAAGTGCTTTTAAATCTTTTCGTTGCGTAGGTATTACAGCAGGAGCATCCACACCCAAGACAATCATTAAGGAGGTTTTAGAGGTAATGTCGGAAGAGAACTTTGAGCAGATGCTGAACGATTCATTGAAAACAATACACAACGGGGAGGTAGTTGAAGGCACAGTTATCAGTGTTAAGGAAGA
>JAILKT010000146.1 GCA_024693545.1 Lachnospiraceae bacterium
CTACAGAAAGATGTACGAATTGCAGCAGAGTGAATGAATTGTGGTATACTGGGGGTGGTCCCTGGGGGTGACAAGCGCAAGCGCTTCCCTGTTGTGGACCACATCTTACGTCTCCTGCCACGAACCATTTCTCGAAAGGCACTCTCGTTCTCGGTCTCACGTAGCGGTACATAAGCGCCCTGTGGTACGGGCGCTAAGTGCCGACGTTCAACAGAGCTTTCGGGAAACGCTTCGGGCGCGGAGACTGATGTGGTCCACAACCCCCGTCACCCCCGGGCCACCACAAGCGACACATAACGAGGTGAAAGAAATGGCACAGGTGTTGAAAGAAGAAATTCATGACCGCATAATCGCTTCCGGCATCGATGTTTTCTATGAGAAGAATTACCGGACAGCCACTATGAAGGAGATTGCGGCTAAAGCAAGAATACCGGTAAGTCTTATATATAATTACTTTAAAAACAAAGAAGAATTGTTTGAAAAAATAGCAGGTTCACTCCCGATCGATCCGGAAAGGATCGCCCGGGAGGAAGAACGTGTGGACGAGGGACTTCCTTCCGATAAATACAGAAATGTAACGGAGGACTATATTCTGAGTCTTATAGAGAATTACAAAGTGTTTATTATAGTCATGGACAAAAGCGCGGGTTCCGGATATGAGCACGCGAAAGACAATTTCATAGGATCGCTGGAAGCACATATCAAGAAACAGCTGGCTGAAAATACCGGTGACGTTTATGATGATATGTTCGCGCACATAATGGCAAATAACTTTATTGAGGGAATCCTCGAAGTAGCCAGACATTACAGGGATAAAGAGTCGTCGAGAGTACTCCTTGATCTGGTCATAAAGTGTTATTACGAAGGGGTAAACTCTCTTTTTTAAACATATACGTTAGCGATTGCTAACTATTATTTTTGAATTAAAACCGAATTATTATTCGGTATTGGAAGGAGCAGTAAAAATGACAAAGCAACAGGAACTCGAAAAACAGGTCAAGGGAAAAAACAAAGCATCGAACATTATGATCTGTCTGAGAATACTCTTTGATCTTATACCGCAGGTTCTTTTGATAAAAATGACCGGGATGTTTTTCGAAGAAAAGATTCTGAGGACAGAAGCAATCGTTTATTTCGCGATCATATTGGGGTGTTTTGTTTTTAAGGCTGTTTTCTCGTATTTAGCTACGAGGAAAGCACATGATGCAGCATATGCATGTCTCTCGGAACTGAGATCGAGGATCGTAAATCACTTAAAAAAGCTGCCTCTCGGCTTCTTTCAGGAGCATAAAACCGGAGAGCTGACAAAGATCATGGAATATGATGTGGAGCAGATCGAGGGATATCTCGCACACGGACTTCCCGAAGTAATGTCAGCAACTCTGCTCCCATGTGCTGTTTTTGTTGCAATGCTTTTTGTTCATCCGGGACTGGCTTTGGCAATGGTTGTCGGGCTTCCGTTGATGTGGATAACAAAAAAAGCATTTGCATCACTTTGGGCAAAGAATTTCAGGATTTACGCCGATTCGGTCACGCAGATGCAGGAAAACATAATGGAATATGTAGCGAACATACCTGTGATAAAAGCTTTCGGAAAAGAAGAGACAAAGACATCAAAAACACTGGAATCGGCAAAACAATACGATTTCTGGGCGAAAAAATCGATGGCCGGGATATCCGTCCCTATGGGACTTATTACGTTCTTTATGGAATCGGGCGTAGTCCTCGTTATGATCCTTGGAACATACCTCCTCTCTGAGGGATGGATATCTGTTACACAGCTTATTCTTTCAATCGTTCTGGGAGGCTTGTTCACGTCGTCCGTTGCAAAGACGGCAACTTTCCAGCACTACGGGATAGTATTTGGTGAATCCATGAAGGGAGTGGCTAAGATACTCGCTGAAGAGGCGCCTTCGGAAGCTTCGGAATACGGGGATCCCGAGAACGGGGACATAACGGTATCAAGTCTTTGTTTTGCCTATAAAGGGAAAGAAAAGATCCTTGATGATATCAACCTTGTAATCCCGAAGGGCAGTAAAACGGCATTGGTCGGCGCCTCGGGGTGCGGGAAGACCACGCTTGCAGGACTTTTGATGGGATTTTGGAAACCTTCGTCCGGTCATATAAGCATTGGAGGAACGGACACGGCAAACGCATCGCAGCAGGGACTGAACAGATTGTTTTCGGTTGTACAGCAGGATGTTTTTCTGTTTAACACAACAATAGAAGAAAACATAAGGATCGGAAAACCGGATGCGACCGGAAAAGAGATAGTGGAAGCAGCAAAGAAAGCGTGTATTCATGACTTTATAATGTCTCTTCCGAATGGATATGAAACGCAGACGGGAGAAGCCGGAGTTAAGTTCTCGGGCGGAGAAAAGCAAAGGATAGCAATTGCCCGCATGATACTCAAAGATGCGCCTATCGTTATACTTGACGAGGCAACCGCGGCTGTTGACGCGGAAAATGAGGCTTATATAAAGGAGGCTATAGATAATCTCGGAAAGGACAAAACAATAATAACGATCGCTCATCATCTTAGTACAATACGTGACTCGGATCAGATAGTCGTTATGGAGAACGGCCGTGTTGAAGGAAAAGGGACTCATGAAGAATTGATGAAGGAATGCAATCTGTACGCGACTATGGTTTTGGATCAGGAGAGATCGGATAACTGGAGTATCAGAAAACCTGACCTTCGCTATAGTGTTTGTCAGTTAAAGAGAGGAGAGTAAAGCACTGTGATAAAAGAAATGTTTGGAACCCTTACAAGGGGTGGCAAAAGATCGTTTTGGCTCTCGGTAGCGTGTTTTGTGGTTTATGCGTTGTCGGGGACGCTTATGATGTACGTTACGTTGATTTCGATAAAGGGGATCACAACGGGAGACAAAAACATCATGAAATACTGGGTAATCCTAGGAGTGTGTCTGCTTTTAAAATGTGTCTGCAGTATAGTGGCGGATCTGAGGAAGCACTATGCGGGATTCGATGTAGTTTATCAGGTCAGGAAAGGGATCATAGAAAGACTCAAGAGTTTTTCACTCGGCTTTTATACAAATGAAAGACTGGGGGAGATCAGCACAGTTATCCGCAAAGACGTGGACAATATGGAAATGGTGATCGGACATGTAGCCACGAGGATCTTAGCAGACTTTATCGTCTCTTTTGCGGTGTTTGTTTTCCTGGCAGTTATAGATATAAAGCTTGCTTTGCTTATGGTTTCTGTACTTCCCTTTGCAATTATATACATCACAAAAGGTCTGAAAAAAGCGGAAAAACTCGAAAAGACAACGGGGAATGATCTGGCCGACATGGTTAGCCTTTTTGTTGAGTATGTAAAAGGGATCCCTCTTCTAAAGGCTTTCGGAGAAAGTCGTCGCTTTGAAGAACGTCTTCATGAAAGCGTTTCAAAATTCGGTGAGAGCAGTAAATCGGTGGCTGAAAACCGGGCGCGGGTTCTTTCTGTCTATGGTCTGATCATAGACATATCATACTGGATAATGCTCAGTGTGGGTTTCATGCTTGTGCTGTCGGATAAAGTCAATATTTTTGATTATCTTCTCTTAGCGATTGTAAGCAGGGAGTTTTATAAACCTTTTTTAAATCTGGAAAACCATCGTGCCAATTATGTGACAGTCGTGGACAGTTACAAAAGAATAAAAAAGATCCTTACATCACAGACTGTTGTCGAACCGAAAGAACCTCAAAAGCCGGCAGATCATTCGATACGTTTTGAAAATGTGGGATTTAGCTACGAAGAGGGAGGATTCGAGATCAAAAACGTCAGCTTTGAGTCTCCTCAAAACTCGCTTACGGCACTTGTCGGAAGCTCGGGATCCGGGAAAACAACAGTTACGAATCTGTTGTTGCGATTCTGGGATGTTAATGAGGGTTCGATCATGATCGGAGGCAGAGACATACGTAATATCGGCTACGACGATCTCCTCGGAAGTATCAGCATCGTGATGCAGAATGTAATGCTCTTTGCGGACACCATTGAAGGCAATATACGCATTGGAAAGAAAAATGCTTCACACGAGGAGGTCGTGGCTGCAGCGAAAAAAGCACGTATTCATGATTTTATCATGTCGTTGCCGAACGCTTATGAGACATTGATCGGAGAAAACGGAATTGGGCTGTCGGGAGGGCAGAAGCAGAGAATATCAATAGCCCGTGCATTTCTTAAGGATGCTCCGATACTGCTTCTTGATGAAATAACCAGCAATGTTGATCCTGTAAATGAGGTGTTGATCGAAGAAGCCGTCAGCGAGCTTTCAAAAAACAGAACGGTTTTGGTAATCGCACATCATTTGGGAACTATCCGGAATGCGGATAACATTCTGGTCTTTAAAGAGGGCAGGATCATTGAATCGGGAACACATGAAAGCCTTCTGGCAGGTGAAAAAGGGATTTACAGAAAGCTGTGGGAAATGGGGAATTGATATATGAATGAATCGGCCATAGAAATGAAAAACGTTTCGTTCAGATACAGAGGACATGAGGAGACTGCTCTGATCAATCTGAATCTTGTGATAGAAAAAGGATCGTTCGTGCTTATCACAGGGAAAAGCGGGTCTGGGAAAACAACGCTATCAAGGTGCATCAACGGGATAGTTCCACGGTTCTGCGAGGGTGAACTGGAAGGAAAGATCCTCCTGAACGGGATAGATACCGGTGATTACGAACTGTGTGATTTTGGAAGGGTCGTCGGGTCAGTGTTTCAGGACCCCGGCAGTCAATTCTTTATGACGGATGTGATGAACGAGATCGCATTCGGGTGCTTAAACATGCGCATGCAGAGGGATGAGATTCTCAAAAGAACAGAAGAAAGCGCAAAGGTACTCGGAATAGAAGAACTCATGAGTAAAAGAATATTTGATCTTTCAAGCGGAGAGATGCAGAAGGTTTCGATAGCTTCCTGTTATGCAATGGGTCCTGATGTATATCTTCTTGACGAGCCTTCGGCAAATCTTGATCAGAGATCGATCAAAGAACTCAGACGCGTACTTGGCATGTTAAAGAGCAAAGGAAAAACGATCATCGTCCTTGAGCACCGATTGTTTTATCTTACCGACCTTTTGGACAGGATGATAATTCTTGATAATGGTGAGATCGTAAGGGATATGAACCAAACCGAAGCGTTGACCCTGAAGAGCGAAGAAAGAAACAGGCTTGGTCTGAGAGTGTTCAACCCCGAAGATGTCCTGCCCGTTGCAAAAAGGGAAGAACAATATAAAGAGGGAGAAGAAACTTTCAGGATTTCGGAACTGTCATTTGGCTACAAAAGAAAAAAGGAAGACGGGAATCCAAAGGAAAATGTTCTTCAAAATATATCATTGAGTGCAAACAAAGGAGAGATTATTGCCCTGATCGGTGATAACGGAGCGGGAAAAACGACTCTTGCTAAAGTTTGCTGCGGACTTTTGAAGGGTAAAAGCGGATCTGTTGTTTTGAACGGACGAAGCCTGAGACCGGGGAAAAGACCGGGGAATATATATTTTGTGATGCAGGACTCGGATTATCAGCTTTTCGGAGACAGTGTTTTCAACGAAGGAATGATCGGGAAACGAAAAAACAATGATCTGAACGCTAAAGTCGAGAAAACACTCAAAGAGCTTTCTCTTTGGGAGGAACGCGAAAAGCATCCGGCGGCACTTTCAAGAGGACAAAAGCAGCGTCTTACGATAGCGGGAGCATTAATGACGGACAGCAGGGTGGTGTTTTTTGATGAACCTACCAGCGGACTTGACAGAGACAGCATGATCAGGGTTTCCAAGCAGCTGAAAATGCTTTCTGAGCAAGGCAGGA
>JAILKT010000017.1 GCA_024693545.1 Lachnospiraceae bacterium
TCAACCTGCTGGATAACACCGTCCTTCATAACTACGATACGGGTACCGAGTGTCATAGCCTCTGTCTGGTCATGTGTAACGTAGATGATGGTTGTTTCAAGTCTCTGGTGAAGCTTTGAGATCTCGATACGCATCTGTACACGAAGCTTTGCATCAAGGTTTGAAAGAGGCTCATCCATAAGGAATACCTTAGGATTACGAACGATTGCACGACCCATGGCAACACGCTGTCTCTGTCCACCTGAAAGAGCCTTGGGCTTACGATCAAGAAGGTTCTGGATACCGAGGATCTTTGCAGCCTCATGAACGAGCTTATCAATCTCTGCCTTGGGGGTCTTACGAAGTTTAAGACCAAATGCCATATTGTCGTAAACTGACATATGAGGATAAAGAGCGTAGTTCTGGAATACCATCGCGATATCTCTGTCCTTGGGCTCTACATCATTCATCATCTTGTCACCGATCCAGAGCTCACCCTGAGTGATCTCTTCAAGACCTGCGATCATACGAAGTGTTGTTGACTTTCCGCAACCTGAAGGGCCTACGAAAATGATAAATTCCTTGTCCTCGATCTCAAGGTTAAAATCCTTAACAGCTACGAAACCGTTAGGATAAACCTTCTGGATGTTCTTTAATGACAAACTTGCCATAATACTACTTCCTCCTTAGGTTAAATACGCTTATAGCGTCGACGTATGGACACATCTTCAACAATGATACACTATCCGCACTGTTCAAACCATGTACTTATTTCACAAAATTACATAGCCCTTTTTGTGAAATATGCACATACTTTTTTATCTCATTCGAGTGAGTATACGCCTTTTACATATATCTTCATTTTACCGAGCGCTTTTATGCCGCGACCGCTCCCCGCAGCAAGGTAATCAGAGTACAAAACCACGTTCGTTCCCTCTTTAAATGCTTCCCCGCCGGTAAGATTTATCAGATCTCCTCCAAACACCGTTCCGTTTCCTTCTATCACAACGGCTTCGGATCCGTTACTCAGAGTCAGCTTGCTTCCTTTCACAAGGGTCACTGCTTCAAATGAGGCACTTTCCCCGTTCCCCTGTGAGATCCCACCGTCTTTAAGCCTTTTTTCAAGGTAACTTAATGTAACGAGAGGATCGGACTGGCTCCCCGGCTGTGCTGTTGCCGCACCGACGCGTTTACCCGCAAAAAAGGCAACGACCGCAATACCGAGAAGTATCGCCGTTTTGATTATGATCATCAGTTTTTTTCTGTCTTTGAACATTCTTACCGCCTTCTTGATCTTTGATCACTGATCCGTACCTGACTTTCCGTGTTACTTTTTCCCCGTTTCCGACCTGTGCCACTCTTGCACATCGAGTTCCATCGATTCATTGTGTTTTGTTATGGGCACCTTTCCGATTATGATATCCGAATCCTTAAGCTCGTCAAGCGCCTCAAGATAAACAAGCCTGTCGTCAACGCTTCTGTCGGAATCGATCGCCTTTTCAAAAAGCTTTTTTACAAACCCCATCATTGTTCCGGGCGTTTCGTATTCGGAACTTTTGGCATCTTCGACCCCGAGCTTCAAAGAAATACTTTTTTCTCCGTTTTTTCCGTTAACGGATATGTATTCGCCCATGACTCTGCTGTCAAAAACGCTGTAATGCATGATATCCACCGCGAGCAGTTCTTCGGCGATCTTTACTCCTGCATCATAGGCGCTGCTGCCCGAACAATAACCGAGCAATCCGCCAAACCTGCCCGTTTGAGGCAATCTAATATTTACACTGCTGAGCTCACTGTACAAACTTCCCGACATAGAGTAGCTCAAAGAAGGTTCGATAAGGTTCAGCTTTAACGACTTTTTTTGCGAATCGAGTCTGCACAGCACGATAGAATCTATCGTTTCAGAGTCGGGGCTCACACAGAACAAAAGCTCGCTGTCATAAGCCGGTATGTCTTTCACGTTTTCCGTCGTCTTGACCTTGCCTTCCTTTTTCCCCGTAATATCCGTGTCTTTTATCAGGTCCGACGCATACAGAAAACCCGCGATCACGGCTGCGATGACGAGAAGAGCGCATAAAACCACCCAAAAGGATGTCATGTTCTTCTTTGTTCGCTTTCCTGCGCGACCACGGGCTTTATCATTCATAGTCTGTTATTGTTCTCTCTTGATACGAGCGTTGTCAAACAGTGTCTCAACCTCAGCAGAGGGCTTTTTGTCTATAAGCGTTACAACCACCGCACAAACAAGTCCGGCGATAAATCCGGGAATGATCTCGTAAATTCCTGTTTGAGGAAGTGTAAAAAGCCAAACAAGATCAACCGCAAATCCTGCAATGATTCCCGCAAGCGCACCCTTATAGGTAAAGCGTTTCCAATACAGTGAAAGAAGTATTGTGGGTCCGAATGCCGAGCCGAATGCTCCCCATGCATTTGAAACAAGAGCCATGATGCCTTCGCACGAAGGACTTGTTGCGATCAGAAGGGCGATAACCGCGATGATCGCTACCACTACTCTGCCGACAATAAGCATCTCTTTGTTTCCGGCATTTTTGCGGATTATAGGCTTATAAACGTCAGCCGAAAATGCGGATGCTGATGTAAGAAGCTGAGAATCCGCGGTACTCATCGAAGCGGCAAGGATCGCCGAAAGAAGGATTCCTCCGATAAACGCGGGCATAAGGTTACGTACCATATGGATGAACACAAGGCTCTGTGATCCCTCAGCAAGCGAACTGCCGAGATATTCATGAGCGACAAGCGCAACAACCGAAGCCATAAGTAAGATAAGTCCCGTCCAGCATATTCCGACTACTCTTGACTTTCTCATTTCTTTCTCGGAACGGATGGACATGTATCTTATAAGGATATGAGGCATTCCGAAATATCCGAGACCCCAGCCGAGGCCGGAAAGGATGTCTGAAACACTCTTCCAGTCAAACTGACCGCTTGAAAGGAAATTATAATAATGATCGCCTGTGACTACTTCGGCTACCGGAGCAAAATCAGAAGCATTCATCGCGAGTGCGGCGATGATCGGAACGGCCATAAGCGCTATAAGCATCAACATTCCCTGAATAAAGTCGGTCCAGCATACAGCGTTGAATCCACCGAGGAACGTATATAAGAGAATGATGGCTGTTGCGCCGATCATTGCCCAAGTTTTATCAAATCCGAAAACGGTATTAAACAGATCTCCGCAGGCAACTATACTTGATGCCGCATAGATACAATACGCAACAAGGAAAATTATCGCGCATACGATAAGTAAAAGACGACTCTTTGATTTGAATCTGTTTGTGAGGTACTGAGGTATGGTGATTGAGTCGTTCGATTCGATCGAGAATCTTCTGAGTCTCGGAGCCACAAAGATCCATGCAAGGATCGTTCCGATAAAAAGACCGATCGAGATCCAAACCTGACCCATACCGTAAAGGTAGATCGATCCGGGAAGTCCCATAAGAACCCATGCGCTCATGTCAGACGCACCTGCCGAAAGGGCTGCTACCCAACCGTTAAGCTTACGTCCTCCAAGGAAATACTCTTTTTCTCCCCCCATTGACTTCCTGCTCTTAAGGAAAAATACAATTCCCACAGTAAGCACTACCGCGAGGTAGATGACAAAAGCCGCTATCTCTTGTGCTTCTTTACTCATTACATTATCCTCCTCTGTTTTTGTTACCGTCACGTCCGTGACTGATCATTCCCCTCAAACCCGGATGCCGGATTCGGAGAAACGCATGTCCTATGGTTCACAAAGCCATACCTTTTAGAGTATACAGGGTTTTTACGTAGTTTTCAATATTTTAAATATATTCTGCTACTACTTTACCACGATAAAGTCCCGATTGCGAGCGTGGGGAGGGATCACACGAAAAAATAATGTCAAAGTCAATATATTTTTTATGATTTTCCATCGTGCGTAAAATTCTGATGTTTCCATATTACATGCAACCTGCCTTGCCTGACTTGCTTGTATCAGCGCGCGGAAGAAATATGACTTTTGAGCGAATGAATATGACTTTCAAGCAAATCGCATTGACTTTTGAGTGATTTTGTGGTATTTTTTCACAAAAAAAGAAGATCAAAAGAAGACGGTAGGAGATAAAACCATGGAAAAAGTATATCGTATTAATTATGACGGACTATGGAAGCTGTTGATTGACAAACATATGATGAAAAAAGATCTTCAACAGGCATCTTCACTGTCATCGAACGTCATTACAAAAATGGGCAAGGGCGAATCTGTTACACTGGAAACCCTTGCGAAAATCTGTATTGCCTTGAAATGCGAAATTTCTGATATTGTTGAAATATGTGTGGAAGAGGTGTAAGAATGGCTAATTTCACGCAAAAAGCAATCAAAGATACTTTTATCTCTCTTTTGGAGGAACACCCGCTTTCTGATATTACGGTCAAAAATATCGTAGAGACATGCGGCATTAACCGCAATTCCTTTTATTATCACTACCAGAATATACCTACTTTGATTGAGGAAATCGTCAAGGAACAGGCGGAAGCGATCATTCGGAAATATCCGTCTGTCAGTTCCATTGTTGAGTGCTTTGATGCCTTGATTGAATTTGCCTCCGAGCGAAAGCGGGCGATTATGCATATCTATCGTTCCGTGAGCCGGGAAGTATTTGAACGCAATCTGATGGAAGTCAGCGAATACTTTGTGCGCAGCTTCATCGACACAGCATTAGCCAACGAAAAAATATCGGCGCAGGACAAGCAGACCATTATCAACTATTACAAATGCGTAGGCTTCGGTCTGATCATCGACTGGCTCAACAACGGAATGACGGAGGCATACGCACAGTCCGTTCGCAGGATTTTCCTTTTGAAAAAAGATCTGGCGCTGGAAATCGCACAGATGCTGTAAAGCCAGATATAAACGATTTTTTAGGCACGGGACAACCCCGTGCCTATTTTTTGCGCAGCTCCGGCTCCATATCCGGTTTTCGGGCATTTTTATACGGGTGTTCGGTTTTCATACGTTTCAGCTCCGGTTGACCGTGTTCAATCGGTCTTTTGCAGAGTATCCTATTATGCAGTAAGGGAGGATTGAAAATGAAACTACGTTCTGTTTTTCCAATGAAAATTGCAAAATACGGATATATCATTGTTTCCACCATTTTCTGTATCGTCGGTATTGCGATGATTATGTTGCCTACGCCATCCGCAAAAGCAATCGGTATATTCTGCGGTATTGCCATGCTGGTTTTCGGTATCATCAAGCTGGTGGGCTATTATTCAAAAGATTTGTTCCGGCTTGCGTTTCAGTATGATTTCCAATTTGGAATACTGCTGATGATTCTTGGTGTTCTTACTCTGTTCAGACCGGGAAACATCATGAATTTTATCAGCATCTCATTCGGCGTGTGTATGATTGCAGACAGTTTGTTCAAAGCAAAAATCGCTTTTGATGCGAAACAGTTTGGTGTCCATGAATGGTGGCTGACATTGGCCTTGTCAATTCTGACCGGTCTTGCGGGTCTGGTGCTTGCATTCCGTCCGTCAGAAGCCGTCAGTGTGATTATGACGCTTCTTGGCGTATCACTTCTCACAGAAGGTATATTAAATCTCAGCGTAGCCATCAGTTTGGTGAAGATTGTTAACAATCAAATGCCGGATGTGATTGATGTGGAATATTACGAAACAAAGGAGGATTCATAACATGCGGTTTTCAAAGGCGGTCGTAAAATACCGCATTCCGATTTTAATTCTGACGGTGCTTTTGATGATCCCATCGGTCATCGGTATGGTGGCAACCCGTGTAAACTATGATATGCTGACCTACCTGCCGGAAGATATGGAAACAGTCATTGGCCAGAATGAACTTCTGGAGGATTTCAATAAGGGAGCATTTACATTCCTTATTTTCGACGATATGCCGAAACAGGATGTGGCTTCCCTGAAAGAAAAGGTCGAGGGTGTTGATCATGTGGACACGGTCTTATGGTACGATTCCATATTTGACCTTTCCGTTCCTATGGAACTTCTGCCAGACAGTGTTTACAGTGGATTTAATACCGACCATTCTACAATGATGGCAGTTTTCTTTGACAGCGGAACATCGGATGACGTAACAATGGATGCGGTAAAGGAGATTCGCAGTATCTGCGGAAAGCAGTGCTTTGTCTCTGGGATGACGGCACTCGTTGTGGACTTAAAGGATCTGTGCGAGCAGGAAGAACCGATTTATGTGGCACTTGCAGTAATTCTTGCCAGCGTTTCCATGCTGCTGTTTCTGGATGACTGGCTGATTCCATTCGTTTTTCTTGCTTCCATCGGAGCAATGATCCTCTTAAATCTCGGTACGAACTATTTCCTTGGCGAAATTTCCTACATAACAAAAGCACTTTCCGCCGTTTTGCAGCTTGCCGTCACAATGGATTATTCAATCTTCCTTTGGCACAGCTATAATGAGCAGCGAGAAAAGTATTCCGATAACAAAGAAGCCATGGCAGCTGCCATAAAAGAGACATTGACCAGCGTCATCGGCAGTTCTATCACAACGATTGCAGGCTTTATTGCACTGTGCTTTATGAGTTTCACGCTCGGACGCGACCTCGGAATCGTCATGGCAAAGGGTGTTCTGCTGGGCGTTCTCGGCTGTGTGACGGTGCTGCCTTCTTTGATTCTTGTACTCGACAAGCCTCTTCAAAAAACAAAGCACCGTTCGATCATCCCGCAGATGGGTAAATTTACAAAAGGTGTAATTAAAATTTTCCCTGTTTTTCTTGTGATTTTTGCACTTCTGATTGCGCCTGCATATTACGGCTATAACCGTGCAAACAATGAAGTTTATTACGACATGGGCAAGTGCCTGCCCGAGGAAATGAACTTCGTGATTGCCAATTCCAAGCTTCAGAATGATTTTGACATTGCCTCGACGCATATGGTGCTGGTGGATGCCAAGCTTCCGGCAAAATCGGTCAAGAGCATGATCCACGAGATGGAGCAGGTGGATGGTGTCAAATATGTTCTCGGACTGGAATCAGTTATCGGTTCCCGTGTTCCGCAGGAAATTCTGCCGGATACGGTGAAATTCATCGTAGAGAGTGATCGATGGGAACTGCTGCTGATCAATTCAGAATACCCAGCAGCAAGCGATGCCGTAAACGAGCAGATTACGCAGCTGAACAACATTTTGAAAGAGTACGACAGCACCGGAATGGTTATCGGTGAAGCACCTTGCCTCAAGGATATGATCGACACAACCGACCATGATTTTGCCGTGGTAACTGTAGTGTCCATTGCGGCGATCTTCCTCATTATTCTTTTGGTAGAGAAGAGCCTGACGCTGCCGATCATCTTAATCTCAGTCATCGAACTCGGTATCTTTATCAATCTTGGCCTTCCGCATTATCTCGGTCAGAGCATGGCATTTATTACGCCGATTTGCATCAGTACAATTCAACTCGGTGCAACAGTGGACTACGCCATTCTGATGACGACCCGATATAAATCGGAGCGAATCGGCGGAAGCGACAAGAAAACCGCCGTATGGACGGCACTGTACACATCCATTCCGTCTATCATCGTCTCTGGTATGGGTATGTTCGCCGCCACTTTCGGTGTAGCAATGTATTCCAAAATCGAGATTGTCAGTTCTATGTGTCTGCTGATGGCGCGTGGATCGGTCATCAGTATGCTGCTTGTCATCTTTATTCTGCCTGCAATGTTCATGCTGTTGGATAAGATCATTTGCAAAACAACGCATGGCATGACAGCAATCAACTAAGGAAAGAAAACTTTGGAGGGGTCCGGTAATGAATAAACTATCAGTAAAGGTTACGTCGATCTGTTTATGTGCAGCAATTATGCTTGGCGGTGCAGGTGCCGCATATGCTCTGACAGGCGAGAAAAACGAAGTGCCTGCAAAAGCAGTAACGACTTCGATGAAGGCGGAGGAAGAAAAAGAAGTATCCAAGGACGAGACTGTATATGTCCTTGCAGGTGCTGACGGCTCGGTACAGAAGGTCATCGTCAGTGATTGGATCAAAAACGCTTTGAAAGAAGACAGCATTGCCGACAAATCCGCTCTTTCCGACATCGAAAACGTAAAGGGAAACGAAACATACACCATGAACGACGGCAATATGACCGTTTGGGATGCTGAGGGAAACGATATCTACTATCAGGGAAATATTGAAAAAGAATTACCGGTAGCGATGTCCGTATCCTATAAGCTTGACGGAAAGCCTATTTCAGCGGATGAACTCGCCGGAAAAAGCGGCAAGGTGAGTATTCGTTTTGATTACGAAAACAGCCAGTATGAAACGGTAAATATTGACGGCAAGAACGAGAAAATCTACGTTCCCTTCGGTATGCTGACCGGAATGCTTTTAGACAGCGATACCTTCCGCAATGTGGAGGTATCAAACGGAAAGTTGCTGAATGACGGTGACCACACGGCAGTCGTTGGTATCGCTTTTCCAGGCTTGCAGGAAAACCTCGGCATTGACAAAGATAAAATCGAAATCCCCGACTATGTTGAGATTACCGCCGATGTAACAGATTTCGAATTTGGCATGACCGTGACAATTGCAACCAACGAGATTTTTAATAAATTAGATGCTGCAAAGGTTGATTCTGTGGATGGTCTGACCGCCTCTCTGGATGAATTGACAGACGGAATGCAGCAGCTAATGGATGGCTCGTCTGCCCTCTATGACGGACTCTGCACATTGCTGGACAAGTCCGGAGTGCTGGTAGACGGAATTGAAAAGCTCGCCGACGGTGCAAGGGTTCTGAAAGACGGAGCCGTTTCCCTTGATGAAGGCACAGCACAGCTTCAGAAAGGTGCAGCAGACCTTTCTTCCGGGCTTAACACCCTTGCATCTAACAATGCCTCTTTGAACGGTGGTGCAAAGCAAGTGTTTGACACGCTTCTTTCTACCGCTACTGCCCAGATCAACGCTGCAGGAATTTCTGTTCCGACGCTTACGATTGAGAACTATGCTGATACTCTGAACAGCGTAATAGCCTCCCTTGACGAAACAGCAGTATACAATCAGGCTCTGGCGCAGGTCACCGCAGCTGTAGAAGAAAATCGTCCTCTGATTGAGCAAAAAGTAACTGCAGCCGTGCGGGAACAGGTCGAAGCGCAGGTCGCGGCTACAGTAAATAAACAGATTACGACCAGCGTCACGGATGCCATAAAGGAGCAGGTTTCCGCTCAGGTTATCGAAGCTGCCACCGGAATGACTCAGGCAGATTATGAAGCGGCCCTTGCAGCCGGAAGGATTCCCGAAGGACAGCAGAGTGCGGTTGCAGCTGCAATTGAAGAACAAATGGCAACAGATCAGGTACAGGCTTTGATTGAAGCAAATATCGCCGCGCAGATGGACAGTGATGAAATAAAAGCAGCGATTGACGTGAATACCGACACTCAAATGCAGTCCGAAGCCGTGAAGCAAACAATCGCCGAGAACGTTGAACTGCAAATGAATCAGGCAATTTCCGAAAACATGGCATCGGATGCTGTGCAGGCCCAGCTTTCTGCCGCTTCTGAAGGAGCAAAGTCGATTATCTCCCTAAAGTCCTCTCTTGACAGTTATAATTCTTTCTATCTTGGACTCCTTACTTATACGAATGGTGTTGCCTCGGCAGCAAACGGGGCAGCCACTCTTTCCTCCGGCACGTCCGATCTCAAAAGTGGTACCGCACAGCTGAAAGCGGGAGCGTCTTCACTTTATGACGGCATTCTGCAACTGAAAAATGGTACTCCTGCTTTGGCTGACGGTGTAACGCAGCTCAAAGACGGCGCTATGCAGCTTTCCGACGGTCTAAAGCAGTTCAATGAAGAAGGTATTCAGAAAATCATTGACTTGGTAGATGGTGATCTCGAAGGCGTGATCGCCCGGGTGAGAGCAACAATTGATGTATCGAAGGATTATCAAAACTTCTCTGGCATCAGTGATAATATGGATGGTCAGGTGAAATTCATCTACCGCACAGATGAAATCAAGATGAAATAAAGGAAATCGGAGAAA
>JAILKT010000046.1 GCA_024693545.1 Lachnospiraceae bacterium
TTATTCCCGGATCTTCCGTTTATCCCGAATTCTTCTCCTGTTTCTCCTTCCGTTTCCTCACCCGCCCGGTCGGAATCCCTTACGAGTCCTCCGATCCTTGTCAGGCAGTTAAGCACCTTTTCGGTCTTGAACTTTAGCTGCGCCTCATAGGATTCATGCTGAAGCTGGCATCCGCCGCAAAGTGAGGCAGCCCTGCACCTCGGCGTCACCCTGCTTTTCGAAGGTGTGATCAACTCGATCAAACGCGCATAGCCATATGTTTTTTTGAGTTTCGTCACACCGGCTTTAATAATATCCCCGGGAATCGCACCCGCAACAAAGAATGCCATACCCTCTGCGTGTCCGATACCTTCTCCTTCGGTTGACGTATCGGTGATCTCTATTTCAATAATATCATTCTTCTTAAGCATATCTTTCCTTTATGTACAAAGACCCGCGCTTTGAGCCCGGGTCAGTTTACGGTCATTTCGACATAGATCCTATATCTTGTAAATTCAGGTTTGTTCTCAAGCTGTTAAAGCGGGCAGCCGCGATCCGTTTCGCTTCTTGATCATGAGCGCCCGGACACTGCCTTCACATTCCTACCCACGCTTTGATCTCATCAAGACGTTCAAGCGCTACTTTTCGTCCGATCTCATATACACGGTCCAGCTCATCGGGATCATGCTCCACGCTTCCGATATTGAGCGCCTCGGATGGACGTATCACTAACAGTTCTCCGGCAAGTTCGCGTTCCCTTATATACTCTATCGTCCTGTTGTATCTTAAATGTCTTGTCGCAATGGATTTGATCAAATTGGGGAATTTCCTGTATACGATCCTGATAAGGCCGAGGAATTTATTCTTCTTCTTTACAAATTCTAGCGGCTGTGTAAGTATAGCTACATTGCGATCGAATCCGCGTCTTTCAAGAAACTTCACCGGAATGGAATCAGCCATCCCACCGTCAAGCAGTTTTCTTCCGCCGAGTTCGACAATTTTAGATGCAAGGGGCATCGACGCCGATGCTCTCATCCATTGTATATCCTCTTCACCGCCGTCTTTGCATTTGTGATATACCGGTCTTCCGGTCTCAACATCCGTCGCAACAATATAGAAGTCCATTGGGTTCGCGGCAAATGTCTCTTTATCAAAAACATCCAGCCTGTCCGGTATTTCGCGGTAACAAAAATCCGCACCGTACACATCGCCTGTTTTTATAAAATTCCTCATGCTTGCATATCTTTTATCCTTGCAAAACATCTTATTGTATCTAAGTGCCCTGCCTTTTTGCTCCGATTTGAGATTACAGCCGAATACCGCTCCCGCAGACACTCCGACTGCACCGTCAAATGTAATTCCGTTTTCAAGGAAAACATCGATGATCCCGCACGAAAACAGTCCTCGCATCGATCCTCCTTCAAGAATCAAACCTTTTTTCATAAGTCTGTTGTCCTTCTGATATTTGAATCAAAACTTCTGTTAAATCCCAGCCATGCGGACTTTCCGTCCGATGATTCTATGGCTTCTTTAAATGTTTCCATCTTAGCATCAAGATTATCTGCGATATGAAGCGCCATGGCCTCCATGATCGCAGGGAGCTTAGGTGAACCGTACTCATACTTTCCATGATGAGAAACTATGCAGTGTTTTATCTCAGCTGCCAATCCCGTCGGAAATCCGTCTATTTTAGCTATTCTCTCCGAAACTATCTGCGTTCCTATAATGATGTGGCCAAGGAGATTTCCTTCGTCTGTATATTCATTCATCGGGAAATCGCTCAGTTCTTCTATTTTCCCGATGTCATGACAAAGCGCTGCCGTAATAAGCAGATCCCTCTTGAGCATTGGATAGCACTTGCACAGGCAATGACATACTCTCGTTACGGAAAGCGTATGTTCAAGAAGTCCGCCGACAAAGCCATGGTGCATAGACTTCGCTGCCGAATGCGTACAAAACGCCTTGGCAAATTCCTTGTCGTTTATAAAGAGATCTTCAAGCAAAGCCTTACAATGAACTTCTTTTACCGACTCAATGAATTTATAAAGTTCCTGTTTCATCTCTTCGGGATCATATTTACTGCATGGAACATAATCGGTGGGATCGTACTCTCCCTCTCCCGCTCTGCGTACCCTCGTGATATTGAGCTGAGGTTTATCTTGAAAGAGTACGACCTTTGCCTCTATGTAAATAAACTGCATGCCTTCGAACTCTTCTATAGCGCTGTTTATGTCCCAAACCTTACCATCGGAAACACCGGTCTTATCCTGCAGAGTAAGAGCAAGATAGTTCTTTCCAACCTTACTCTGAAGTGTACGAACCTCCTTGCAAAGATATATTCCGCGGATATTTTCTCCTTCACGAATATCAGATAAATATTTCATAAGTCTCCTCTGTTTTCTAATTCTGGCGGAGCATTTAATCCGCATTACCCATATTAACCTATTTTTATGTATCGCGTCAACTTATCAGTCGGTAATAAACTCAATACCAACTGTGTTAAAGGGCTCCTCTCTTAAGCTTCCTCTATAATACTTCGTCGATATCAACGCCCTGTCCGTGCCGGATATAAGATATTCCATCATGTCTCTGACACTGTTAATGGGCGTACCGTCCATTTCTATGATAACATCACCCTTCTTGAGGCCTGCGGCTTCTGCAGGTGACGATGTAACAACTTCATTCACGTAGATTCCGTTCTCAAGTCCCATAGATGCCAGAACATCACCCGGCATATCTTCAGCTCTGATTCCCGGGCGTATCGGGCTTTTTCCGTTCAGAAGACCGATCAGAATATCACGTATGCTGTTTATGGCTACACAGGTGGTTATCTTGTCATCTTCATTGTTTTCTGCGTAATGTGAAATAATACCGACCATTTCTCCCGACATATTAACGATAACGGCATCGGATGTTGAATGATAAGGCAGCCCCGTAGCAAATACATCCACAACTCCGTCCTGAACATAACACTTTCTGTCAACTGCCGATACAAAGCCGTATGCCATCGATCCCGAATAACCGTCCGGCATACCCGCTGCCATGATGGAATCCCCAACGCTGATCGTGGAAGAATCTCCGATACATATACTACGCAGTTCGGATTTTTCCTTTGTTGTGATCTTATCAAGATTAACTGCCACTATGGCGATATCAAGTACGGGATCACTCAGAAAAACGCTGCCTTCAACATTGAACCCATCCGGCAGGATCACCTCAAGCCTGTCGGCAGTTTCAGTCTTTGAATTCGAGGTCATGACCAGCAGTTCCACTCCGTTTTCTCCGAGAACCACTCCCGTTCCGTCAACATGCGTTTCTATGTTTTCATCCAGCCAGTTGACTCCGCTGCTGAACGCTCTTATCGTTACAACACTTTCCGAAACGGATGCGTAAAGATCTTTCAGCCCCCCGACTATCCCACTGTACTCCTTCATGGGATCGTTTTCTTCACTTTCCTGTTCGTTTTTCTCGGTTGTCTCGTCTTCTGTGATTTCAGGAGTGTGCGTAACAGGCACAACTGTCTTTTCTTCACCGCTTTCAGCCTTCTCCTCTTTCTCTTCCTGCTTTTCTTCGTCTTTCTCCTGTTTTTCTTCATCATTCCCCTGTTGTTCGGCGGGTTCGGATGGCGAAGGTGAAGGAGAAGGCGTAAGATCGGCTTCCTGCGTCGGTACCTTTTCAGGTTCGGGAGACGGCGAGGGGATCCCCGCTATCGACGGACTGATCCTTCCCTCATCATCCGGCATTGAAAGTCTTACTTCCGATCTGATCTGATTCGGTATAGGCTGATCGGGTATTTTTTCTTCAACTCCCAGTATTTTATTTACCGGATCTTCCGACAAAACAAACACTATCCTCGAAACAAATCCGATGATCACTGCTGCCAAAAGGGCAAAACCACAAACCTCAAGAACCTTCTTAACCTTTCTTCTGGTCTTGGGCTTGATTTTTTCGGTGATAAAGCTCTTTTCTTTGTCTTGTTCCTGGGTCTTATCAATATTGTTATTATCCATGCTCTTTTCCTCTGACGAAACATTTCTTAAATGCTTCATTAACTGCAAATACATAAAAATGTATTAATCATTGGGCAACTCTGCTTAACCACCCGAGATTGGAAGTGTAAAAGTAAATTCCGTTCCTACTCCCTCAGTACTTATAACATTGATGTTTTCATCATGGGCCGTAATGATCTCTTTTACGATTGACAGCCCGAGCCCGGTCCCCTTCTTATCCTTGCCTCTTGAGGAATCCTGCTTATAAAAACGTTCCCAGATACGCTTTATGTTTTCCCTGCTGATTCCTTCACCGTGGTCCCTTACGCGAACAAGCGCCTTTGCGCCTTTTTCCTCCGTTTCTATCTCAATGACCGATTGAGGTCGTGAGAATTTGATCGCATTGTCTATCAGGTTATAAAGAACCTGTTGGATTCTCCCAAGATCCGCATCGACAAACGTGCTTTTAGAGGCAAACGCCAATTCTATGCTGATCTTTTTCTTCAGGCATGTTCCCTCAAATGAAGCCGCTGTTTTTTTGATCGATTCGTTTATATCAAAACTCGTAATCTCAAGCATCAATCCGCTTGTATCGATCCTGTTAAGATCAAGGAGATCAGATGTAAGCTTTGAAAGTCTGTCCGCTTCAAAGAGGATAACATCCAGATATTTATGTCTGGCCTCTTCGGGTACCGTTCCATCCTTGATCGCTTCAGCATATCCCTTAATCGATGTAAGCGGCGACCTGAAATCGTGGGATACATTGCCTATGAATTTTTTTTGGTAATCATCAACCTGCTTTATTCGATCTACCATGTAGTTGATCGCATTCGTCAGGTCATTATATTCATCATGTGTTCGGCATTTGAGTTTATATGAATAATTACCGGCTGCATACTCGATGGATGCTTTTCTGATTTTCCTCGTAGGATAAGCGGCTATTAAATAAATAACAAAATATGACATTGCCATAAACATACAAACGATCAAGAGTTCAAGATTGATCTCGTTCATCCTGTCCGTTATGCTTTCCTGCACCTCCCTCTCCGGCGCAAGCACACATACATATGCTTTAACCGAAAAATTGTAGAGCACCGGTGCCGTCACGGCGAGCATCTCTTCTTCGAGGACATCTGCGATCATAACATTTTCATGGTATGTCTTATAGACAAAATCCGGATCGATCACCGCAAGATCGAGGATCTTTGCACTTTCCGAGTCAACCACCACTTTGTTTTTGCTGTTAATGATCCATATTCTGCGCCCAAGTATATCACTCAGCATCGTCACTTGATCACGCATCTGCCGAAGTGTGTACTTTGAATCGTAAAACCTGACGATATATCCGTCGGCCAGTTCTGTGGCATATTCCGAAAGATTTTGCCTGTATTCCTGAGCAATATCTTTTCTTATTTCACTCTCCAAAACAGTATTGGCACACAGAAAAAGCACAAAAACAGTCAGCGCATAGCATATGATCACCTTTACCGGTATCTTCATAATTATCTTCGCACCTCAAATTTATAACCGACTCCCCAAACCGTTGAAATCCTCCATTCTCCGGCATCGGGAAGCTTTTCCCTCAATCTCTTTATATGTACATCTACCGTTCTGGTATCTCCCGGATACTCATAACCCCAAATCTGTTCGAGAAGCTGTTCCCTTGTAAATACCCTGTTGGGCGAAGTAGCGAGAAAATAAAGAAGCTCCATCTCCTTGGGCGGCATATCAACCAATACCCCTTTATATCGGCAGGTATAATCCGACAGACTTACGGTAATATCTGTATATGAAACCTTTTTACTGTCACTCTCATTTTTTTCACTCAAGCCAAATCCGATCGGATTACGTCTCAATACCGCCTTTACTCTGGCAACAAGTTCTTTCGAGTCAAAAGGTTTGACCATATAATCATCGGCTCCTATTTCGAGTCCCAGAACCCTGTCAAATGTTTCGCCCTTTGCCGACAACATGATTATGGGGACAGCCGAAGTCTGCCTGATCCTCCTGCAAACCTCATAGCCATCGATTCCGGGAAGCATGATATCAAGTATGATAAGATCCGGCTGAAACTCTCCGAAGAGAGAAATTGCTTCCTCCCCGTCCAAAGCTATAGCTGTTTCATAACGCTCCTTGGTGAGATACAACGAGATCAACTCGGCAATATTGTTATCATCATCAACTATCAATATCTTTTTTGAATTATCCATACTAACCTTCCCGTTTCCCTTGATTACCAATCTACCCAGTTCAATTACCCTGTTTGAATTCTACGATCGTTACTCCCCTGTCGCCTTCATGAAATGTTCCGAAACGATAAGAAGAAACGTATTTCAGTCTTTTAAGTAATCCGTGTACAGCATCTTTTAATGCCCCCGTACCTCTTCCGTGGATCACCGAAACATTTTGCAATCCTGCAAGATATGCGTCATCGAGATACTTTTCGACAACCGGCAGTGCCTCGTCGACTCTCATTCCGATAACGTTCACCGACATTCCGACGTCATATGCCTTCTGTATCTTGATCGCCCCTACGCCGGTTTTCTCACTCTTCTGTTGCTCCGGAGGCGCTTCAGCCGTTTCCAGGTCGCTCACATTTACGATTGTTCGCATAGCGCCCATCGAAACCGTTACCTCTCCCTTTCTGCCGGGAAGTGATACTATCTTTCCGTCAACATTAAGTGATATCACATGTACGTTGTCACCGATCTTCAGCTGAGAAGGATCTGTGATCGGAGTTCCCGGTTTCTTAGAAGCTGATTTTTTCTTTCTTTCCGCTCCCGAAAGTCTATCCCTGAGCGCTCCCCTTTCTTCCTCAAGTTCTCTCATCGGTGCACCCGATCCGGCGAGTTTGTTGATTTTTCTGATCGTCGTGTCGGCAAATTCTTTTGCCTCTCTCAGAATTTTTTCAGCTTCTTCGCGTGCGTTTTCGATTATCTTTTCCCTGGTTGCATCCAGCTTCTCGTTCTTCTGAGCAAGACGTTCTTTAAGCCTTTCGGCTTCACCGAGAGTTTCGGACGCCTTTTCATTTTTCTGCTCATATTCAAGACGACTCGCACTGAGGCCTTCTATAACATCATCGAGACTTTTTTCTTTCTGAGTCATATATCCGCGTGCTCTCGCAATAAGCTCTTCCGGGAGACCGAGTTTCCCGGATATCGCAAATGCGTTACTTCTTCCGGGTACTCCGATCAGGAGCTTATATGTGGGTGATAATGTAGCCACGTCAAATTCACAGCATGCATTACATACCCCCGGTTCCGAAAGTGCATACGCCTTAAGCTCCGCATAATGAGTCGTTGCCATAACATGAATACAACGCTCATGCAGATACGACAAGATCGCCCTCGCAAGAGCTGCGCCTTCCGTCGGATCGGTTCCCGCACCAAGTTCGTCAAAAAGTACAAGAGACCCTTCGTCCGCCTCCCTAAGGATTGACACTGTATTTGTCATATGTGACGAAAATGTAGAAAGACTCTGCTCAATACTCTGTTCATCTCCGATATCGGCATACACGTTGTCGAATACCGACAGTCTTGATCCGTCAAATGCAGGTATATGAAGTCCGGACTGTCCCATAAGCGTAAAAAGTCCGACCGTTTTGAGCGAAACCGTTTTTCCGCCTGTGTTCGGTCCTGTGATCACCAGCATTGTAAAATCACCGCCAAGGCGGATATCTATCGGTACCACCTTCGCAGGATCTATAAGAGGGTGACGTCCTTTTCTGATGTCGATCATACCGTCCGTGCCAAATACAGGCCGCGAGGCTTTCATGCTCTTTGCGAGCATTGCGCGCGCAAAGATGACATCAAAAGCAGTTAATGTCTCAGTGTCAAATTCAAGCTCCTGAACATGCGGTACCAGCATTTCAGAGAGCGTCTTCAACACCTTTTTGATCTCCTCCTGCTCTTTTACGGCAAGTTCACGCAGTTCATTGTTGAGCGTTACAATCTCGAGCGGCTCTATAAACGTGGTAGATCCTTTAGAACTCTGATCATGGATCATTCCGGGAAAACGGTTTTTGTACTCACTCTTTACGGGGATGCAGAATCTGCCGTCTCTCATCGTTATTATATTGTCCTGAAGATATGTTTTATTGTCATTTGAGCTTACAATACTTGAGAGACGATCACGGATCCTGTCATTCGTGAGACGCATCTGACGTCTTACATTTTTCAGTCCCGGAGAAGCGTCATCGGCTATCTCCTCTTCTGAAATGATGCATCTGTCAATTTCGTTTGCTATGGAAACGAGCGGCTCGAGCATTCTGAAACGTTCCGTAAGAGAATCCTCTCTTTCGTCTCCTGCGCCGTAATCACGTATCCTTTTTACAGCCGTAAGGAGCGATCCGATGTGTAACAACTCTCCGGCCGACAGACCTGCTTCCATGTCCAGCCTTTTTACCGCTGCCCGGATATCATGAATTCCGGAAAAATAAAGGCTCCCGTGGGCATAGATTCTGGAGAGCGCATCCTGCGTTTCTTCCTGAAGACGCTCTATCTCACCGAGATCGGTGAGCGGCAGTGTCTCTCTGCATCTTTCTTTGCCGCACGCGGAACCCGCACAACTCGATAATCTTTCGATTATCTTGTGATATTCAAGTGTTCTTAGTGTTTTTTCTTTCATTGTCCTTTTAATTATCACCGGGCCAGCACAGGCGATGTAAATGTCCGGTCGGATTGAGACCCATAAAGTTGTTCTGTCTGAGAGCTTCGTACAGAACGATCGCTACCGAATTGCCGAGATTCAGGGATCTTATATCTCCCAGCATCGGAATCCTGATACAGCTTTCGGGGTGTTCTATCAGGATTTCCTCCGGAATTCCTCTGCTCTCCTTACCGAACATGATAAAATCATCCGGACCGAAATCGGCTTCCGTGTACATCTTCTGCCCTTTGGTCGTCGCAAAATGCATCACCGCGCTGCCGTTTTTATTGCAAAAATCTTCGTAGTTCTCATAAATATGCAGGTCAATGGATTTCCAATAATCCATCCCCGCCCTTCTCAGGTGTTTTTCATCCAGTTCAAAACCAAGCGGTTTGATGAGATGAAGCGAGCTTCCCGTGGCCACACAGGTTCTTCCGATATTGCCTGTGTTCGAAGGGATCTCAGGTTCAAGTAATACTATGTTCATTGTTCTTTATCCCGGCCTGTGGTCAAGTGTCTCCGCGCTCTCAGGCCGGCCTTTTATATTTCTTTTTCAGTCATCACCCTTAATGGCAATATTGATATCGAAAAGTCTTTCCCCGTCTTTAAGGATCGGAATCTTAATGTTTGCGGCATAGTTTGCGTTAAACACAACGTTACCGGTACAGATCGTGGGCGGCGTGATATCGATCACCCTGCCGGCTACGGAATAGAGTGTAGCCGAATTACCGAGTATCATGTTGCAAAGCTCGCATATAGCGCTTTGAGCAAGTTCATCAAGCGACTCTATAGGCATCATGCACATGGCAGAAGCTATCGCCTTTCCTCCTTCAATAGGGAAATCTATGATAGCCTGCCCTTTCATTTCTCCGGTGATACCCATAAGGATCAGAAACTCATCATCGGTAAAGCTTGCTTCCGAAAGCGACGGCTTTCCGATCGCAACATCAAGGCGGCATGCATCTCTGACAACCGTCACGGTTGCTTTAAGAATCGGATTAATATACTCAACATTTATAGTAGTTGCCAAACGGTCCCTCCTTAGCTTTACAAACAACATCGTATTAAGAGTTGTTACGTAATATAGTTACTTTCACTGACCTACAATACCTTTAATAAATCATCTGTGCGCATTTATGAATCTCTCGATCCTTTCAAGCGCTACTTTTATCTTATCTATCGAATATGCGTATGAAATGCGCAGGAATCCTTCTCCGCAGTCTCCGAAAGCGGTGCCCGGAACGACCGCAACCTTTTCCTCGTTGAGAAGCGCGGTAGCGAACTCTTCGCTCGTCATTCCAAGGCTTTTTATGCAGGGAAATACATAAAATGCGCCCCTTGCCTCGAAGCACGAAAGCCCCATTCTTCTAAGCTCATGGATCAGGAAGCGGCGTCTTCCGTCATATGCCTCACACATCATCGCAACATCCTGGTCTCCGTTTTTAAGAGCCTCCACCGCTGCATACTGAGATGTCGTGGGTGCGCACATTATGGCAAACTGGTGAAGCTTCAGTATCTGCCTGATGATCACCTCCGGTCCTGCCGCATATCCGAGTCTCCATCCCGTCATAGCATATGATTTCGAAAACCCGTTTATAACTATGGTCCTCTCCTTCATCCCCGGAAACGAAGCAATCGAAACATGCTTCTCACCGTATGTAAGCTCGGCATATATCTCATCCGACAGTACAAAAATGTCTTTTTCGATTATAACATCAACGATCTCAGCCAGTTCCTGCTTCGACATAACAGATCCCGTGGGATTGTTGGGGAAAGGAAGGATCAGTATCTTTGTCTTATCTGTGATCGCTGCAAGCAGATCCCTGCGTGTAAGCTTGAATTCATTCTCTTCCTTAAGCTCAAGGATCACAGGCTTTCCTCCGGCCATCACCACACAGGGTTCGTATGATACGTAGCTCGGCTGCGGAAGGATCACCTCGTCACCCTCCTCAAGCATAACTCTGAGTGCCATATCGATCGCTTCGCTTCCGCCTATGGTAACAAGTATTTCCTTCAGCGGATCGTATTCAAGATCAAATCTTCTTTTTAAGTACTTGCAGATCTCTATTCTGAGCTCTTTAATTCCAGCATTTGAACTGTAATAGGTTCTCCCTTTTTCAAGTGAATAAATGCCCTCTTCCCTGATATGCCAGGGTGTTTCAAAATCGGGTTCGCCCACACCGAGTGAGATCGCATCCTTCATCTCACTTACAACATCAAAGAATTTTCTTATTCCCGAAGGCTTTATCCCGACGATCTTTTTATTTAACGGGTCTCTCATGGTGAAACTATCATCCTCTCATCCTGTTCATCGTTCTGCATAACGATTCCGTTCTCCTTATACCTTTTGAGCACGAAATGCGTGGCAGTGCTGAGTACGGCTTCCATCGGCGCCAGCTTCGCCGAAACGAATCCCGCGACTTCCCTCATACTCTTGCCCCGGATGATGACTGTAAGATCAAAGCCGCCCGACATGAGATAAACAGTCTCCACCTCATCAAACTTAAAAATGCGTTCCGCTATCCTGTCAAAGCCCTGTCCGCGCTGCGGCGTAACCTTGACTTCTATAAGCGCCGTGATCTTTTCGCCCGAAAGCTTGTCCCAATCAATAAGCGTAGGATATCCGCAGATGATCTTATCTGTTTCCATCTCCGCAAGCGCCGTTTCAACCTCTTCCCTTGCAGCTCCGAGCATGATCGCCAGTTCCTCGGTTGTTATCCTCGAATTCTTTTCTATAATTCTTAATATTTTTTCCTTCATAATAATTCCTCCAAAGAGAATCATATTTTTCAAGCGTCCCAAAACCAAGAGCATACCCCCGGCGGGAGTTTGTAATCTGCATATTCATCAGCCATCCGCGGGCGGTCTCGTAAGGAACGACCTCACAGACTCCCCGATCAGGCATCTGTCGTTGTCATCGGTCAGATATCCGATAACTTTGCACGGAACCTTCTTTTCTCTAAGTTCTTCGCAGACAGGGCCCGAATTATCGGTCACATAAAGCACACATCCCGTGCTGTCGCTTTTTACCGGATCACGTCCATCGATTTCGGCCATCTCTACTGCAAACTGAGCGACAGGAATATCATCTCTGTTCACTCTCAGCCCTTTACCGAATTCCTCGCCCATTCTCCATAGAGCGTCCGCAAGAGACTCGTCCGAAAGCACATTCATATATGCACTTTGTCTGAGAGCCTCCATAAGCGTATCATTATCGGCAAATTCCACCTGAAGGCTCGATATTCCGTTCAAAAGATAGGACGAAGGATAGATCTTCGATAGTTTTTCCCTGTTCTTTTGCGCCGTTTCAAGTGCTGCCCGCTCCGCGATCCTTCCGACGAGGACAATATCCATACGATTACCTCTTAATGTACATCCGTCATAATAATATCCGCAATCATGCTTCTCTTGATGTTTTTAATCGAATCCAATATACTTATGAATGACATCAAAGATTCGTAATGGCGATAACCAGCGGTGCCACCATGGCAAGTACAAGGATCACGCAAATAATAATCGCAAAAGTTTTTCTTGTTTTTTTGTTAAAACTCATTTTGCATCCTTTCATTATCCGGTGAATATCATCTCCGCAAACCGATCGTCTTACAATCTGTTATGACACACAAAACTAACGGAGGCAATTCACCATGTTTCTGGGTCTTTTTTTAATATTTTTGCTGTGGTTCACCTATGAAAGACTAAAAGCAGATCGCCACAGTTCATATACAAACGAAGATTTCTGGGAGCGTGAACGCCGTGCTTCCTTTACCCCGACCGCCCGGATCGACGATCTCCCATATGCGGAAATGGACGAAAGTGTCATTCCGGTCTCGCTGCCGGACGATTCCGACGAACTTACCGCAGTCCTCGAAGAACTGCATTCTCTTAAGGGCAAAAAGCTTATCGACCTGAGCGAAATGACCAACACAGACCTAAAGCTCAAATACGGAACTTCAAATTTCACTGCTCTCTCTCAGGCCGATTCAGACTTTGCACTTCTTATTTCCGATTGTGAAAAAGCCTCCGACCTGCTCTCCGATGTCGGCAGAACCGATGAAGCCTATTCACTTCTCGATTATGCGGCTCGTTTGTCCGGTTATGGCAGACTTCGCGAAAAAGCCGACACCTTACACAATTTTAAGACAGATCGGGGCGTATGACAAGTATTTTCTCCCGCCGAAGGCACAAGCCGCGACGCTTATGGTCCCCCCGCCGGCTTTTTTCTGCTTTCACCGGCGAATTCACAGTACTGTGACAAAAAACATTCCCGGCATTTGGGTGATCGTGCCTTGCAGATTTCCCGTCCCAGCGACATAAACTGTATATTTATCCTGCTCCAATGATCTTCAGGGAGCTTTTCCATCAACTGAAACTCTGCCTTTACCGGATCATCCGTATCTGTAAGTCCAAGTCTTCTTGATACTCTTTTTACATGTGTATCCACTACTACCGATGGCAGTAAGAACACGTGAGATCTAACGACATTTGCCGTTTTTCTGCCGACCCCCGGCAGTGAAATAAGGTCTTCCGTTTTTTCGGGCACCTTTCCGTCAAATCTCTCACAAAGCTGTTTTGCGCATCCAATAACGGAGACCGTCTTTGCTCTGAACAAGCCTACCGGTTTTATTATTTCTTCTACCTCTGCCGGATCGGCCTGTGCAAGTTCACGAAGCGTCCCGAACCGCGCATAAAGAACTTTCGTCACCTCATTAACGCGGTCATCAGTGCATTGAGCACTAAGTATCGTTGCTATAAGCAGCTGCCAGGGCTGTGCAAACACAAGAAAACTTTCCGTTCTCGGATAATGCCTGTCAAGGAGTTCCAGCATTTCTGTGAGCTTTCCGTTTTCCTTCTTCTTTTTTTTCATGTCGCATTCCTTTTGTGCATGTTTTCAGTATGTACGTTCCGGACCGCCGGGCAGGAAAACGGAAGGAAGGTTTTTGAAAACCAATGCGCTTTGCCTGTCCATATGAAGCCCCAACACCCCGTTTTCCAGTCTGTACATTTCAGCCGAATACGAATATCCGCCATCATATGTGATGACCATTCTGACCAAAACGGTTTCGTCGGTTATGCCTGTTTCCCAAACGGGAATATCGATATTTATATCATAATCGTTATTGTTTACAGCAACAATAAACACGTCTTCTTCATTAAAACGAGCGTAGGAGATCACTCCCTTTGTACCCGTCAGATACTTGAAAGACCCCGTCTTTAATACATTGTATGCTTTGTGCATACCGAGAAGCTGCTTGTAAAAATCCATCAGTCCGAGATCTTCCCTGCCCCAGGGAAATGTTCTTCTGTTGTCGGGATCCGTCCATCCGCACAGACCCGCCTCATCGCCGTAGTAGACACACGGCGCACCCGGCCATGTAGCCTGGATAACTATTGCTTCACGCATACAATTCGGTCTTATTCCTTCGGACGCAGCTGCACTGCCGAGGCTTGAAAGTCTTCCGACACGCCTGTTGGTCCTTGTCATAAAACGGGCATGATCATGGTTCGAAAGCTGGTTCATGGCAGTCTGGAGCGAAGGAGTGTCCATCTTTGCCATATTGTGACGCATCGTTGCCCAAAACGCATTATTATTATCCAGCAGCTCACCTCTGTAAGCGTCACTGTGTTTATCCATGCCCGTCAGGAACCATCCCACCGGCTCCATAAAGGCTTCGTAGTTCATTATCGTATCCCACTCGTCTCCGAGCAGCCAGCTTTCCGATTCTTCATAATTTTCTGCGATTATTATCGCTTCGGGATTGGCCGCCTTTACTCTCCTTCTGAACTCTTTCCAGAAGAAATGATTAAATGCGGGCGTCATGCCGAGATCGGCCGCAACATCAAGTCTCCATCCGTCGGCACTGTAGGGAGGCGAAACCCATTTTTCCGCTACTCTCATTATGTACTCAAACAGTTCGGGCGACTCCTCGTAGTTAAGTTTCGGAAGAGTCGGATGCCCCCACCATCCGTCATATGAATCATTGTTCGGCCAGTTGTCTTTTCTGAAATTGAAGAATGTTCTGTAAGGACTGTTTTCGCTGACATAAGCCCCTTTTTCATATCCCGGAGTCCTGTCATAGATCAGCTGCCTGTCGAGCCACTTATTGAACGATCCGCAATGATTGAACACGCCGTCCAGAATAACCCGGATGCCCCTTTCATGAGCTTCCTTTACGAATTCGGCAAAAAATTCATTGCTCGCCTTCAGATTGTCGAGATCGGCGACCCTCGTGATATAACGGGTTGCATGTGAATTATCTTCGTCACCCGGTGCAAGGAGATCCCCCTCATCTCGCGAAATGAGCGTAAAATGAGGATCTATGTGGTCATAATCCTGGGTGTCATATTTGTGGTTAGACGGCGAAACAAACAATGGATTAAAGTAGATGGCTTCAACGCCCATATAACTAAGGTGATCAAACTTCTTTTTTACCCCGGACAGATCTCCCCCGTAGAAATTACGGATATCCTCGGTCTCCGGAAGCTTGTTCCAATCGATCACTCTTTTTACGTGCTTTCCCAGATACGAATATTCGTCATCAAGAACCGAATTTGTGGGGTCGCTGTTGCAGAATCTGTCTGTGAATATCTGATACATGACGGCACCTTTGGCCCATTCGGGAGTCGAAAAGCCCGGCATGATGCGGAACCTGTATTCGGGACGCGCTCCTTCCTCTGCGCCCGCCGATGTATAGAAAAAAGCATCGCTTCCGTCATTTATCAAAAAATAGTATGTAAACAGCTCGTCGGGGCACGTCATGACATATTCGAAATAAACGAATCTGCCTTGCACTTCAACTGCATTTAGACGCTCTCCCTCCGAGTCGTTGATGAAAATATACGCTTCGAGACCTTCCGTGGCAGCTGCCCTAAGCCTGAGTCTAAGCTCATCTCCCGGCTTTGGCTGCGCCGGTATCCTGTAGCTCGCGGTCCCGTCGCAAAATGCTGCGTGTCTAGTATAATCGCTCACGGTGTTCCTCCGTATCCCTGTAACTCTCCGATTTGGAAACGATTCCGACCGTTTCCGTCTTTCTCCCTTATCCCGACCTATCTTCAGGCTTTTGTATTATATTACTCCAAACGCCAAATATCAACAATTCTGCTTGTCTGTTTCGCCTTTTTCCTTGTTTTTTACATATCTGTCGATAATATTGACTGCTTCACCGTTCTCATCAGCCACATATTCCTGTGTTTTTCCAAAGAAAAGCTGCTTATGGGCAAGGTGAAGAATATGGTTCGAATACTTCTGGGCCGCCTTCAGATCATGAGTTACCATGATAACGGCTATCTTTTCTTCCTTATTGATCTTTGCTATGAGTTCATAAAGCTCCGTCGTTGCCAAAGGATCAAGTCCCGTAACGGGTTCGTCAAGCAGCAGCAGGCTTTTTGTCGCGCACAGAGCACGTGCCAAAAGGACTCGCTGCTGCTGGCCGCCCGAAAGCTCCTGATAACTTTTCTTCCTTAAATTATATATTCCCATGGCGTTCATCTTCTCAAGCGCCAGTTCTCTTTCCTCTGCCGAAAAGAACGGGCGCCTTCCGAGCCTGTTTCCGCATCCGGAAAGGACCACTTCTTTAACACTGGCCGGAAAATCTCTTTGTATGTCTGTCTGCTGAGGCAGGTATCCTATCTCATTCATCTTAAAACCTTCTCCGGGGATAAACTTACCCTTCATCGGTTTGATCAGCCCCAAAAGACCCTTGATCAATGTACTTTTTCCTGCTCCGTTCTCCCCGATCACACAAAGATAACTGTCTTTTCCCACAGCAAAATCCACATCACTGAGTATCTCTTTCCCGTCATATCCGAGAGTAACGTGATTACACGATAATATCGACATACAGAACCTCCTCTTAAGCTCCGTTCCCTACAGCCCTCATGATAAAAAAAGATGACCTGTATGTCAATATCAGGCTTGCTTATTTGCATAGTTTAAGGCACTTCGGCTTTGTATTTTTGCTTTTCGTGAAGTCAAACACCTATTCTTTTCTAAACCGCTCATTTTGTTATAGAAAAGTTAGATTTTATGCGCTTTTATCTTGACAAAAGTGATTAAAAAGATTATAAATAGACATGTAGTGCAGACAGCACCATAAATCCGGTGGGATTGATATCAAGTCATATTAGGAGGATGTATTCATGAACAAGGCTGAATTAGTAGCAGCAATCGCTGACAAGGCAGAGTTATCCAAGAAGGATTCCGAGAAGGCATTAAAGGCTTTCATCGATGTTGTAACCGCACAGCTCAAGAAGGGCGACAAGGTTCAGTTAGTTGGTTTCGGAACATTTGAAGTTTCCAAGAGAGCAGCTAGAAAGGGCAGAAACCCTCAGACAAAGAAGGCTATCAACATTCCTGCTTCAAAGGCACCTAAGTTCAAGGCAGGCAAGGCTTTAAAAGATACTGTTAATGCCTAATCAATGATCAATCAGCCACTGTGCCTTCGGTACAGTGGCTTTTTTTGCGCGATAGCGAGCGCCGTCGAATGAAAGCGCAGCTTTCCCCCGCACTCCCGGGGAGATGCGGTGAAAGCTTGCTTTCAGAAGCAGCTCCCCGGGAGTGCGGGGGAAGAGACGCAGTCTCTTATTCGACGGCCGAGTAAACGTTCATCGAGCGCACGCAGTGCGCGAGATGCGGTGAAAGCTTGCTTTCAGAGCGCGCACGCAGTGCGCGAGATGCAGTGAAAGCAGCTCCCCGGGAGATGCAGTATTGGAATATTATTATGCGTTTAGACAAATACCTTAAAGTATCGCGTCTCATCAAGAGACGCACAATTGCAAACGAAGCTTGTGACGCCGGACGCGTTACAGTCAACGACAAGATTGCCCGGGCTTCACTCGAAGTCAAGGTCGGCGATGTGATCGGCATAACACTGGGCGCCAAGACAGTCCGCGTGGAAGTGCTCAAGATACTTGACACTCAAAGTAAAGAAGAAGCGGGACTGATGTATAAATATTTGTAAAACAACCGAGTCGCTGATCATTTTCATATTTTCGGAAGGAGAAAGCAATGGCAGATAAACCGGTCATAAAGGAAAAAAAGTCCAGTCTTATTATATGGCTGATTGCTATTCTTGTACTCCTTCTAAGCAGCATTTTGATTTATAAAACAAGTCAGGTAAACGAAGAACTCGAAGAAAAGCAAAGGGAACTTACCGAATACAACAATGCAATACAGGCGGCTCACGAAAAGACCCGCGAAATGGAGGACGAGATCAAATACCGCTCTACCGACGATTACATTGAAGAGGCGGCACGCGATATAGGTCTGATTGATCCCAACGAAACAATCATCAAACCTGAGGAATGATCATTTAATGGACAATAACATTGCTTCATATATCAAAGATAACAACATGCTCACAATCGACGACTGCATCATTGCTGCTGTTTCAGGAGGCGCCGATTCGATGTGCATGCTTTTTTGTCTCATGGAGCTATCCAAAGAAATCCCCCTAACGCTCCATGTAGTCCACGTCAACCATGGAATAAGAGGAAAAGAAGCCGATGATGACGAAGCTTTTGTAAGGGATTTCTGTAATTATCACTCAATCCCGTTTTCATGTATCCGTGCAGACGTCCCCGCCATTGCCTCCAAAGAAGGCAAGACTCTTGAAGAAGCCGGACGCGAAGTCCGCTACAAGGCACTTTTTGACATTGCGCGCGAATTATCGGCATCGGCAGTTGCCCTCGCTCACAATATGAATGACCGCGCAGAAACGGTTCTTCTCAATCTTTTACGCGGAAGCGGGATTACCGGCGCAGTCGGTATCAAACCCGTCACATACCGCGAAGGCATTAAACTTATCCGTCCGCTGCTTTCCACACCTCGCACCGAGATCGAAGAGATCCTTTCGGAAGCGGGAATAACTTATCGTACCGATTCGACTAACCTCTCTGACGAGCATACCCGTAACAGGCTCAGGAGCATGATATTCCCCCTGCTCACCTCACAGATCAATTCACGTTCCGTAAACCATCTGTGCAGTTTTGCCGAGGACATGTCCGATTTGTCCGATTATGTACTGTCCTCGGCCCGCCAAATTCTTGAAGACGCTGTATCAGGCGGTTCTGCAGCCGTGCATGACAACGAAGTCAGCATAAGCGTTATGTTCCTAAAAGGCCTCCATCCCACTATTGTTTCAAGTATTTTAAGGCTTCTGATCGCAAAGCTGACGATATCTCTCAAGGACATTTCCCGTGCCCACATAGATTCGATAAATGCCCTTACGGAAGCGGAAACATCAAAGACCGTATCTCTTCCGTACGGACTTTTCGCCCTCAGAACACGTGACAATATCCTGATCGGCAAAAGCGCCTCCTTAATTGACAAAGCGCCTGCCGAACCATTTTTCACCTGCAGGAAATTCACAGGCGACCAGGTCAGATACGCCCATGACCTGATAGCTCACGATGCCTCGGATCCATCATCAAATAAAAACTGTACCAAATGGTTTGATTATGATAATATTAGTGTTAATCTGCGATTTCGTTATCCTCTTCCGGGTGACACGATGCCGGTTACGATCGGCGGTCGTGTTCGTCATAAAGAAGTGGCAAAAGTATTTCGCGAAGCCGGGATCACTGCAAAACAAGCCCAAAACATCCCGATCGTCGTATGCGAAAACGATGTCATCTGGATTCCCGGTATAAGGCGATGCGATATTTTTCGGGTTTCTGCCGAAACGCAGACTATACTTGAAATCACCTATACCTCAGTCAGGTGATAAAACGAATTACACAGCCGCTCCGAAGCATGCGCTGAACTGACGTTCTCCGGGCTTAATCCAATCGGATGCGGATTACAGGGAGAACATGATCACAAAGAATAACAAAGGTATAATAATCTATTTTTTCATATTGTTCGGTCTTATTTTAGCGCTCGTTTTTTCAAACTTATTAAGCAAAAACAAGCCTACAGAGTCCGGCCGTACCTATTTTGAAAGCGAACTCGCTGCGGGAAATATCACCTCCGTAAGCATAAGCCCCAACGTTCAGGTACCTACGGGCGAGATAACTTTCCACTCTAAAGACGGCAATTCTTATTTCTTCTACAGTTCCGATGTCAAGGACGTGGAAAATCTTGCCAGAGAAAATAACGTACCGTATTATATGGCGAACGTAGACGATGATTATTCGCTGTTTGCCACGATCATTCCTTATATTGTCATTTTACTGCTTTTTGTCTTCCTCTTCATTATGCTTACAAGAACGGGCGGAAATACAGGCTCAAAGGTTATGGACTTTGGCAAAAGCAGAGCCCAGATGGTAAAGGACATATCCGACAACTACAATTTTAATTCCGTTGCAGGTCTTATCGAAGAAAAAGAAGAGCTTGCCGAAGTTGTTGATTTTCTCATCGATCCACGCAAATATGCCCTGCTCGGAGCCCGTATTCCCAAAGGAATACTCCTTGAGGGGCCTCCCGGTACCGGTAAAACTCTGCTTGCAAAAGCCGTAGCCGGCGAAGCAAAAGTTCCTTTCTTTCCCATTTCCGGTTCCGACTTCGTTGAGATGTTCGTCGGTGTTGGTGCTTCCCGTGTAAGAGATCTTTTCACAAAGGCCAAGGCAAACAGCCCCTGTATCATTTTCATCGATGAGATCGATGCCGTTGCCCGCAGACGTGGTACCGGTATGGGCGGTGGTCATGACGAACGAGAACAGACTCTTAATCAGATGCTTGTTGAAATGGACGGTTTTGAATCTAACAAGGGCATCATCGTTCTTGCCGCTACAAACCGTGTGGATATCCTCGATCCCGCGATCCTTCGTCCCGGACGTTTTGATCGTAAGATCATAGTTTCCAGACCCGATTCCAGGGGGCGAGAGGATATTCTCCGCGTGCATGTAAAAAACAAGCCTCTTGCCGATGACGTCAATCTTACCGAAATAGCCCGTACAACAGCCGGATTCACAGGTGCAGATCTTGAAAATCTTATGAATGAGGCTGCCATAAATGCCGCAACTCACAATCGTGCTTTCATAACCGATGAAGACGTTAAAAAGTCTCTCATCAGAATAGGAATAGGTTCCGAGAAGAAGAGCCGTATTATTTCCCCTCACGACAAAAAGATCACGGCATATCACGAAGCGGGTCATGCTATCCTGTTCCATGTACTTCCCGACGAAGGCCCTGTTTACACAGTATCCGTCATTCCTACAGGACAGGGTGCCGCAGGTTTCACAATGCCGCTTCCCGATAAGGACAATATGCATTACACAAAGGGCAAGCTCCGTCAGGATATCATTGTCAATCTGGGCGGACGTGCCGCTGAATCGATCATTTTTGACGATATAACCACAGGCGCATCGCAGGATATAAAAAATGCTACCGCTCTTGCCCGTGATATGGTGACGCGTTTCGGTTTTTCCGACAGTCTCGGCCTGGTTTGTTATTCAAATGACGACGACGAAGTGTTTATCGGTCGCGATCTTGCTCATACAAAGCGCTACAGCGAAGACACGGCAGGCCGGATCGACTCCGAAGTAAGATCGATCATCGATGAATGCTACAAAGAAGCCAAGCGTCTCATCAACGACAACATCGATGTTCTGCATCGTTGCGCTGCACTGCTTATAGACAAAGAAAGGATCACAGGTGCCGAATTCGAATCGTTATTCAGCACCCCCGTTTCCGATGTTGAGCCCGAATGATCGATATGTACAATTTTTACAAAAAAAAATCCAAATTACGATTATCTTTGTGCACACTTCATTCTCCGGGTGAGTATAATAATACTCGTAAACCCCAATACATTATATAGTTTTTGCTACACCCCATAAGTAACAAAAATACCTTCTCCAAAAAGAGGATGCTTCCCTAAAGCATCCTTTTTTACTTTGGTAAAGATACTCCTGATTTACTCAATACTGCAGAATTCGCTAATTGTTCACAGTTTAAGACTTGTCGCATACTTGAAATTAAACCGGTTATACAATATAATTTCATTCATGCCAAGACGATAATTATAGTTGCCTCGTCGCCGCAGCACATGAATATTTATATAAAAGATGAATATCTCTTTACTTTGGTATATTTATGAAAGGATATCTTAACATGGAAGATAAAAAAGACTCATTGGAAAACAACGTATCCCAAAACGATCCCGCCGTTTCCGAACCTGTCGGATCCGATAATCCTCAGGCAGATTCCGGTCTATCCGGCACGACAAAAAACAATGCGAAGAAACCTCTGACACCCAAAGAAAAAAGAGATCACATCATCTCCGAAGTAGCAAGCTGGGCAATCATCATCGGTATAGCGCTGATCCTGGCAACCCTCATCACTAAATTTATAATTATAAAAGCAGAAGTTGTTTCTTCCTCGATGTGTGACACTCTTAAGGTTAATGATGTCTATCTGGGAAACCGGCTTTCTTACGTTTTTGGCGATCCCGAAAGAGGTGACATCGTATTCTTTAAATATCCCGACAACGAAGAAGAAATATTTGTTAAAAGAGTCATCGGTCTTCCCGGTGAAAAACTTGAGATCAAAGACGGACTCGTCTATATAAACGATTCCGAGACACCTCTTGAAGAGCCCTATCTTAAAGAAACTCCCGACAAAGAAGATTTCGGCCCGGTAACCATTCCCGAAGACGGATATTTTATGCTGGGCGATAATCGTAATTTTTCAAAAGACTCACGTGCCTGGAATCAATTCTACGTAACCGACGATGAGCTTCTTGCAAAAGCATGGCTCAGGATCTGGCCGCCTTTCAGCATTGTAGAACATCATGATTATGAAGAGGAGAACTAAAATTGGACGACAACAAGCAAACAAATGACAACGATATCATAGATAACATTCCCGCAGACACAGCTGAAGAAATCCCCACAGACATTCCTGCAGACTCCGCCGCAGAGATTTCAGCGGATCTTCCCGCAGACACAGCTGAAGAAATCCCCACAGACATTCCTGCAGACTCTGCAGAAGATATTACACCGGATCTTCCTTCAGACACAGCTGAAGACAGCGTCACCGGGAGCGAAGGCGGTTTTTATAACGTTAAAATTTCCGAGGACGAGATCGATCCCGAAGAGGCAGCGAACAACAGAAGCACCAAAATTTCAGCGGTTATAGTAGCTTCTTTTGCCGTTCTCGGTGTAATAGCAATTGTGATCGTTTTGGTCACCGTTATAAAAGCAAACAGTTCAAAAGAACAGTCTGACACCAATTACACAGTCTCCGGTGAGGAAACGGACATATCACCTCTACCCGCCGGCGAAAATGCTTCGGCAGAAACCGAATCGGACGTTTCAGGCACGGATGCCGAGACCAGAGAGCCTATCGATTATACTGATTATGGCGTAAAGGTTACTCTCGGCGACTATAAGAACCTTTCACTTGATGTCGCTGAAGTATCTGTCACAGAAGAAGAGATTTTGGATGCTCAGACCAGATATATTGAAGACCTCGGACTTGTTGAGCTACATGAAATAACCGACAGACCCGCCATGTTGGGTGATATCGTTACGATCGACTTCGACGGAATAGTTGACGGTGAACACAGCCCCGGTACAACCGGAACCGATTTCGAGCTTACTCTCGGTTCCAACCAAACGATAGATGGTTTTGAATCAGGTATTCTCGGTCTTGAGATCGGAGATTCCAAAGTTCTCAACCTTGCTTTCCCCGATCCTTATCCCAACAGCCCGGACTTGGCGGGGAAACCGGTCGATTTCACCATAACCCTGAAAAAGATCCGCTACAGATATTACCCCGATCTTACGGATGAGATCATATCGGCAAACTCTTCTTATAAGACCGTTGACGAATACCGTGCTGCCTCAAAAGACGAGCTTCTTGCAGCTAAGGAAAGCGAAGCAAGAGAAAGAGCTTTTGAAACAACAATCGATTCACTGGTCGCTTCCTGTACGTTTTCTCCCGAAGTTGAAAACGAGATTGCAGACAGAATGGAGTATTACAGAAAGTATTACGATAATTATTTTATTCAGAACCTCGGAATGGATGCCCTTTCATACTCCGGAATGACCAAAGAACAATACGACAAAATGCTCCGGGACATATCCGATCCCGAAGTCAAATATCCCTACATATATCAGGAAATAGCGCGTTCCGAAGGCTATTACCCTTCAGACTCTGAAAAGACCGAGAAATTTAATGAAATATTCTACGATGTATATGGATTTGAATCTGAAGAGGATATATATAAAACATTTACAAAGACCATGTGTGACGTAACGGTAGAACACGAGCTTCTTTCCTCATTCGGGTATAAATGGCTCCGCGGAAGTCTCGGTTTCACCGATTAACGTCTGGAACGGAATCCGCAGATTCCTCCGATAACGCCGCCGATGATATGTGTAAGTTGTGAAACATTATCACTGTTAAATAATCCCAAATAAACCTGCTGCCCCAGATAAACGGCTGCCACGATTATAAACGTGATAGGGATTTCCCTTTGTCTGAAACCACTGACAGAAGCAAGCACTATATATGCAAACACAATGCCGCTCGCACCGAGAAGCATCTGACCGGGGAAGAATATAAAATGAATGACTCCGGTCAGCAGAGCGGTGATCACTATCACAAAGACCAAAAGGCCCGGACTGTATCTTTCTTCAAGCATCGGTCCGAGGATAAGGATCAGAAGCATATTGTTTATTAGATGATTTACGTCCACATGACCGAAAATATGGCAAAAAAACCTTACATACGTAAGCGGATCGGAAAAAGAAGATCTATATACTCCGAAAACCAGCAGATCACTCTTCCCGCCGGTAACGGAAGATAAAACAAGCGCTAAAACGCATATGGCCACAAAGGTTATGGTTAGCGGTGCATTTAATACAAGCTTATATCTGTGAGCATTAGACATTTTGTCTCTCCTTTTTCTTTCGATTTATTTCCCCAAAATATCCGATATCTTCGCAAATTGCGCGAGTGAAAGCACCTCTCCTCTTGCCAGAGGGGAAAGTCCCATGCTTTCAAGGGCATTTGCGACTTCTTCTTTTGTGCAGCTTATTCCCTGAGCATTAATCAGCGCATTTTGAAGTGTTTTTCGTCTCTGGCCGAAGGCTGCCTTAACGATCGCAAACATACTGTCGGGATCGTTTACCCGAACGGGCGGGTCTTCCAGTACCTTAAGTCTCACAACCGCGCTCATAACATCCGGTCTCGGCATAAAACAGTTACACGGAACATTTGCAGCCAGATAGCACTCGGAATAATAAGAAACAGCTACGGTAAGAGCACCGTAATCCTTTGTACCCGGCGACGCGCACATCCTCGATGCCACTTCCTTTTGGACCATGAGCGTTAAAGACTCCATGGGCACATGCTTTTCAAACAGCCCCATGATGATAGGGGTTGTTATGTAATACGGCAGGTTCGCCACAACCTTGATGCGGCGTCCGCCGTTTTCTGTTTTTACGAGTTCATCTACATCTACCTTAAGGATATCTTCATTTATGATCGAAAGATTATCCTTATCCCTAAGAATGTCCTCCTTAAGGATTTTCACGAGATCCCTGTCAATTTCAACTGCAATAACCCTGGCGGCTCTGTCGCAAAGATGCCTTGTCATCGTTCCGATCCCCGGTCCGATTTCAAGCACACAATCATCCTCACGGATTTCCGCTGCGTCTATTATTTTCCCGATCACATGAGAATCGATCAAAAAATTCTGACCGAATTTTTTTCTGGGCATCAGATTGTATTTTTTCAGAATTCCGATAGTTCTTGCGGGTTCGTCGTTAATGATCATATTCCGTAAAACCTCTGCGCATTTGCGTATGTAATGTCTTCCACTTCTTTTTCGGTAAGTCCTTTCAGTTTTGCCAGTTCAGCGACAACAAATCTTATATTGGACGAATCGTTTCTCTTTCCTCTGTTCGGTTCGGGCGAAAGGTACGGACAATCGGTTTCAAGAAGTATATTTTCCATCGGGATCGCTTCCACAGCTTCTCTCAGTTTTCTCCCGTTCTTGAACGTGAGAACTCCTCCGACACCGATATACAGCCCCATCTTCACATACATGACAGCCTGCTCTTTTTCATATGAATAGCAGTGCATGACTGCCCTGAGCGGTTTTTTCTCGGCTTCATATCTGTCTTTTACTACGTCAAACGTAGCCTTGGCAGCATCTCTGCTGTGTATGACGACCGGAAGTCCGAATTCATCGGCAAGATCCCACTGTCTGATAAAAGCCTCTTTCTGCTGTTCAAGCGATTCCTTATCGTAGTGCAGATCGATCCCTATCTCGCCGACCGCTTTTACTTTGTCACTGCTTTTTATCATGTTACGCAGCGCAGATATTCCGCTGTCATCGACTTCGTTTACCGATTCGGGATGTATCCCGACCGCTGCATATATGCGTTCATGCTTTTCCGCCAGTTCAACCGTCGTCCCCGACGAAGAGAGATCGGCTCCTATATTTACCACACAGCCGACCCCACTGTCAAATATCTTCTTCAATACTTCTTCCCTGTCATCGTCGAACGAACTGTCATCATAATGTGTATGTGTATCAAAAATCATAATCTTCTCTTCCTCACAACTATAATGGTAATGGCGCCAATCAGCAAAATAACAGCCATTATCAAGGCTCCGTATATGAGCGGCCGCAATTCCACAGGCTTTTCCCTGCGTGCCTCGCTGATATCTTCGGGCCATATTCTCGTTCTTGACGCAAGATCGGTGAAGGCCTCTTCGGGCGGGATCAGGAAGCGTGGCCAGTCTTTGTTGTACTTTTCCTCTGTCATAGGGTCGTCTTCAAGATAATATACAATGTCTGCCGAACCGACAACTCTTTCTCCGTACGTATATGTCACATGTCCTATGATATTGTCTCCGTGTCCGATCTCCCGTCCGGGTTCGAGTACAACCTCACGCCGTGTATCGGACGGCAACGCATATGAGGGCAAAATGATCATTCCCTCCGTACCCGTAGAAAGCAGATCGCGTCTGTCTTCATCAAACTTGTTTTCCGAATTAAACATTGAGGGGAGCTGTCGCAGCACCTCACCCGCGGTCGTGCTGTCGCCCGCCTGATTCATACTATAGACATTGAAGTTATCAAAGCCGAACTCGAGAAGCGTTCTTGAATCGGCATACACGTCATTCCAGGTAGGTGCATGCATAACAACGCTTATAAGCGTTTTACCGTCTTTTCGGGCGTATGTGACAAGCGCATATCCCGCCTGATTTGTCGCTCCCGTTTTTCCTCCTATACAACGGTCATATTTCTGAGTTCCGTTTATGAACCAGTGATGGTTAGTGAGGAGTTTTTCGGGATTCTTGTTCGTGGCCGGCATCGCATATGTGGCCGTTCCCGTGATCTTCATGAATTCTTCGTTGGCGTATGCCGCACGCGAAATGAGTGCAAGATCGTAGGGACAGGTATAGTGGTCATCGTCGTGGAGTCCGTGAGAATTAGCGAAATGAGATCTCTCGCAGCCCAGGCTCTGAGCCTTCCAGTTCATCATTTTAATGAACCTGGCTATCGTTCCGCCGACATGTTCTCCGACCGCATATGTTGCCTCATTTCCGGATTCGAGCATAATACCGTAAAGCGCCTGTTCGAGAGTGACCTGCTCCCCTTCAACAAGTCCCATACGGCTGCTCGTCTTGGAAACATAATTGTCTGCAGCATATGATACGGTTACGATCTCATTAAGATCCGCGTTTTCAAGCGCGACAAGAGTCGTCAGAACCTTTGTTGTACTGGCGGGATAAAACCTGTCATATATGTTTTTTTCGTAGAGGATACTTCCTGTGTCTGCATCCATTAGGATCGCGCCGTCCCCCGACAGTTTCGGCCCCTCCGGCCAGGGGAGATCGGTTTCATCGGCAGAAGCCGGGAGCGCATTACCCGGGAACATAAAGACGCAAAGAATGATAGCTGCCACTGCGGCGACGATGTACCCGGTTATTCTGTTGTTCCTGCTCCTGACGTTCATCCTTTTTTCCTTTTTCCGTATTTTCATCTTCCGATTCCTGCCGCCATACAATCGGCCCGCATCGGCCGGGATCTTTTAATTCCGATTCTTGCCGCCATATAACCTGTCCAAATCGGCCGGGATCTTTCAATTCCGTTTTCTGCCGCCATACGATCGGCCCGCATCGGCCGGGATCTTTCAATTCCGTTTTCTGCCGCTTCAGCCGATCAGGCGATTGAATTTCCGGTATAAAGCTTATAGTACCTGCCCTTTTGTTCAATTAGTTCTTCATGAGTTCCGCGCTCCACGATCCTTCCCTGTTCAAGGACCATGATACAATCGCTGTTGCGCACGGTTGAAAGCCTGTGAGCAATGACAAACGTGGTCCTGCCTTTCATCAGGCTGTCCATACCCTTTTGAACGATCTTCTCCGTTCTGGTATCGATAGAGGATGTTGCCTCATCGAGAATAAGCACAGGCGGATCTGCGATAGCCGCTCTTGCTATCGCAAGAAGCTGTCGCTGGCCCTGTGAAAGATTTGCTCCGTTGCCCGTGAGCATTGTGTCGTACCCCTTCGGGAGTTTCTTTATAAAATTGTGGGCATTTGCCAGACGTGCCGCACTGATAACTTCGTCATCCGTGGCATCAAGCTTTCCGTAACGTATGTTTTCGGCCACGGTTCCCGTGAAAAGGTTCGTCTCCTGCAAAACCATTCCGAGAGAGCGGCGCAGGTCGCCCTTTTTGATCTTATTGACATTGATGCCGTCATAGCGGATCTTGCCGTCCTGTATATCATAAAACCTGTTTATAAGATTTGTGATCGTCGTCTTTCCGGCGCCGGTAGAGCCGACGAATGCTATCTTCTGTCCGGGCTTGGCAAAGAGCTTAACATCGAAGAGGACCTGCTTTTCGGGTACATATCCGAAATCTACGCCGTCAAATACAACATCACCGCGAAGTTCCTTGTAATCCGTAGTGTCCGTTGCTTTATGATAATGCTTCCATGCCCAGTGACCTGTTCTGTGATCGCATTCGGTGATCTCATCACCGTTTTTCTCGGCATTGACGAGCATAACATATCCCTCATCCTTCTCGGGCTCCTCGTCAAGTAATCCAAATACGCGGTTTGCACCGGCAAGAGCCATGATGATCGAAGCGAACTGCATGCTCACCTGGTTGATCGGCATCGAGAACGATCTGCTCAGATTAAGGAATGCAGTGAGTCCTCCAAGTGTGAATCCGCCGATACCGTTCATCGCAAGGATGGATCCCACAACAGCCAAAACTACGAAATTAAAGTTTGTAAGCTGCATGTTTATAGGACCGATTATATTTGCATAGTGATTGGCGTTGTCGGCGCTCTCAAAAAGGGCATTATTAAGCTTGTCAAAGCCTTCGCTCGCCTCATCTTCGTGGCAGAATACCTTTACAACCTTCTGTCCCGATATCATCTCCTCTATGTAACCGTTAACAGCACCGAGATCTTTCTGCTGTGCAACGAAATACTTGCCGCTCTTTGATGATACCTTCTTTGTGGCAAATATCATTATCGACGAAAGTGCGAGTGTCAAAAGGGTAAGCCACCCGTTGAGTGTTATCATGTTG
>JAILKT010000060.1 GCA_024693545.1 Lachnospiraceae bacterium
AGAGCAGCTCGGTCACTCTTCTCTTTCTACCACATACGGATATATCTATAATCCGTTGACAGAAAAAGAGACGTACGATGCACTTACGCGGGCTTTAAGTTCACATCATGGTTCAGAGGACACCGATCCGGACATTGCCGAGAACATCGTCAGATTTGACGAAAAAAGGACCCAAAACGGCCTGTCCCCAAATTGTCCCCATTTGTCCCCAAAATTTCGTGCGAAATGAAAGAACGGAAACATTGAGTTTTCAACGTTTCCGCTCTTCTGAGGACGAGCGCGAGACGGGGATCGAACCCGCGATCTTCGCCTTGGCAAGGCGACGTACTACCACTGTACCACTCGCGCATTATTCAGTTTCACGCGCTTTCCTCAACACGCAAGTTCGATTATACAGTCCGATTTTAAGATTGTCAACAGCAAATTTATTTTTTTATACTCAAAAAACATAGGAGACCTTTAAATAACCGAGGATTCCCGCTTATACGCCTAAACACTGACATCAATGTTCCCGCCTACGGAAGGATTTACCGATCGCTCCATCGACGATCTCATCATGTCGATCAGTGCCTGACCACCCTGCTCGGTAACATCAAGTGTCTTCGCCAGCATTGACGTGGAAACCTGATTTTGTACCTTAACGGCACTCATAGCAACAGACATGTCTGCTATTGCATAAGGATCCATTGAACTGATATCGATTCCTGCCATATAAACCTCCTTACAAATCCCGCTGCGGGATGTTCTTTCCGTCCGTTCTTCTTCAGTAAATATCACATAACATAAGTGATATGTTTCTAATTATACTCTATATAAAGCGAACGGGCACCGGTTTCCACTTTCATTCCGATGCCCTCATCATATATCATTCATAAAGATTTATGTCTCCTTCGGACCGTACCTCCTTCTGTAATTATAGTTCCGGATTTCGATCAACTAAGATCAGTCACATATTTCCTTTGGACCGTACCTCCTTGTTCAGTTTTGTTCCGGTTAATTTCGGTCTTCTGACCTTAACTTAAGTATCCTTTGGAATGTACCTCCTTCGTAAGTATAGTTCCGTGGGTTGGTCGACTACGACCTACTTATGTTTTTGTTGGACCGTACCTCCTAAAAAGATTTTATATTTTATCTACCTTTTTGATTGGTATGATTGAATTATACGCCCCGATTTCGAAATTGTCAACACCTTTTGTAAAATATTTTGTAATTTACTATTTTCTTTTATCAAATCTTATCATTTGTTCAAACAATTCACTATTCTTGTACTTTGTTTTTGCACATTTCACACACATCAAAATGTCTTTTTTGTCGCATCTCAGTGTTTTTACGGTGAATCCCACGTTCCTGTTTTTATCAGTCATCCAAAATGATGTGCTGAACAAAGACCTGATCTCCGAAAACAACCCTCGACATCATATCCTTTACCTTCTTTACGGTGCCGTCCTTAGAAGTAAGCGTTATCTCAACTTCCTTTTCTTGTGCTGCGCCCGCGACAAGTTCTTCCGCTGCCTTATAGAAGCTTCCGTCCTCGCTGTCCTCAATGTAAGCTTTCTTTTTACCGTTGATCTCTTTTTTCAATTCATCGACATCATCAAATCCAAACAGCCTGCAAACCGCTTCATTACAGTTCACAAGAAGATACGCATCATCCTTGCTGCTGTGATAGAACTGCATAACAGGACAGGGAATGGACGCAAATGCGGCATCCATAAGAAGTCTCTGTCTTTCGTAACGTTTTTCCTGAATAGCAAGTCGCTTTTCCATAGCGACTCTCTCATCTATATCTTCAACAATAGCAGTCACATAGATCCTGCCGCTTATGATATGCGTAACGACAAAATCGGCAGAAGCCCACTTATATTCACCTGACGATGTCGTATGTCTGAACCTCATCGACGCTTTCGTCCGCCCGTTCTCACGAGCTTCCTGGGCAAGCTCCATGATCCCTGCCATATCATCGGGGTGGAATGTGGAAAAAACATTGGGCATAACAACCTTATCATACTCTTCGGGTGTGTAGCCGTAAATTCCGGGCAGATAGTTGTTGTGATACAGAAGATGGATTTCCTCACCCGCAATTTCAAATTCCACTATTCCTGCAGGCACCTTATTCATTATATCGGATATCCTGTTTGTAAGCCTGATATTATTCTTAAGAAGCTGCATTCTCTCGGTGATATTGTCCACCATAATATAAAGCAAATACTTATCTCCGCTGGATTCAAGGCATCTGGCTCTGAAACATACATAAACATCCTCACCGCCGTCTCTTATGTAGAGAACCTCGCAGCTCTTTTCCTCACCTTCCTGTGCAGCCGAAATGAATGTGTTGATAAGCTTTTCCTTATCTTCAGGACTCATTCCGTCAACGATACTGAAATCGCCGTCATTAAAGGATTCTCGATCTGCGCCTATCGCATCAAAGAATTTTTCATTGACACGCAGAGCCTCAACATCTCCTCTTTCAAATCCGACAATGGCTGCTCCTCCGACAAAACTGTTAAATATGAGCGTGCTCTGTACGGAAGCGTTAAGGAAATCAACTGTTCCCTCGCTCGCATACGGATCCACTCCTGTTATCGGAAGTTCATGTACGCGGCCCGTAAGTATCTTTTCGTAATCGCTGACAGGCATGGGACGTGCAAAATAATAGCCTTGCATATAAATACAGCCAATGCTCTTGAGATACTCGGCCTGCTCCTTTGTTTCAACGCCTTCAGCCAGCACCGCAAGATTAAGCCTGTTGGACATCCTTATTACGGAGCTGAGAATACTTCCGCCTCTCTCAGCATTTTTACCACCTTCGATAAATTTCATATCGAGTTTGAGCATATCAACCGTAACATCTTTAAGTGTATTCAGCGACGAATATCCGCTGCCGAAATCATCCATTTCAACGCTGAAACCGGCATCGCGAAGTCTGCTGACCGTTTCGATCATCTGAAGCGGATTATCCATATATGCCGACTCGGTGATCTCGATCCTGAGAAGATCTGTCGGAAGATCATACTTACCGACAAGTTTCACAAAATGATCCACGAGCCTGAGACTCGCTATATCAGTCCTCGAAACGTTTATCGAGATCGGAACGACCTCACGTCCCTCATCAAGCCACTTACGCTGGAGCTTGCATACCTCCTCCCAGACGAACTGATCCAGATGGGTGATAAAACCGTTTTTCTCAAATATCGGGACGAATTTACCGGGCATTATGATTCCTTTGACGGGATGTTTCCATCTTACAAGCGCCTCGCCGCCATGAAGTCTGTTCGTATCATAGTTAAACTGAGGCTGTATATAGATTATGAACTGTCCCTCATCAAGTGCCGTATTCATCTCATTGACGATCTGCTGACTTTCAATGAGTTCCTGACGCATATCCTCACTGTAGTAAGCTACCCGGCTCTCGTATTTACCCTTGATACTCTTAAGGGCAAGAAGCGCTCTGTCGCACATAAGACTGATGTCGAGTTCCCTGTTATCTACCGTATAAACACCCATACGTCTCGTCACATCAAACTCGAATTTTGAATCGTTTATGGGACTTGTAAGAATATTTGCCACATTATGTCTGTTAAAATCCTCTACAGGCATACAGCCTACATAATGGTCTGCCTCCCAGCGTCCAAAAACGGTATTGTCGGCTTCAAAACCTTTAAACATCCTCGCCATTTCGGACAAGCAGCGGTCACCTTCGGAAATGCCATATACATCATTTATAACCTTGAATCCGTCGATATCGATCCTGAAGATCACAAACATAACCTTCGGGTTGTTATCGATGACTTCACGTGTTTTCTTACAAAACGAATTGCGGTTAAAAAGACCTGTTTTGGAATCATGAACCTGTTCCGATAAAAAACGTCTGAATACAGGAACTCTGTTGTCATCGCTGACAAGCTTCTGCGAGCTGCGCGCGATTATATTACGTATCCTGTGTCTGATAAGCTGAATATTAAGCGGTTTGGTAAGAATGTCAGCTGCGCCGAGGTCGAATGCACGTACCTGGTTTTCAATCTCATCGGCTGAAGTTACAACAACTACCGGTATCTCGCAAAGCTCAGAGTCTTCGATCATGGCCTGAAGGACAGAAAAGCCGTCAATAATGGGCATGATAAGATCGAGAAGTACAATTGCGATATCCTTGTTTTTACGAAGGAGATCCAGCGCTACTTCTCCGTTTTCAGCCATAAAAATTTCAAAATCATCGTTAAACGCTTCACTTAAAAGTATTCTGTTTGTAAAAGCATCATCAACAATGAGCATCTTGAGTTTTTCAGTATTATTTTCCATTCAATACCTCTTGCTTAATAAATTCATAAATGCTTGTTTTAGTATAATGCTTTTTATTGACTTTTGCAACACATTTTATAAGTTTCTTTTTATTGTTGTTAATTTTATTTATTTCAAAACGCGCTATTTTTGTTTTTGTAGATTTTGTGACTATGTTTTCCTTTTCGTGTTCTCTTGAAGTTTAAGTCTCGCCTTCGAGCCCCGGCACGTGATCAGATATAGCACAAGCCGACATCTTACAAACCGAAGCTACGCAAAACGGGACCGACGCACAGCTGCGGCAGTCCCGTTCCGATATATATGATCATATTATACACTATTCATTATAAGAGCTTTACAGTCGCGTGCCCGTCAACTGAATAACCGGGGATTCCCGCTTAAAGCCCCAAGATATCATGCCGGATCGTCTATATAATCATAATCCTCATAATCCTCATGGTCTTCATAGTCATCATAGTCATCATAATCGTCATAATCTTCATAGTCGTCATATTCAGAGGGATCATATAAACCATAATCATCCTCTACATAAGTGATCTCACCGTTTTCGTCAATATTGAATACCGCATAATCACTCATATAGAAATCTCCGTATACATCGTCAATAAAGAACGCATAGTAATAGTCGCCTACATAAAGATACGAATATGTGAGGTCATCGCCCTCTTCCCATTCATATTCATCGCCTTCAAATGTATCCCCGTCTGCGGTGTAATAAACAGGACAAATAACATCACCGTCTTCAAGCTTTCTCACCTGTCTTGCGGCCATACCGTTTTCATCTATACCATCCCATGTGCCTTCAACATGAATTTCGGAACCTTCCTGACAAAATCTCAGGTTCGTGCGATTTCCGTTGAGATTAACCGGTGAGGTGTATATTGCACCTGTTCCTTCTTCATTATAATCTACAAAATATGTAGCGATCAGCTGTTCATCGGGAAGCGAGAACCAATAGCCGTCAAAACCGTCTTCAAACTCACCGGTTTCCCAATCGCCGTAAACTTCGGCAGTTTCGCCGAGTTCAACGAAGGTTTCATCATCTATATTATAGGCAATATATCCTTCAACGCTTACAGCCCAGTTTCGGCCATCCTCATCAAGCACGAAACCGAAGATACCGTTCTCATCAACATACGGCTCTTCGTCAAACGTTATCAGGGTACTCTCATATTCACCGTCAGCATCTACATAATCAAAGTAATCATCTTCAAAATAATCATATGAGCAGTCTTCATTGCTCCAATCGCCGTCTTCGGTGAAGAAAACCTCATTAGTGTATCCGTTATCGGTGTATCCCGAAGCTACCATATCGGCGATCGACATATAGTAGGGACTGATCGTAATACCCGAATATACCTTAAGCTCGTTCGAGCCCTGTATCTGAAGCGGATAATATACAGAAAGACCCGAAGCGTTTTTGTGATTGGAACCGTTCTTATTATAGGCGATACAATTCTTAAGAGCAGTAAGCACGTTGCCCGGTTCCGCATATTCAGCGCAGGCATCGACTATTCCGCCGATATCAACCATATTGGTGTAACCCTCGCTCTTGTTATTGCCGCCGAAATTCTCTGCCCGTTCAATCTTTCTGACGATCTCGCCGAGGTAATCGGAATTCTGGCATGCATTGTAAAGCCTTAATGCATAATCGTTAAACTCCACAAGGAAATCATCGAATTTCGAAAGGTCAACGATTGTCATCGTGCACTCATTTTCCTGTTCGCACTCTTTGCACTCGTCATAGAAACTGTCAGCCAAAACCTTACCGAGTTCGGCTCCGTTTGCATCGGGATTTGAGGCAAGGAAATCGGAAATTGCCGTATAATCCCACCCCGAACCGGGTTCTGTCTCTTGAGAGCCGTACATGTAACGCGCATATGTTGTGAGAATATTGGCAACCTCAGCCGTTCCCATCAGGCAGCAGTCAAATCCAATAAACTCGAATTTATCCGTCATCTCGGCATATACCGAAGCAAGTGCCTCATTTATCTCATGAAGGTAAAGCGTGTCGTTCTCAAAAAGCTCGTCAACGCAAACACCCGTTATGCTTCCTCCGCCATGGTCCCAGAATACAAGTCCCATCTTCTCGGATGCATAATTTGAAACACCCCACTTAAGGAATCCTTCAAGTGTAGATGCCTCACCCATGTTTGTGAGTTCGTTGGAATCCACAAGTTCTATTTCTCCGTTTTGAACAACATAGCGTTCCGCTTTTCCCTGCGTAAACATTTCGTTGTACCATTCACTCGTTCCACCGGTCTGAATAACAAAGCGAAGATTGTCTCCTCCCTTCGATTCAAGCATCTGCGCAACATCACTTGTTGCAGATCCCTGGCCGCTCTCAAGATCAGTACCGCATAAGTAAACGAATATAGTCCATACTCCGTCATCACCCATCACAGTCCGACTTCCGCCGGCACGTGTAATACTGAGTTTTCCGTCAGAGCCGCTGACCTTCATCGAGAATCCGGTATTCTTCTTCTCGGGCTGTGACTGCTGATCGTCTTCTCCGTCAACTTCGGGTGCGGATGTCGCCTCGTTTTTCTTTTCGTCTTTTACTGTACTTTCGGGTGCAGAAGTCGTCTGCCCGGCAGGTTCGTCACTCGAAGAACATGCTGTCAGAACCATGGCCAAAACAAGTAACAGACTAATTAGTGTTTTTTTCATATTACCCCCTTGTATCAACATGACAAAAAATATGTCGTGTTTTGCATCAATCGGTACGATAACAACAATACCACGTTAAGTACCTGTCTGCAAATCTCATTCTATGAACATTTTGTGTTTTTTTCAGATCCTTACTTACACAAATCCCCTCAGTCATAAAGGACTGAGGGGTAAATTTGTCATAGCCGCGCTTTTTATGCCGGTCATTTTAAATGATCAAAAGCCGATCATTCAGCATATTCTTCTTCAGCGTACTCTTCCGAGTAATCCTCTTCCGCATATGCACTTTCATCAACTGCGGGTGCAAGTGCAGCATTGAAATCAAAATCGCCTCTGCTGTAAACATAATCATACTGAACATCGCCAATCTTAATTGAGTATGTAAGAGTATCTGCCTTCTCATCATACTTGAAGGGGAAGAGTGTGTTGTCGATCGTAGATTCAATACCGTCGGCTCTGATAACAGTCTCACCCTTAGATACCGAAACAACACCGTCAATGATACATGTGATCGATGTTTCCTTCTCGGAAATATCAACTACCTTCTGAACACCTGCTTCTACTACACCGTTCTCAGCTGCAAAATCAGCAGCAGCCTTTCCGTTGATTGATTCTACATGCCACTTTCCTGCAACTTTGTTAATATCAATACCGCCACAGGCTGTGAGGCTGAAAACCATAACTGCTACAAGCATAAATGCCGATATTGCTTTGATTGATCTTTTCATTTCTTTTTCCTTTCATCTAACATAGTAATTTATGAGTCTAACATGACCCAACTTCGGCATTATACTACTTTACGAATTTAAAAGCAACTTTTAAATTTTTTTAATTTTATATCAAATTAATAAAAAAAGGCGTCCAACCGGACACCTTTTTTTGTCGATACTGTCGATCGTTAAATATACTTAAGAAGGAATTCATCCTCAGGGAGAGGTTTATCATAAACATATCCCTGTACATGTTCGCAACCACAGTCGAGAGCTATCTGCTCTTCATCGCTGTCTTCAACACCCTCGCAGATCACGTCAAAATCGATCTGTTTGCAGAGAGAAATAAGCCCGCTGAGGATCTTAAGTCCCTTGGGACTCCTTGTACTGTTCTTAATAAAGCTTCTGTCAAATTTAACAACGTCGATCGGAAGAACCGAAAGTGAATGAAGCGAACTGTATCCCGTACCGAAATCATCCATGCTGACAAGGAAACCGAATTGTTTAAGTTCGATAAGCTTATCCGAAATGATCCCCGACTCCGAGATGAATGCAGACTCTGTCACTTCAAACTCAATATACTTGGGTGGTATATTAAAGGGCTTAAACACCTTAATGATCTCTTCAACCATACGGGAATTATAGAAATGAATTCGCGAAAGGTTTATCGAAACGGTAACCGGCTCACTTCCTATCTCAAGGAGCTGTTTGATCATATTAAACACGGATCTCATAACAAAGAAATCCAGATCTATGATCCTTCCGCTGCTCTCAAGGATCGGTATGTACTCACCGGGAGCCATTATCCTGCCGTCCTGACACTTGATCCTGCTAAGTGCTTCGGCACCCTCAAGTCTCTTTGTCCTAATATTGACCTTAGGCTGGTAATAAACGAGAATGTCATCATTTTTAAGGGCTGCCTCAAAAATCGATATGATCTCGGATGTTTTTTCTTTGCCCTTATACATTTCTTCACTGAAGACAACGTAAGGTATGGAATAATCGCCTTTCATGCTTCTGCGCGCCATATTGGCACGGTCAACACAGGCAACGATTTTTTCATCCGAATTTTTAAGGATATAGACACCACACTGGAGATGAAGCAGAACAGATTGAAACTGCCTGGTATTTTCGCTGATAAATTTATCGTTATACTTTTTCAAACCATAGTCAAAAAGATCGGGATCCTTAGGAGTTCTGTAAAGGCCCATTATATGATCTGAATAGGGCCTGCAGGCAGTGACACAATGATAATTGTCAATGACTGTAATATTTACAAGACTTTGAAGTAACTGATTACCGATCTCGTAGCCGTATATTTGATTGATAAATTTAAAATTAGAAATATCCATAGCGATGACAACAAATTGTTCGTCATCGGAAAGCTGCTTCTCCTTAGCTTCCTCTGCTAACGCAAGGAAATCTTCATAGAAAGGCAAACCCGTGAGCTTATCATACTGCTGGATTTTGTATTTAGGCATCTAATGCATCCCCTTGTGTAATAATTCACCTTGTGCCTCCCATTTTGGACATGATTAAAACATCATGATTCCGTACCCTTTTCTAATAAATAATAACATATATCGAAAGTTTTTTCAACATAATTTTTCATATTCGTGTATTTCTTTCGTAATGCTATACATTTGTTTTTCATTATAAAATATCTATAAAAGACTATTTACGAGCCTGTCTTTTCATGTTTTCGAAGTCACCTTGCAGTAATTTGAACAAGGCTTCACCTTCATCTTCACCACATCTGTTTTTAAAGAATTTGTGAAGTTCATCCTTGGTATTAGACACCAGGAGTGCTTCATGAATCTTGGAGGCATATATGTCGATGGTCTTGACGCTGAGGAACCCTTTCAAATATTCATATATATACTGCATATCGGGTCCTGCCGTAACAGGAGCGGTATTTTGCTTGTTTTGAGCCGGTTCTTCGGTGTTACTTACGTTCTGTCTGCGTCTGCGGCGGTTACGACCTTCCTTTTTCTCTCCGGAAGCTTTTTCTTTCTCTCCCTGGGAAGAAACATTCTTTTCACCGTCATTTTTCTTATCGGCCTTATCGTTTTTCCCGTTTTCCTGTTTTCTGACTCCGTTTTGATCGCCCGTTTTGTCTCCGGCATTTTCGTTCTGACGCTCGCCCTGGCCGCTCTGCCGCTCTTGTTTTTGTTGCTGCTGTTGTTGCTGCTGTTCGTCCCTGCGTCCCGTTATCACAGCTTTTTCATCTGTCTGTTTCGTCTGATTTTTACCGGCATCTCCCTTTTTCTTCTTTTTGATCGTTACCTTACCTTCCGTATCTCCCGTAACAGGATGCTTCAGGTCATAGGCGATAGCCGATATTATATTGTCAAATTTACCGAGACTTATGGGATAATCGGTAAAATATCTTTCACAGAAAGTAAGCGCGGATTTAAATCCGTTATCATGACTGATGATCGAAAAGAATCCCTTCTTGTGACGCTCGATCATCGCGCCAAGAAGAGAAACAATCTGGAAGTCCATGGCATTTGAGCCTATAAAATTAGTGTTGATAAACTTAACGGTCGCCTTGCTGTTGTTGATATTCTCCAGTGTAGGAATTGTAAGATTATTGGCATTTTCACTGTAGAAAATAAAAACCTGGTCTTCGGCCTCAAGAGAGAGAACTCCCTCCAATCCGTTACTCCTCACATTTTCGAGATCAATAAAAAGAAATCTCATTTACCTTAGTCCTCCAAATTATAATCAGTACTTTTTTCTCAATCGACCCACCCGCGGATCATCTTTATTTCTTCTCTGTAACCTTCATCATCGCACGGCGTCTCAAGAATGAACGGCTTATCCTTCAGTGCCGGATGATTTACAACACGCCTGAGTGCCTCTTCGCCGAGATTTCCGAGTCCTATCTTTTCGTGCCTGTCTTTATGTGCGGCAAGAGGATTCTTGCTGTCATTTATATGCACCGCAAAAAGTCTTTCAAGTCCGATCACATCATCAAAGTGTTTCAAAACTCCGTCAAGATCGTTCACGACATCATAGCCGCCGTCCCATACGTGACATGTATCGAAGCACACCCCGACTTCACGCGGGTTGCCGAGCAGATCCATGATCCTCGCAAGTTCTTCGAATGTTCTGCCGACTTCACTTCCCTTTCCTGCCATCGTTTCAAGAAGCACCGTCGTCGATATTCCGGGTACCACCACTTCCCTTAGCGCATCGGCTATAAGCCCGATTGCCACATCTTCTCCCTGTCCTACATGAGAGCCCGGATGAAGATTATAATAGTTTCCGGGAATGTATTCCATCCTTTTTATGTCATCCGCAAGCATGGTGCGCGCAAACCTTCTGATATCTTCCTTTGCGGCGCAAAGATTCATTGTATATGGCGCATGAGCAACCAGTTTCCCGAAATTGTGCTCTTTCATCAGAGCGATGAGCCCCCTTGCATCTTCGGGATCGATAGCCGCCGCTGCCCCTCCCCTCGGGTTCCTTGTAAAAAACGCAAATGTATTTCCGCCGACGGCCAGTGCCCTTTTACCCATAGCAACAAATCCGCCCGACGACGAAACATGATTTCCGATAAAAATCCCCATATCTTCCTTTCTTTTGTCGCCTCCGACGCCCATGACCACAGCCGTTCATTTCCCGGCCGCAGTGCTTCTTTGCGGCTGTCAGATAGCGCCATTCATAGCATCAAGGAATCTGTCACGAATAACATCATCCGCATAGTTTCCGAGTTTTTCAAATGATTCTTTTGTAACAAAGCCTCCGGCCATGGCTGCATGTCCGCCACCGCTTCCGATACCGTCAAGAGCTTTCTTGATAACCGCGCCGGCATTAACCTGCGCTCTCTCCGATCTGATCGAGAACTTCACACCGTCTTCTCTCTCACTGTAAACGATCGCAACCTCAACCTCTATAAGTGAAAGGATAAAGTCCGAAAGTATGGCTATAAGAGCATCGGGACACGCAAATTCCACCTTTGAGAACCCTGCGCAACCATAAAGCTGAATATTCTCGATGGCCTCCCCGTATGCCTGAAGGTCTTTGTATTCCATATTATTTCCTTCAAGTTTGAGGAGTGTATCCTTGTCTATATAATCAAAGAGGAACTTGAACGCATCGATATCCTCGGGTGTCACACCTCTGACGAATTGAAGGGTATCCATTTTAATACCGTAGAGCAGAGCGGTCGCTGTTTTTTTGTCAGGCTTTATGCCGAGATCTCTGAAATATCCGGTTATGATCGTTGCACAGGCTCCCACTATCCTTTGATCGAAATATCTGTAATCAACGTGAACAAAAGTCGGATGATGGTCGATCGCGGCTATCTCTTCGCCCGTAACATCGAGTATATTGCCCGCATTCTTTTGAGAGTCGACGCAGATGATATAATCATCGCTTTTCAACTCACTCGATATACTGTCATGCGAAGTAAGTTCAATATTGAATGTCTCTATCATCTTCGTGGTACTGATCTTGTCTATTCTTCCCACATAGATGATCCGTGAAGTAATCCCAAACTGTTCAAACAGTCTCTGAAGACCGTATGCCGAAGCGATCGCATCGGGATCCGGGAAATTATGAGTCTGAATATAGACTTTTCTCCCTTCACATATTTTAATGAGTTCTCTAACGTCCATTTTTAACCCTCCGATCAGACTGTGACACTTTTATGATTATACCATAGCGCCGGCAAATATGAAAAGAGAAAAGCGGAATACATGATCCGCTTTTCTTCTATTTCCTGTATTTTTCCGGAATGATACCACCAAGTTCATTTGCGCGCGAAATACTGCACTCCGGCACATCTGCCAGAGGGAAAGAGATTCCGAGAGCTTCATATTTCGGAATGCACATTTTATGAAACGGGAGCAGTTCGATCCTTTCAATACCTTTATAGCATTCAGCGATCTCAACAAGCCTTTTGATGTCATCCTCATCCTCGGTTATGCCGGGTATCACAACATGTCTCAGCCATATCCTCACCCCGGCTTTTGATGCCTCTTCCAGAAAATTTCTTACTACCCTGAGCGATCCGTTAGAATAACGGCGATAATCATCCTCTGAGGTAAACTTAACGTCGCAAAGGGTTATATCCGTATTTGAGAGGAGCTCTGCAAGTTTTTCACCGGCGCAGCCGTGTCCCGATGTATCAAGACATGTCGATACACCTTCCGCTCTCATCATTTCAAACAATTCCGTGACAAACGGTGCCTGCATAAGCGGTTCCCCGCCCGACACCGTTATTCCGCCGTCCTTGCCGAAGTATGTTTTGTAACGAAGAACCTTTTTTGCCACTTCTGCGGCACTCAATACTTCTCCGCCGTTCGTATTCCATGTATCCGGGTTATGGCAATAAGCGCAGCCGACCGGGCACCCCTGAAGAAATACAACGCATCTGATTCCGGGACCGTCAACACCGCCCATACTCATTATCGAATGTATTCTGCCCTTAAGAGGCGCCTCACTTTTATCACCTGCATTAACGCTCATACTTCCGGAGACCTCCGTTTTCATCTCATACACCCTCATGGAACGTTCTGCTGATCACTTCTTTCTTCTGTTCAAGCGTAAGTTTATTAAAGAGGACCGCATATCCCGATACTCTGATAGTGAGTGTGGGATATTTTTCGGGATTCTCCATTGCATCGATGAGGAGCTCCCTGTCGAGCACATTGACATTAAGGTGATGTGCGCCTCTCGCAAAATAACCGTCAAGTATATTGATCAGATTGCTTCTTCTCTCTTCCCACGAATGTCCGAGAGCCGCAGGTATGATCGAGAACGTATTGCTTATGCCGTCCTTGCACGTCTTGTAAGAAAGCTTGGAAACAGAGTTGAGTGATGCAAGTGCGCCGTTCTTGTCTCTGCCGTGCATCGGGTTGGCTCCGGGTGCGAAAGGCTCCCCGGCTCTTCTGCCGTCGGGAGTATTGCCCGTTTTCTTTCCGTACATAACATTTGATGTGATCGTAAGCACAGACAATGTGTGTTCCGCATTTCTGTATGTCGGTGTTTTCTTAAGTGCCTCAAGGAAAAGCTTTGTCTGCTCAACAGCTATCATGTCTGCTCTGTCGTCATCGTTGCCGTAGCAGGGGAATTCACCTACAGTCTCAAAATCCTTGATGAGTCCGTTCGCATCGCGAATCACGCGAACCTTCGCATATTTGATCGCCGAAAGCGAATCGGTAAGGACCGAAAGACCTGCAACACCGAACGCCATATAACGATGCACGTCGGTATCATGAAGAGCCATCTGTGTCTTTTCATATGCGTATTTATCATGCATATAATGGATCATGTTCATGGCTTTTACATAAGTTGATGCAAGCCAGTCACGATAGAAATTCATTCGCTCCGTTACTTTATCATAATCAAGATATTCATCCTCATAAACAGGCATCTCAGGTCCGATCTGCATCTCATAACGCTCATCCTTGCCGCCGTTAAGGCTCATCAGAAGCAGCTTTGCGAGATTGGCGCGTGCGCCGAAGAACTGCATATCCTTGCCGAGTCGCATAGCCGAAACACAGCATGCGATACCGTAATCATCACCGTATATGGGTCTCATAAGGTCATCGTTCTCATACTGGATCGCGTGTGTGTCACACGAAACCTTTGCGCAGAAGTCCTTAAAGGCTTCCGGAAGATCCTTTGACCAGAGTACCGTAAGATTGGGTTCAGCCGAAGGTCCGAGTGTATAAAGCGTGTTGAGCATTCTGAACGAAGTCTTTGAAACAAGAGTCGATCCGTCGAGTGCCATACCGCCGACTGATTCCGTTATCCACATGGGATCACCGGCAAAAAGCTCATTATATTCGGGTGTACGAAGATGTCTTGCCATACGAAGCTTCATGACAAAATCGTCTATTATCTCCTGTATCCCGCTTTCATCGTACCTTCCCTCTCTTAAATCTCTCTCAAAATATATGTCAAGGAATGTCGAAACACGGCCAAGGCTCATAGCCGCACCGTTCTGCTCCTTGATAGCACCGAGGTAGCCGAAATAAAGCCACTGAACGGCTTCCTTTGAATCTGTCGCGGGTTTGCTGATGTCGATTTCATAAAGAAGAGCCATGTCTTTCAGCTTGCCGAGGAAGTTGATCTGCTGATAAAGCTCTTCAAGTCTCCTGATCGTCTCTGCATCGCAGGGATTCTCCGCAAGAGCTTCCTTGTCCTTCTTCTTTTCCTCGATAAGTCTGTCAACTCCGTAAAGAGCGACTCTGCGGTAGTCGCCTATGATCCTTCCCCTGCCGTATGCATCGGGAAGACCTGTGATTATGCCTGCATGACGTGCCTTACGTATGACGTCGTTATAAACACGGAAAACGCCGTCGTTATGAGTCGTTCTGTAAAGAAATTCTTCTTCAACCTTTTCGGAAAGCTCATAACCGTATGCCTGACATGCTTTACGCGTCATATTAAGTCCGCCGAAGGGATTAACTCCGCGCCTTAAGGGTCTGTCTGTCTGCAGCCCCACTATAAGCTCGTTTTCCTTATCCAGATATCCGGGCTTGTAATTTAAGAGCGAAGTAACATGCTGTGTATCGATGTCGAGCACTCCGCCGAATCTCATCTCAAGCTCAAAGAGACCGTCGAGTTTATGCGAAAGCTTCGCAGTCCTCTCGGTTGCTCCCGCGAGGAAGGAACCGTCTCCCTCATATGCTTCGTGATTGTTAATGATAAAGTCTCTTACATCGATTGTGTCTTTCCATTTTGTACCTTTAAATCCGTTCCAGGCTTCCATGATCTTTCTCCTTCCCGAAAGCACTCATTATGCTTTCGTTTCATAGTAAAAGGCTTCTTCCCGGTGGCGGGTCAAAGCCGGGTCAATAATCATCCTGCCCTTCTTAAAATACAAGAAGGGCAACTTCTCAGCGAAGTTGCCCAGACGGTCGGCATTATAAATATACCTCTCGGTATATGGTGATTCCACGTGGTGAACTCCACTTATCCGTCAGGAATCATCTCATTTATATCACATCTTATTGATAACTGCAAGTATAGCTTCCGACTCAAAAGGTTTTGTTACAAATTCGGATGCACCGAGCTTAAGAGCATCTACCATATTGGTATGCTGTCCGGCTGCCGTAACCATAACGATCCTTGCCGCACTGTCGACTTCTTTGATAGCTTTAAGAGCCTGAAGTCCGTCCATAACAGGCATGGTAATATCGAGTGTCGTGATATCGGGTGAAAGCTCCTTAAATTTTGTGAGGCCATCCATTCCGTCGGTTGCTTCACCGATTACTTCATGTCCGCCTTCTTCGAGGATGGTCTTTAATACCTTACGGGAAGTCCTCGAATCATCCACGATCAATATCTTAGCCATAACGCGTTCCCCCTTTAGTTAAATAGAAATAGTAGAACCAAATGCACAAAGCAGCATCACTTCCTGACCGGAAATGAATACCGGCATCTTAACGAGGCGATCCGCACTAAGTTTAATAAGACCGTTCCTGTACGAAGGAGGGAGCATATCAAGCTTAAGCTTGCCGGCTATACCCGTCGCAAAAAGTCCGTTTATACAATTAATAAATTCCGCAACCGAATCAAGCGCATCAAGATCAACTTCGGGGAATTCTTCTTTTCCGAAAGGAACAGCGATCGAAAGTAACGAATCACCGTTTCCGCCGAATGCAAGACCTGCCGCCCTGTCGCCCTTAAGATTCTGAACTGCTGCTCCGTCAAAGTTTTCGTTACGACCCCATGAAGCATTTCCGATATAAGCATCGCTGTCGATAAGACGAATGATCGTTCTTATCGCAACGCTTATGTACTCAACCTGAACAGGATCGGTACCCTCCGGAACAAACAAAGGAACTATTCTGTCGGCATCACCCGACTTGATAGATTCCATATCAGTTGCTGTAAAACCGAGATCCTTCTGATATTCAAGGAATGCCTTTTCAAATTGTTCAAGCGTCATAAAACCGTTATCCGTGATCGCCTGAGCAAATGTAAGATACTGATTTCCCTGAAGACCGAGAAGACGTCCCACCTGATCATCCGTCAGATATCCCTTTTCAACGGCGATATCTCCGAATCTTTTATCCATGACTGCCTGAAGCTTGTTTACTTCCGCTGCTTCTTCAGCTGTCATTAGTTTTTCAGAAACAGCGATAAGACCGAGCTTTACGCGAACCTTTTTCTGTGATTCAATAGCCTGCTCAAGTTGCTCCTTGCTTATCAATCCCCTTCTGACAAGATAGTTTCCAAAAAGCTGATTCACCATATGGCAGCTACTCTCCTTTCAAACATAAAATACTTCTCCAAATCATTATACTGAACAAAACACTCTTTGTAAAGCAAACTTTCCTGTATCTTATCAATGTTAATATTTAGTACACAATGCTACAATTCCGCTTATAGAGCCATTTCCGGCTCAATGCGCTTCTCCACGAATACTGTTCGAATCTCAAACAACCGTAATTACATTACGGTTGCTGTGCGAGTGGCTTACGTGTCTTTTTTCGTGTGATTTCGACAAGATTGAGCTTTGTCATGTCAACCACCTTTGTCGGAACACGGTCCGCCTTACAATATTCCCTCAGTTTTTTCATCAAAAGCTCTCTGTGTTCTTCGAGAGTCATATCTATAAAATCTACTATTATTATCCCGGAAAGATTTCTGAGCCTGAGCTGTTTTGCAACTTCAACGGCGGCTTCGAGATTTATCCTGAAGAATGTTTCCTGTTGCCCTTTTTTACCGCTGACGGCTTTTCCCGTATTGACATCGATCACAGTACAGGCTTCGGTAGGCTGGATGACAAGGAATGCGCCGCTTTTGAGCCATACGCGTTCCTTGAGGGCATCATCGATCTTGCTTTTCAGATTATAGAGTCCTCCGAGGCCGGGCGGATCCTCCCTTTCATAAAACTCTACCTTTCCGACATCCTCTTTCTGTGCGATATTCATGTATTCAATGATCGAGTCGTAGATTTCACGGTCGTTTGTTCTGATACGATCGATATCGCCACTTCCGAGATCTCTTATTTCCCAAATATATGACGGTTCCGTCTTATAGAGCAGAGAAAACGTTTTTCTGTGCACACCCTCTCTGACAAGTTTTTCGTAAACCTCCAGTAAATGCGTTGCCTCTGCCCTTAACACTTCTTCTTCACAAAGCATGGCATTTGTTCTTACAATAAAGCCATATTTTTCACCGACAAACGGCGAAACTATCTCTTTAAGTCTGATCCTCTCTTCCGCTGCCTCGATCTTCTTCGAGATACCGACAACGTTTCTGCCGTGAACTAGGACGAGGAGTCTTCCCGTAAGGCAGAAATCTGCGGTTGCCTGCGGTGCTTTAAGAGACGTTCCTTCTTTCGTTACCTGTATGATGATCTCATCCCCGACCCTTAAGGCCCCCTCATGAGGTGTTCCCACGCAGACCGGGTCAACAACTTCGTCCAGAGAAAGGTAGCACATCTGACCGTTTTCGATCTCAACAAATGCGGCATTTATGTTGCCAATGATGTTTTTGACTTTTCCAAGGTATATCCTGCCAAGAAGCTCTCCGCCTTCAATATCTTCAAACTGCACTTCAATAAGCTCGTTCCCGTCGAACAAGCTCGTGATCACCCTATCCCCTTCTCTAATGATCAACAGATCCTTCACTTTGTACCTTCCTTAAAAATCAAGCGGAACGAGACTCCTTTTCTCTCCTTCCGAACAGTCCTTCGAAACGTTCTGCTCATCCGCACCGTCTTTACCGGTGCTGCCGCCCTCTTCCTTATATGTTTCCATTCTGTGCAGTGCAAAGGCATGCTTGTTGTATTCATAGCCGAGCACCTCACAAAGTGCTTCCGTGACAAGTCCGGGCTTAATATTATCGGCAGATCCGGATGCCACGCAGACAAAGAACTTTCTCCCATTCTCAAACCTGTCCGCATGCGCAAGGTTGTCAATGCCGTCGTCAAAAGTTCTTTTAATCATTTTATCTCCCGTAAAACCGGGATCCGAGGGATCCGTAAATGCATCTCCCGGCATGTACATTCTGTATATAAACGGCTTTATATCCGTTTCGGCAGTTGTCTTTTTTGTACTTTTTTCAACTACGATGCTTTCCTTTGAATAAAACTCCCGTATTGCACTTCGAAGAGTATCCTCATCGGGCGGAGCCGGATATCCGTCTTTCCATGATACCATATACTCAGCCGCCGTTACAAGAGACATAAGACTCTGAGCACGTGTCCCTTCCGGTACATCGGGAAGTCTCTTGCAGGATAAGAGAGAAAAACCTTCGCTCATCCGGGCGCTCATCCTTTCAAACACCTCTTCGGGACTGAGCTCCTCCGTGAAATCAACCTCCATGTATTCCGCATCGCTCGAAACTCCGAGAGAAAGCGGATGCGCAAACGTCATGATCTGGTGAGGCGTAAAACCCTGCGAATACCTGACCGGAAGGTCTGCTCGTCTTATGACCTTCTGAAAGTATCTCATTACATCAAGATGTCCTATAAACCTTAATGCCCCGTATTTGGCAAATCTGATCCGTAGCGTCATGACGCCTCCTGTTCTTTATTTATCATCTGCGTTCAGCCTTTTCGCGATCGTCATTTTTCGATTTCCCGCCGATCAACTTTTTTCGGTTCCCCGGCGATCGTCATTTTTCGGTTCCCCGCCGATCACCTGTTTCTGGTTTCCAGACAAACGCCGGTATTCCATTCGTTACAGCCGCATGCCGAACATCTTTGCCTGCAATTGAGCGTTACAAGCGCCTGTTTCGATCTTTCATACTCCCTCGCAAGAAACTTTTTCGAGATTCCCGCGTCGATAAAATCCCAAGGAAGCATCTCATCGACGTTTCTTTCTCTCGTAGTATAAAAATCAATGTCTATCCCGGTCTTTTCAAGCGCATCGGTCCATCTTTTCATTTCAAAATGATCTGTCCATGCATCAAAAAGTGCGCCGTTTTTATAAGCTTCCAGAATAACCGCTCCGACACGTCTGTCTCCTCTCGCAAGGAGCCCTTCCAGTATCGACGTATCACTGTCGTGCCAATTGTATTTTATGCTTTTCGCATTAAGCTGTTCGGCAAGCGTGGTGCGGAGCAGGCTCTTTCTTCTCAGATACTCTTCGGGTGCGATCTGCGCTGCCCACTGAAAAGGTGTAAAGGGTTTCGGAACAAAAAACGATGTGCTGACCGTGATCGCAACCTTGCCGTTTCTGGTTGCTTTCGGGATATTTTCGTAGTATTCCCTTGCGATCTTGTCGGCAAGGACAGGTATTCCCTTCACATCCTCATCGTTTTCAAAGGGCTGTCCGAGCATAAAGTAAAGCTTTACTTTATTCCATCCCAATTTAAAAGCATCAAGAGCTCCCGTAAGGATCTGCTCCTCTGTGAGTCCCTTATTGATGACGTCACGCATATACTGCGTCCCGCCCTCAGGCGCAAACGTTATCGAGCTTTTCTTTACATCCTGAACCTTACCCATTACATCAAGCGCAAATGCATCGATCCTGAGCGAAGGCAGCGAAATATTAACTTTTCTGTTTCCCATTTCGGTAATAAGGAAATCAAGAAGCTCTTTAAGCTTTGAATAATCACTCGAACTGAGCGAACTGAGGTTTATTTCCTCGTAGCCGGTATTCTTGATCATATCTACGGCGTAGCGCTTTAAGAACTCAAGGCTTCTTTCTCTGACGGGCCTGTATATCCAGCCGGCCTGACAGAATCTGCACCCTCTGATACATCCTCTCTGTATTTCGAGCGTAACACGATCCTGAACAGCCTTGATATACGGAACGATCGGCTTTTCGGGATAATATGTATCCGAAATATTCGTAACGACCTGTCTCTTTATCTTTGCAGGCGCATCCCCTTTCGGTTCAAAACGCGAAAGCATGCCGTTTTCATCATATCCGACTTCATAAAGAGAGGGAACATAAAGTCCTTCTATGTGCGATGCCGCCCTGAGGAAATCATGCCTCGATCCGCCTTCCGCTTTTATACGCTTATATGTATCAAGCATTTCGTAATATACGGTTTCACCTTCGCCTATATAGAAAATGTCGAAAAAATCGGCAATCGGTTCCGGATTATAAACACAGGGGCCTCCCCCGATAACTATGGGTTCATCCTCACCCCGCTCCGATGCCATCAGATGAATTCCGGAAAGATCGAGAACCTGAAGCACATTTGTGTAGCACATCTCGTACTGAAGCGTGATCCCGAGGAAATCAAAATTCTTTATCGGGTCCTGGCTCTCAACAGCAAAAAGCGGAATCTGCTTTTCTCTCATGATCACGTCAAGATCCGGCCAGGGCGAATAAACCCTCTCACACCATGTATCCTCACGTCTGTTAAACATATCATAGAGGATCATAATGCCGAGGTGCGACATTCCGACTTCATAAACATCGGGAAAGCACATACAAAAGCGTATGTCGATTTTCGAGAGGTCCTTCATTACGGCGTTGATCTCATGTCCGATATAACGCGCCGGTTTATCAATACTTTCAAGGATCTCATCGCTTAAAGCAAGCTTTCTCAATACATGACTCCTTTCAATCGGTCAGTGACCGTATGACGTTCTCTTTTTGCCTCTTTAGTAGGAAAAACCGCCTGACTCGTGACTCATATACGCGAGTATCCGGCGGTTAATCACCATTTTGCGTAGTGTCATCCGGTGAACCTTTTGTTTCCGGAAACCTATCAAAAGCAACATCTCACAAAATAACGGTTATGAGCGTGATGCTGCAACTCATTGATTCATATGTTCATCAAAAAATGCCTCAACCATTGTATCGACAAGAGCTTCGTCAGGATTTTCGATCTCTTTCATAAGCTCATCCTTTACATAGTCTATTTCTTTGAGGTATCTCTCTTCCTCAACCTCTACCGATGCAAATTTTTCTTCAAGTTCTTCTTTAACGATGTTCTCCTCAAGCCACTTGCGGATCTCATCCTTCGCTTTCTCTTCTTCTCCGACCTTTGCCTGAGCCCTGCGTGCTCTGAAAGCTGCATTGATGCCCACAAGAACGCATCCGATAGACATTGCGGCAAGTACGATTATTGAAGGGATCGATGAAAATAACGAGATAACATCCAGCGTTCCGAGTACAAAAAGTACAATAAGGATAATCGCAAAAACAAGAAATGTATATGCGGTCTGAATCATATCCTTACTCTCATCCTTTTTGCTCACATAAACCTTTGCGGGCTCCGAGCTGCGTTTGAGCTCTTTTTTGAGCTCTTCTATTTCTTCCTCGGAAAGTTCTTCCCCTTCGGCACCCTCCGAAGAAGCCTCCCCGATCACCTGCTCACCGTCATTTTCCACATTTTCGGTTTCCTCCGGGATCTCTTCCTCACTCGGAAGCTCTTCGACAAGGTCACTGCCGCAATCGGCGCATTTTTCTATTCCTTCCTGATACTCTGTCTTACACTTGGGACACCAGGCCATAACGATCCTCCTCAGTCAACTCTTGGATTACTTCGATAAATAACGATACATCATTCGAAGATTCTTTTCAAGTCCGTCAACGTTTTTTGTTCTTAACAACCTCTACGGTACAAGCAAGGCTTCTTCCGTTAACTACCGCATATACTTTCGTCTTTCCGACCTTTCTTGCTGTGATCGTTCCGTTCGAAATATCGGCGATCGACTGATTGTCCGTATCCCATCTTACCGTAAGAGAGCCCGATCCGGCGCCGTCAATCTCAAGCTTTATTTTATTGCTTTCGTACTGGGCAAGTCTGATCGAGGTTCTGCTCAGGCCGACAACGAACACTCTTACCGAGCCCTTCTTTCCGGATTTGGTCATAAGCGTTATGGATGCCGAGCCGACAGCCTTGGCTGTGATCCTTCCGGTCTTTTCATCTACAGACGCAACGACCGGATTATCGCTGCTCCATGTATACGATTCTGTTACATTTGAAGGAACGATCGTAAACGGAACAGTCTTCGATTCTCCTGCCGTCATGATAACTTCAGCATCAGAGAAAATAACGTTTGTGGCAAGGACAGGATTGCTTACCATGACTGTCACATATGACTTAACCTCCGGATTGTCCCTTGCCGTAGCTATGATCGTTGTGGTTCCTGCCGACAGTGCCGATATCTGACCGTTCTTGTTAACTACCGCGATCTTTTCGTTTTCACTTGTCCAGATCGGTTTGTATGTGGTGTTTGCGGGAACCGTCGTAAATCTTATCTTTCTCGTCTCACCCACTATCATGTTTATGAGCTGATCTTCACCGTTGATATCAATCTCATCGGTTCCGTCGATAACGGTAACCTCACACTGCGCATATGCACCGCTTTCATCGGTTGCCGAAGCGGTGATCACGGTTTTGCCGACCTTAACACCGGTGAGGACACCTTTTTCGTTTACCATACAGATCTTGGAGTCCGCAGTGGACCACTCAAGTTTCTTATTCGATGCGCCTTCATTGACAACCGTAGCCTCAAGTTTCAGCTTTTTGCCTACTCCGACCTCAGCTTCTTCCTGAAGATTGATCACTGTGACATTCTCTATAACCGTCAAAATACAGTATGCCATGAAATCGCCGTCATCGGTAACAACTCTGATGAGTGTTGTTCCTCCGGTCACGCCCGTAACGGTACCGTTTTTGTCAACCGTAGCTATCTGCGTATTGTTGGACGACCACGTGAGCGAATCATCGGTAACGTTTTTCGGTGAAACGGTCGCCTCAAGCGTCAGCTTTTCACCGACATGTACGGTGGCTTCATTAAGATTCAGACTTACACCGGTTACCTGCTGAATTACTTCTACCGTACAATATGTCGAAAGACCTCCGGATGTTCTTACGAATACAACACAGTTGCCCTTCGCTTTAGCGGTTATCTTACCTGTCTTCGAAACAGTCGCTACCTTCGTATTTGTACTTTCAAATGTAAGTAAGTCGGATGACGTCACGGGATTGAGCGCAACCTCCAGCAGATAATGCTCACCGACATTCATCGTGATCGAAACGATGTCAAGCTTGATCGACGATGCAGACTGAAGGACATGAACGGTGATCATCTTAAAGATGCCCGTTCCGTCTGTCGATTCAACCGTAACAACCGTTGTGCCTGCATTTTTACCTGTCACATATCCGCTGCTGTCCACCGAGCAGACCTTGGAATCGAGTACATTCCATTTAAGCTTAAGATTAGTCGCATTGTCAGGCTTGATCGTATATGTTATTCGTGTCTTTTCACCTACATAGAGCGTTATGTCTGTGGTATCGAGCGTAATATCCGTAACACCCTGCGTAACCTCAAACGTACACTGATCCGTAAGTCCGTTCTCCGATACAACGGTCACAACAGCCGTACCGGGTTTTACAAGAGTCACCTTACCGTTACTGTCAACAGTGATGACCTTCTTGTTTGATGACTTCCATTCAAGCTTCTGATTTTCGGGAAGCGCCGGAGTACATACCGCATATAACTGATAGAATTTCTGGGACTGCGGAAGAGTTACCTCATGCTCGGAAAGAGTCAGTGACGCAAGCTTATCCACAACTTTTATGACCTTTGAAGCCACGATCCCGTTATCCTTATTAAGTGCGGTGACAACGATCGTACCTTCCTTTACACCGGTGATCGTCATCGACAGATCCGATTTCTCGGCTACCGAAGCGATCGACTCATCCGAGCAGGTCCATGTAAGCGTTGACTTGCTCAGTTTAGGTGTAACATCAGCCGAAATGGTAAGATTTTCGCCGATCATAACATAATCTGTACTTGATTTGAGAGTGATCCCGCTTACGGCATCAACAACGTTAAATCGGCATCTTGCACGCCTCTTTGTTCCTTTTTCTGTCCAAATATAGCAGTAAACACTTGCGTCACCGACTCCGACAGCCGAAACGACGCCCGAATTATCTACTTTTACAACTTTTTCATTTGAGGATTTCCACTCGATCCTTCCCGAATATTCACTCGGAGCTTCAAGCTTGAGTACAAAGCTGTCTCCTTTGTAGAGTGTCTCCGATGTTGTATTGAGAGCCATTCCTTCAATGACTTCCACGTCAAGCGTAAGACTTGAACCGTCATAGTTTATCGCACCGGGCGATGCGGCGAAGGATCCGAAAAGATCTTCAACCGAAACGTAAGGAGTTGCAGTAATCCTGGCTTTACCTTTTGAAACGGCTTCTATAACACCGTCGTCAAGACCTACCGTCGCAAACTCTTCTTTGTTGGAAACAAAGTGGAATGAATTCGGCGGCATGTTGGAATTCTCAAGAATATCATACGAATCGAACGATTCGCCCTTGTTGTATATGCTCAGTGTCAAACTGTCCGTTCCGAAAGACAACGGCACTACGATCGTGATCTCCAGCTTATTTATAAGTCGGTTCTGGATATAATCGTAAGTCGGAATGGTTGAGTCATCTTCTTTTATCGGTATGGCTCCGAGAACATAGACGCCGGCCGGAAGTTTTTTAAGCGTTACAGTGCCTGTTGCCGCACTGATATCCAGTTTTTCCGCAAATTCTTTTTCTTTTGTCACTTCTTTTGCGGCAAGGACCTGTTCTCCCTTAAAGAGATGCCAGTCGAGGTCGGACGCATGGAAAGCGTTTGTGTTGATGACTATGTTGTCACTGTCGGGTATGGACCTGGAAGTGAACTTATATTTATAATCGGATGTTACTCCCGTGATCACAGCTTCCGGTACAACAATAACATTAAATGTAAGCGTGTTGCCGCCGGTATCTGTCGTAACACTGATACGGCAGAATCCCGCCGCATGCGCAGTTATAACACCGTCCCTGTCAACAGTGCAGACGGAGTTGTCGGAAGATGTCCAGCTCAACGCATATTCTGTGGATTCAAACGTGCCTGCGGGAGCATGGCTCGTTACCTTTCCGGTATAACCGGACGAGGGCAGGAAATTATAATCTACATTACGCAGCCGTCGGACATAATGGTAACAGTCCGGGTGCGTCGATGAGTTTTCGGTATAAAGCTGAAGTGTCTGATACGGGTCTTCATTCTGAGCCGTCAAAAGTCCGTAACCGACGGGGTTACTTGAAGCAGCCTTGATATTGTTGGCATCATCCCATTCAAGCGGTACTTTGATAACACACGCTACAGCTACAATGGGAACGCTGCTGCCGGGAGGTGTAAGCGAAACGGTAAGACCCGAATAGCCGGGTGCTTTGATCGTAAGATTGACAGTTGTATTCAAACTGCTTCCCGTGTCGATACCGATAACGTTCGGGTTATCGGCTCTCCACTCTATTGCTGTTCCCGTTGCAAGAACAATGGGAGAATTTGCATCTTTGGTTGAAAGATAGATCTGAAGAGTTCTGGCTCCGTTGTCATAGTCGGAATAGTTGATCTCATCACCGCTGAAATATCTTTTGGCACTCGTAACAAGGCAATAAGTATCGGTAGTTGTTTCAGTGGAGACGACATCAGCCGCTTCTGCCGGTTCGGGACCGCCGAGAATTCCCATTGGCAAAAGGCTTAATACAATGGCGGCAATGCATATAAAGCTTATAAACCTGATGATCCGTTTTTTCATAGACAATACCTCCGTTGCTCTTATTCCTGATACTGCTCGTGTCCCTGATGTTGCTGCGTTTCTGTCTCTTGGGCCGCAACCACTTCAGTTTCTCCGTATCGATCCGTAAATTGCAGCCATCCAAGTACATTTATTAATATATATCGGCAATTGTCTCCTTCATCTTAACACCTCGGAAACTGCCGCCGCATTACCGGTCTTTATCTCAGCGTCCCGGAAACTGCCGCGTTACTGCTCTTTATCTTTTTTGGTACCTTCCTTGTCGTTAAATTCCGAGAAAAAATCATCGATCATTTTTCCAATCATATGCTTTTTCATATATACGTCAAAGCTGAGCATACTTATAAACGAAAACATCTGAAGGAGATCCTTATCCTCACCGTCTTCGAGATTCTCAAAGCTTTTTCTTGATTTTCTGTACTTATGAACGACATCTCTGGTGACATCAAAACTCTGTTCCTGTTCAATTTTGAATATCTCTGAATAGATTTTTTCAAAATTGACATCACCCGACCCCTTAAAGAATCTCTCGGTCAAAGGATGCAGTATGCTCCTTGTGTCGCTGATCGAGAAAATATTCTTGAGATAATATACAAACAGCAGCAGATACATATGCTCTTTCGTATATTTCTTTTTCTCCGGTGACGGAAGAAGATCGTTCTTGGTATAATTATTAATCATTGTCTTGGTCAAAAGCTTGTCATCACTGTAGCGTTTTGATGTCTCCAAGTGCTCATCGAGGAAACTGGTGACCTGATCCATATAAAGATCGATGCCCGGAACCTCGCCCGGCTGTACATAATTTATCGATTTGAGTTTACCGACGATATTGCTGATATGGTCAATATTATTATTATCCACTGTTTCCTCCTAAGCTTCTGTTTTTCGGCCGTTCGGTCCAAACAGACTTTCTTCATAAACAAGAAACCGGAGTCGGTCAACGGTTATGACCAACTCCGGAATAACTTGGTTTCTGATGATCAAACGTCGCCGTTGATGTCGTCCTCGTCAATATCGTAATCGTCCTCATCTTCAAGGTCATCAAATTCAGCGATATACTTGGGATTAACCCATTTATATACGAGATATGCAATTCCTGCAACTGCAGCTATCGAACCGATAATGGCAAGTGCAATAACGATCCCGTTATTCTTTTTTTCTTTTTTGTGGATAAGCTCGTTAAGCTTTGTCTGAGCGATCAGATCATTGATCTTTTCGGATACTGAATCCTTACTGAAAAATTTCATCGTAAATCCCTGCCTTTCCATAAAGACGCCTCGCGTCAAAATCGTTCATTTATCCTTTGCAAAGTACACTTAAAACAGTCCATGCACGGAATACCATCTATTATGTTAATATAACATAACCTTCAAACCTTTTCAAGTCTGGCGAACGATGCCATAACCCTTCGCTGTCCCGACGGGAAGTCGACTGTGACCTTGTAATCCTCGCCGCTTTTCTCCATTTCAATGACTTTTCCGGTACCGAACTTGACATGCTTTACCATATCACCGACTTTATAGTCGATACTGCCCTTAGGTGCCCCCTTATGGATGCCCATCTGCGCGAGCGCTCCAAGTCCCGTGTTAATGCCTGCTCCGCTTTTACCCTCCGAAGACTTTCCGCCCGATTTTCTGCCCGTGTAACCATATTCAGGGTACCGATCGCTTCCGGGATAAAATCTTCCCGATCTGTCCGTTTCGGGCATTTCCCTGCGCGGACGCACATTGCTTTCTTCCGGCATTCTTCTCATTGACGCCGAACTGTTGGCCTCACTTGTCATTTTGACTTTTATCAAATGTCTGGGTATTTCTTTAATAAAACGCGAAACAGGATTATACGAGAGCTGTCCCCTGATCATTCTTTGTCTGGCTGTCGTCAGTATAAGTTCCTTCTGCGCGCGCGTGATCCCGACATAGCACAGACGTCTTTCTTCCTCGATCTCCTCCGCGGGATTGTCTGCGTTAATGGCCTTATATCCGGGAAATACTCCGTCCTCCATGCCGGCCAGGAAAACAGTGGGGAATTCAAGTCCCTTTGCACTGTGGATCGTCATAAGAACTACGCAGTCCGTATCCTCCGAATAGCTGTCTATATCGGCAACAAGAGAAACCTCATCAAGGAAATCCGCAAGTGAAGGTTCTTCACCTCGTGCGAGGGCCTCATCCTCATACGAAGCCAGCTTTGAAATAAGCTCGCTTATATTGTCCGCACGTTCCTGAACCTTGATCTCATCATCGTCTTCATGTTCGAGATATTCCATATACGACGTCTGTTCCAGGATTTCATCAATAAGGTTCTTAAGACCGGCCGAATTATCAAGACCGCTCTTCGTAACCTCAATTAAAGCAACAAACTTCTCAATCTTTTCCGCCGCTCTCTCAAGGCCCGGTATACTGCGAACATTTAAAAGTGCCTCATAAAACGAGATGTCTTTCATCCTGCTGTATTCTTCGACTTTGTCTAGCGAAGCAAGACCTATACCCCTTTTCGGAACGTTTATGATCCTTTTTACGGCAACCGTATCACGTCCGCTGGCAATGGTGCGCAGATAAGCCAGTATATCTTTTATCTCCTTGCGCTGATAAAAGTTCTGACCTCCGATGATCCTGTACGGAATATTCATCGATATAAATCTTTCCTCGAAGGATCTGCTTTGTGCATTTGTTCTGTACAGTATCGCGTAATCCGAAAACGGTCTCCCGCCGTCAGCTCCCGACCGGATCTCTTCGGCTACTACCGCCGCCTCATCCCGGTCACTGTCACACTTGATGACTCTGACAGCGTCACCCGCAATGTTTTCCGTCCAAAGTTTCTTTTCTTTACGCGCTACATTATTTCGGATCACATCGTTCGCAACATCAAGAATACTCCCCGTCGATCTGTAGTTCTGCTCAAGTCGGATAACCTTTGCATCGGGATAGTTCTTCTCAAAATCGAGGATATTACGGATATTGGCACCTCTGAATTTATATATGGACTGATCGTCGTCTCCGACAACACAAAGATTCTTTGCTACTCCGCCGTTTTCAAGGGGATGCTGCGCCAAAAGACGAACAAGCTCAAACTGGGCGGTGTTCGTATCCTGATACTCATCTACCATGATATATGCGAAACGCTCACGATAGTAATTAAGAGCTGTTTCACTCGTTTTAAAGAGCTCGACGGTCTTCATGATAAGATCGTCAAAATCAAGAGCATTATTGGCCGCAAGCCTCTTCTGATACTCTCTGTAGCACTGGCAGAAAACTCTGTAACCGGGATCGCCCGCATTCAGTCTTTCAAAAGCATCCGGACCCACGAGTTCATCCTTGGCTGATGAAATTACACCGAGTATTTTGCCCTCTTTATAATTCTTTGTGTCTATATTCAGCAAACGACAGACATCCTTCATAAGCGTTTTCTGATCATCCGAATCGTATATCGTGAAATCACGACCGTATCCGATAAGATCGATAAAACGCCTGAGTATCTTCACGCATGTTGAGTGAAATGTGCTGACCCAGATCTTCTCCGCTCCGGGTCCTACGATGGAGGCAATACGTTCCTTCATTTCTCCTGCTGCCTTGTTTGTAAAGGTAAGAGCCATGATACTGTAAGGATTGACGCCGCATTCCTCTATAAGATAGGCCGTTCTGTACGTGAGGACCCGAGTTTTGCCGCTCCCCGCTCCCGCGAGGATAAGCATCGGGCCCTCTGTACATGTAACCGCCTCAAATTGAACATCATTTAGCTGACGGAATTTTTCATTCATTTATCTTTTTCTTTCAAAACTTTTCTTTATTTTTCCGGCTTATTCTTTGTTACCGGGGTCTTTTCGGCCCGGGCTTTGCGTCCGGGGCCTTTCCCTGCTTATTCGGCGTTCAGGCCGCTTTTTTTCTGCCGAGAACGAGATTTACAATGATACCGAGTATAAGCGCCGTAGCAACGTTTGTGATAACGATGTTGCCGAAATCAAGCGCAAGTCCGCCGATACCTGCCACAAGGATAACAGATACGGTGAAAAGGTTTCTGTTGTCATCAAGGTTGACATCTTTAAGCATCTTAAGACCGCTGACTGCGATAAATCCGTAAAGAGCCATACATACACCGCCCATAACGCAAAGCGGGATCGTATTAAAGAATCCGACAAAGAGCGAAAGGAACGAGATCACGATCGCAAGACCTGCCGCTGTGTAGATTGATGAAACAGAGGCGTTTCCCGTGATAGCCACACAAGCGATCGACTCACCGTATGTTGTGTTGGGACAGCCACCGAAAAATGCACCTGCGATCGAGCCTACACCGTCACCGAGAAGAGTTTTGTTGAGTCCGGGCTCCTTAAGGAGATCTTTTTCAATGATTGATGACATATTTCTGTGATCTGCAAGATGCTCTGCAAATACTACAAAACCAACGGGAATATATGCAAGAGCTACAGTTCCGAAATAACCGAAACTGAAATCCGAAAATCCGCCGAAGGCCTTAAGGAATGTAAAATCAGGCACCGTAAAGAAGCTCTTAACGGTTACACCGTCGGCAAACAAAGATGTAAGTCCGTCAAAGTTGATTATCATCAATGCATCGCAATCCGTTGCCATCCCGATAAAGGTAAATACGGCTGCACAGATATATCCGGCAAGAATACCGATAATAAAAGGAATGAGCTTGGTTGTCTTCTTTCCGAAAACAGATGCAAACATCGTAACAAAAAGAGTAACGAGACCGCAAAGTATGGCGATAAGCTCGTGGCCGCCTGCCGAAGCGGTTTTAAGCTGTCCTACCGCACTTCCGGCAAGTCCGAGACCGATGATCGCTACAGTGGGTCCTATAACAGCCGCAGGCATGATCTTACTGATCCAGTTAACACCGACAGCCTTAACAATACACGAAAGAACAACATAGACAAGTCCCGCAAGAGCCGCACCTATAAGAATGCCTGCGTAGCCGAGAGCTACGCTCGTAGCACCTGCAAATGCAGCGATCATTGAAGGAATGAACGAGAAAGACGATCCGAGGAACATAGGACTCTTTTTCTTGGTGAAAAGGATGTAAACAAGTGTTCCGATACCGGCACCAAAGAGTGCTGCCGCAGGGCTCATGGCATCTGCACCCTCAAGTCCAACCTCTGCGCTTACATTGATCGGTACAACAAGTGTTGCTGCCATAATTGCGAGTAACTGCTGGATTGCGAAGACGATAACCTTTGAAAACGCCGGTCTGTCATCCACCTGGTAGATCATTTTCATAAAACAAACCCCTCCTAAATTATATTGTTTTTTTATAATTCGGATGTTTTCACATGGCGATATGCGTAAACATCCGTATTATTCGTTTCGTTCGGAAGCGTTTTTCGCTCCCCTGTCATTTCCTTCATTACCCCTAAATACTTTAGGTACTCATGCTTTATCGAGTGTCTGCTTAAATGCTCTTGATACTCAGGCTTTATCGAGTGCCTGCTTAAATACTCTTGATACTCAGGCTTTATCGAGTGCCTGCTTAAGATCTTCGATGATCTCATCGGGATCTTCAAGACCAACCGAGAATCTGATAAGATCGGGATTTATACCTGCCTCTCTGAGCTGCTCATCCGTAAGCTGACGATGTGTGTGGCTTGCGGGATGGAGCACACCCGACTTGGCATCTGCTACGTGCGTATCGATAAACACAAGTTTCAGATTATCCATAAATCTGATGGAAGCATCTCTTCCGCCCTTGATACCGAAGGCCATAACACCGCATGTTCCGTTCGGGCAGTATTTCTGTGCAAGTGCATAGTTCTTGTCACTCTCAAGGCCGGGATAATTGATCCATGCGACCTTTTCATGCTTCTCAAGGAACTGTGCGATCTTAAGAGCGCTCTCGCAGTGGCGTTTCATTCTGAGGGCAAGTGACTCAATACTGATATTAAGGTAGAACGCATGCTGAGGAGACTGGATCGCACCGAAATCTCTCATAAGCTGTGCTGTTGCTTTCGTGATGTATGCGCCCTTACCAAACTTCGTCGCATATGTGATCCCGTGATAACTGTCATCGGGAGTGCAAAGTCCGGGGAATTTCTCGGCATGAGCCATCCAATCGAAATTACCGCTGTCGATGATCGCTCCGCCGACACATACGGAATGTCCGTCAAGATACTTTGTTGTAGAGTGAGTTACGATATCACAACCGAACTTAAAGGGATTACAGTTGATGGGAGTTGCAAAAGTATTGTCCATGATAAGCGGTACACCGTGGCTGTGAGCTGCTTTTGCAAATTTCTCGATATCAAAAATGTTAACGGTAGGATTGGTGATCGTCTCACCGAATACGCACTTCGTATTCGGTCTGAAGCACTTTTCAAGATCTTCCTCCGATATTTCGTTATCAACGAAAGTCACCTCGATGCCCATCTTTTTCATCGTCACGCCGAAAAGGTTATACGTTCCGCCGTAAATCGAAGACGATGCAATAAAATGATCTCCGTTCTCACAGATATTAAATACGGCAAAGAAGTTTGCGGCCTGTCCCGATGAAGTAAGCATTCCTGCGACTCCGCCCTCAAGCTCGGCAAGCTTTGCTGCAACGTAATCATTGGTAGGATTCTGAAGTCTTGTATAGAAATAACCGCTGGCTTCAAGATCAAAAAGCTTACCCATGGCATCGCTTGTATCATACTTAAAAGTCGTGCTCTGTATTATCGGAACCTGTCTTGATTCTCCCTGTCCGGGGGTCCACCCCGCAAGTATACAATTTGTTTCTTTTGAAAATCCGTTCATTTTTGTTTTCCTCCTCATGCGGTCTCTCCACGTGACCGCCCTTTCATTTTCTTCATTTATACTTTGTGTGCCGCTATTTTTCATGTCATCAGGAGTCAATCCCGGCTTTCTTTTTCATAAAGCTCTGTTTTAACAAACTCCAAACTTATAAACGGTTGTACTTTTGAATTCCTCGCCCGCTCTGAGTATGGGCTGAGGGAATTCGGGATGATTGACTGCATCGGGATAGAACTGTGTTTCAAGACATACGGCATTACGCTTCTTATATGTAACACCGCCTTTTCCCTTCTGAGTCTTGATGCAGTTGCCCGCATAAAACTGCACACCGGGCAAATCCGTATATACGGTCATCGACCTTCCGCTACGCTCATCCATGAGGATTGCGGCACGCCCGTACTCACGTTCTTTCTTGTCAATGACATAATTAATGTCATATCCCAAACCGATCTCAAGAAGCTCATCTTTATCATCGATCCTGTCTTCGATAACCCTGAACTGCGTAAAATCGAAAGGCGTTCCTTCGATGTTCATGAATTCACCTGTCGGAATGCTTCCCTCTACAACCGGAGTAAGTTCTTTGCAATCAAGCAAAAGCTTGCAGTGCATAGCACTTCCCGAAGCATGACCGCTGAGATTAAAATAGCTGTGATTCGTAGGGTTGAAAACGGTATCCTTATCCGATTTTCCCGTGTAGCTTATAACAAGCTCATTATCATCGGTAAGGCCGTATGTAACGCTCATCTCAAGATTTCCGGGGAATCCCTGATCACCGTCTTTGCTGAAAAGCGAGAAAGTTACTTTTTCGCCGGAGCCTATCTCCGTGTTGAACAAGCGCTTGTTGAAACCGTTATCAAAAGAACTGTGAAGATTGTTTTGGTTATCATTGACTTCCAGCTTATATTCAACTCCGTTAAGCTTGAAAGCCGCGTTACCGATACGGTTGGCATTTCTTCCGATCGTGCTTCCGAAATATGACGGGTTGACGCTGTAGCCTTCAGCATCGTCAAATCCGAGCACTATATCGTCGAGTTTACCATTCCTGTCGGGGACAAAAAGACGAACAAGATTGGCACCGAAATCGGTGATCTCAGCCTTCATTCCGTTTTTATTTGTAATTGTATAAAGGGATGCTTTCGATCCGTCCTTTAGACTTCCGAATTCCGAAACAGAAACAGACATTTCTTATATCCTCCTATCAAGATGCGGCTCGCATCTTTTTATCACTCTGATTGATTATACATTTCTTCAGGTCACCTTGCAATAAACCCATATAAAAAAGTATAACGGTTTTGTACAAATTTATGCTCCCTCAAAGATGTCCCTGATGATCATCTGCACCGACCTTAAGCCATTGTACTCATTGATCTGCGGCTCATAAGCCACGGTGATCTTCATATTATTCTTTTTCCCCGCAAGCGCGCAGCGAACTTCTTCCTTTCCGAACATCCGCTCCAGCTTTCTGACCGTTTCATCGGAATTAAAGAAACTCGATGCCGTAACGGGTGTTCCGAGAGAGGTTCTGAGACAGAGCCTTAACGAACTGTTGTCCCTCCCCATATACCTCATCGATTCTACTGTAAGATCCCTGTCGGCAAAGACAGGTCTCATGTTCGGTACTCCGAAGGGGGCAAGCTTTGAGATCCACTCAACGGTCGATTCATTCATAAGTTCAAAAGAAGCAACAGCCTCAAGTTTTAACGAAGGGATCATCTGATCGACTGTCAGCGGCCATTCGGCGTTAATCCTTTCTCTGAACTCATCGAGCTTGTCTTCTTCCATTGAAAGACCGGCGGCAAGCGCATGTCCCCCGAACTTTACAAGAATGTCTTTAAGCGATGTCAATGCTTCAAAAAGACTGTGTCCGGGCACTCCTCTCGCAGATCCTTTGATCAGTTCTCCCGAACGGGTAAAAACAAAGGCCGGTCTGTTATATATCTCTCTGATACGGCCCGCTGCAATTCCGAGAATGCTTTCATGACATCCTTCGATAAAAACAACGAGCACTTTCATATCATCATCCGGTTCTCCGATGATATGAACAGCTTCTTTTTCCGCTTCTTCCGAAAGGCGTTTTCTTTCTTCGTTCATCTCGCACAGTTCAAATGCGATCTTTTCCGCCTCGGATATGTCTTTTTCCTGCAAAAGCGAAAGGGCAAGAGATGCATCTCCGAGTCTTCCGGCCGCATTGATGCATGGGCCGATGACATATCCTATCTTATGCTCATCTATACCGGAGGGCTCAACCTGTTTTGCACTCAAAAGAGCCCTTATCCCGGGATTTTCCGTGGTGCGAAGAGCCTCCAGCCCCAGTGAAACGATAGTCCTGTTTTCATCCGAAAGAGGAACGACATCGCAAACTGTAGCCAGACACATATACTCAATGTATTCAAGCTTGCATGCCTTTTTTCCTGCCTTTATGTTAAGCGCTTCAATAACTTTTGCCGCCACAACTGCGCCGCATATCTCCCTGAACGGATATGTGCAGCCGCTCTGTTTCGGATCTATAACCACATCGGCCTCAGAGATCGACTCTCCTGCCTCATGATGATCGGTCACGATCATCCTTACTCCGAGTTCTTTCGCTTTCAGCGCGGCCTCAAATGCCGAAATACCGTTATCGCATGTGACGATAAGACCCGTTCCTTCTTCATAAGCCTTTGTGACGATATCGGGATTTATGCCGTAACCGTCCCGCACTCTGTGAGGTAAATAAACATCTACATCCGCACCCAGCTTTTTCAGCCCGTCACTGAGAATGTATGCCGAGGCAACGCCGTCAACATCATAGTCTCCCACTACTCTTATGTGCGTTCCTTTCCGGATCTCACCGAGGATGATCTCGCATGCGGGCTCGATTCCCTTCAGCAAAAAAGGATCGTAAAGATCTTCAGACTTCGGAAAAAGGAAGCGTCTTACAGCTTCCTTTTCACAAATGTCTCTATTGACGAGTAACCGGGCCACCACCTCGGGGCACCCTGTTTCGGCGCAGATAGCGGCCTCGTCACCCTTTTTGTTGTAAACAGTCCATCTCGAACCCATTAAACTACCTTTTTAATCTTTCTCTGAAGTGTGTACCAAAGTCCACCGGTCAGGCAAACCGACGAGAATGTACCTGCTATGATACCCACCATGAGCGGGATAGCGAATTCCTTAACGGAAGTTGCACCCATGATTGCAAGGAAAAGAACCGCAATAAATGTTGTAAGCGAAGTATTGATGCTTCGGCTGAACGTCTGGGTGATACTTGAATTAACGATTTCCTTATAAGTATACCTGTTGTGGTTTTCCGCAATATTCTCTCTGATACGGTCGAAAATAACGATGGTAGCATTGATCGAATATCCGACGATGGTAAGCAGACAAGCGATAAATGTGTTACCTACCGTGATGCCTGCGGAATCGATCGCATAAAGTGCGATTACGATAACAACATCATGTAAGAGTGCCACAACGGCGGCAACGGCGAAGTTTATATTTCTGAATCTTATCCAGATGTATATAAGCATGCAGATTGTAGCCACTATAACGGCAACAAGCGCATCACGCTTCATTTCTCCGCTGACGGTGGAACCTACGGACGTTGTCGAAAGGTTTTCATCGGTAACTCCGAATGTATCCTCAAATGCCTTTGTGAGAAGTGCTCTGTTTTCTGTCGAAAGCTCCTTGGTCTTAACCGTGATCATGTTTTCGCTTGAAACCGTCGAGATCTCAGCCTTCTCATTTACCGTATCAAGCACAAGCTTTTCGATCTTGCTCTGTGCATCAGCGGGAATGCCGTCATCAAACGTGATCGATGTAGCGGTACCGCCGGCGAAATCAAGACCGTAATTGAAAGGAGCATCATACTTGGCAAAATTCATGAATATTCCGACGATACCGATCAGGATACAAGCAGCCGAAACACAAAGGAACTTAGGGAAGTGCTTAAGGAAAGGCTTGGGCTCTTTTTCCTTCTTGGAACCGTAAAGAACGATCTTGTTGCATCCAACTTCGTAAAGAGCTCCGAGAATGAATTTTGTAACAATAAGTGCCGTAAGCATCGAAAGGACAACACCGATAGCAAGTGTCTGAGCAAAGCCCACTACAGTTCCCGATCCGAGTGCAAAGAGCACGATCGCTGCAATGATAGTAGTAACGTTACCGTCCACGATAGCTGAAAGAGCTTTATGGAAACCTACCTTTATGGCCGAATTAACAGTCTTTCCCGAGCCGATCTCTTCACGGATACGCGTGAATATGATGACATTGGCATCGACGGCCATACCGACCGAAAGGATGATACCGGCAATACCGGGTAATGTAAGCGTAACATTGAAAATATTGAGACATACGATCATGAGCTCAATATAGAACAGAAGTGCAAGTGCCGCAGCGACACCGGGAATTCTGTAAAATCCGATCATGAATAAAATTATGAGAATAAAGCCGATAAGACCGGCGATAAGGCTCGTCGTGAGTGCATCAAGACCAAGCTTTGCACTTTCAACATAATAACGAAGCACGGAAAGTTCAAGAGGAAGTGCACCGATTCTGATCGTCGAAGCAAGAATGCTTGCCTCTTCAAAAGTACTCTGACCTTCTATGATCGCGTTTCCGTCATCGATCGCCGAAACAACCGAAGGCGCGCTGACTACTTCGTTATCGTAAACGATCGCGATGACATTCTCAAGAGAACCTCTGGAATATCCCGCGCAGCGTGCTGTCGCGCTTGCGAACTTGTTGCGTCCGTCATCGTTGAATTTGAGAGAAACCACATTCTTGCGGAGGCCGTACTGATCGTTGATGATATCTGCTTCTGCACCGGCTATCTGAGAACCGTCAACAACAACATCGCCTGCTGCAATGATTTCTTCCATGCTTCTTGCAAGAACAGACTTCGTCTCAAGGGTAACGGGATCGGTCGTGGTCGAAATGTTAGCCACTCCGCTGTCACCGCTGCCATATATAAAGTAAATGTTTCCTGCATCACCGAGCTGTTCAAGCACTTCATCGGCATCGGTTATGTCGGGGATAGCTACCGTAATACGGCGGTCTCCCTCGGGATAAACCTGTGCTTCGGTGCTGAATGCTTCCGCACGCCTCTGCATTTTGTAAACTGTGTCACTGAGTTCATCGGCTGTAGGATCTTCCTTAACCGTCTCGTAAGTAATGCTGACTCCACCTGCAAGGTCGAGACCGAGCTTAACATCTCTTGCCGACAAAGCATTTTCCGAATTCACGCCTATCAGCGCTACAACACCGAGCAGTGCAATAACCACAAGTGTTGCGAGAAGTTTGATATACCCTTTACCCTTCATGGTATCCTCCAAAATAATAACTATAATCTTCTCGGTCATAACAGACCTCACAATGTGTGATTTTAACACAGTGACGTAAAAAGGTAAAGAAAAAACTCTCCCGACTTTGTTTCATTATCACTTTTATTATTTTCTACATTTTTAAAAAAAATTTTATAATTTCTTAATTGAATATCCATCTGTTATATGATATCATCATACGCGGTTTTAAAAACTACATCATTCGGTTTGGTTTAACCTACCGGTTTGGAGGACTTTGTGAGAGACTATATTATTTCGACCGATTCTACCGCCGATCTTCCCGAAGATTACATCAAGGCGCACAATATTTCGATTCATCCGCTGTATTATGTCCTTGATGATTTCCAGTACGGTGGAGATCGTAACATCCCCATAGGCGAATTTTACAAAAGAATGCGCGACGGTGCCGTTGCAACGACATGTGCGTCAAATCCCGATGTTGTTTCTTCATTATTTACAGCAGACGTTGAGGCCGGACATGATGTCCTTCATATAGGATTTTCTTCCGCTCTTTCGTCATCCTGTAATAATGCTATGGTAGTTTCCCGTGAAGTCATGGAAGCTCATCCCGAAGCCAAGATCACCGTTATCGATTCTCTTGCCGCTTCTCTCGGTCAGGGTCTCCTCGTTCATTATGCCGTAAAGCTCAAAGAAGAAGGCAAAAGCCTTGAAGAAGTTGCCGAATGGGTTGAAAAGAACAAGCTGCACATTTGTCACCAATTCACAGTTGAGGATCTCAAGTATCTTTACAGAGGCGGACGTATTTCCAAATCTGTAGCAATCCTCGGAACTCTTATCAACGTAAAACCCGTTCTTCATGTTGATAATGAAGGTCGTCTCGTTCCCATGAGTAACGTTCGCGGCCGTAAGAAGTCACTTAATACACTTGTGGCCAACATGGGTGCTCAGCTCGGTGACTACAAGAACGACATCATCTTTATCGGTCACGGCGATTCGCTCGAAGATGCAGAGTATGTGCGCGATAAGATCAAAGAGCAATTTGGTATAGATTCCTTTATAATCAATCACATTTCCCCGACCATCGGCGCTCACTCCGGTCCCGGAACCATCGCTCTTTTCCACCTCGGCGAATCAAGAATGATAAACGCTTAATATCCACCATTTGGTGTTTATATAAGTACCCCTTAATTTTCGAAGACCCGGCAGCTCCCTCTGCCGGGCTTTCTTTTATGTTTTCTTTTTCCTGAGGCATGCATTCCTTATACAGACAAATCCTTTTTCTCCGGTCAGTCCGCTCCTCCGGTTGCAGACCATACATACAAGAATTGACCTTCCGCTTGAAGCCCTGTATCCCGTCAGCCCGGTTTCATCCGGCAAAAAAAGTCTTTTCTCTGCCTCGGCCGCGGCTCTGTTTATGTTTCCTCCGAAACCGTCTTCATGTAAGCAGCCTTCCTTTATGATTTCCATAATGGCCTCGGCCGCCTCATCTTCATTTTTAATATTTTCGAAAAGTTTCCATTCTCCTCCCCTTCCGGTCGGTCTCGAAATCATTCTTCCTTTTCCGTCGAAGACAGCAAATGCTGCTGTCATATCGACGAGCTGACCTCGACACAGATTGACATTTCTTCCAAGAGCCGCTGCCATTGCTTCAATAAATATACTTTCCACATATTCCGCATTCTCCTTCGTCAGTCCGTTTTCATTTTCGGGAACGATACCAAGATATTCGCAGGCATCATCGACAGCCTTCTCCACCGCATATGAGAACCGTTCGTAGTCCCGCATGGCATTTCGGTCCTCCTTTAACGACAATTCCCCAACGGTAAGAACGGCTGTCAGTATTATAAGGAATGCCCCTGTAAAGATTTCAGTCCTCACCATACCTCCTCATGCCGTTGACGCGCCCTCTGCAGAGAAAACTATGGTCGTTTCGCGACAGTTTCAGAATGACCTCGTCATTATACTCAAATCTATAGAAACCGTTCTTTTCAACGGCATCATATATTACTGCGCTGTCCGCTGCAAAGCTTCTCCGCCGGTCTCCGCTGTTTCTCTGACACTCAAGCGATATATCAAATGCTCCGTATCCGTGGGGGAGGGCATTTACGAAAGCATCAAGCGATGTTTCCGACACTTCGCCCATTCTGCATACGGTCATAAGAAAAGATCTTGCCTCTATACACGCATCGTCAAATAAGAGTCTCTCCGTTCCGGTCCTTGCAACCGCGAAGTAACCGGCAACAAATAACACAAGGAAAATAAGGGATCTGATATAGCTTTGTCTCACGCCGGACCTCTTTCAGCCGCCAGCAGTCTCTCATAACGATTTTCCGCATATACCTGCCGTTCCGCTTTCTTTCTCTGCTCCGATGCAAAGAGCAGTACGGTAACCGCGCTCACAAAAATGATTCCCATAGCAGCTGCTACCAGGATTTCTTTTATCGTTCTCATTCAGAAAACCTCCGATCCTCTGCCTATCCTGCAGCCCATACATATCTGCCCGGCATCTTTTTTCCTCTCGCTTGTAAATCGTCCCGTGATCTTTGAGAAGATCGAAGGTGACACCGCCCTTACTCCGACTGTTACCGTATCACCTTCATTCAGTACGACGCTCTCTCCCCTTTCGAGCAACCTCATTATCAGGTCATGCTCCATTTCTGCATGATATTTTTCGCCTCCCAAAACCATATGGCATACTGCCACGGTGATCGTTATCTCATAGACATCCGGTTCGACCGCCAGCCGCTGTGTCAGTCTTTTCACGCATTCGGCGTTTATCTCCCTTTCGTCCGCAACTTCATCGGTGAATACCTCTACTGCGCATTCCACTCTGTTCCTTGATTCCTCACAAATATCTTCCGCTCTCAGCATCATAGGAAAAAGCGTCACCAGAAACACGGCAAAAAGGCCGGTAAGATATTTTAATAAAGCCATTTAACTCCTTTTCGTCTGTCGTTTGCCGTTTTGGTTTTCCTTCTCTTTGCCGCTTTGCCGTTTTGGTTTTCCTTCACTTTGCCGTTTTGGCTTAGGCATATGATCACTGCTGAGAGAAAGTGATATTGACAACCATTCCGTTCTGGTTCTTATATACCTTTCCGACAAAGGTTGCAGAAGGATTGATGTAATCGTCATCGGCCGGAGAGCAATCTCTGGCATCATAAGGCGAGGTCCTGGAACCTTCCACCCTCTTCGTCAGTGTCGCCATGTCATAAGAAGACGCATCATGGCCCGCTCCCGCATAAGTTGTTCCTCCGACGGTAGCCGCTTTCTGATTAAGCATTGTCACCACGGTAACAGAAATAACATCGCTTCTCGTCATCTTATCTATTACATCTCTGACCTTCTCACCCGATACGTAAAGCCCGTCGTAGAGGGTGGCGCTGATCTCCGAATAATCGCTCATAAGCTCCGAATACTGCGTATTACCGTCATTGATCGTTCCTTTTGCCTTTGTAACCATATAAAGCGCGATCGCACTGAGTATGAGTGCGATTATCACTACGACAGCAAGTATCAGCCCTTTTACGCTGATCTCTATCCTGTTTCTCCTTATCATAATCCTTTCCTTTCTTTTCCCTTTTTATCATTCAGACACACCTGAACGATACCTCTGTGATTATCCCGTTTTCATTTTGGGAGACGATCCCTATATACTCCGCAAGCGGGTCTATTGCATCCGGATCCGTACCGAGCGCGCTTTCCGCCACGACAGTCACCATATCCTCCCTGTCCGTCACGCGCAGCTCCCGTCCGCTCTTTGATACAATCTTCATAACAAAAGTGATTTCCTCTCCCGCCGAATAAAAAAATTTCTTACCGAAATTCAGTACATCGGCTCCCCTTACTCTTACACCGTCATACATCATCACGTCGCTGTTTTTGAGCGTTTCGGTGATATCAAGGATGTTTTCGTTCACCGCATCGGATAGTTTCCTTGAATTTTCGAACTCCATGATCATGATACTGACGAATATAACTGCGAGGATCACGCCGGCCGCCATAATAAGCGACTGTCCCACAACCTCAAATCTGTTTCTTCTTATCAATCCGCACCCCCTGCCGGTCCGATTCAGACCATACCCAGAGAATCACTGTAACTGTTAAACATCTCAAGCGATCTGGAGATAAACGGAACAAGGAGATATCCGAATATCACGATCCCTCCCGGTATTACTCCGAGTATCCCGGCAAGCATGCTCTCATCCTCAAGTCTGAGCGATCTGTCAAGCCTTCTCTCCTCTCTCATTCCCTCAAGTTCCGCACTCACTTCATCAAATGCATGTCTGACACCCAATGTGTCGGTCATTGAGAAAAATCCCGCAAGTCTTTTTAACGATCTGTCATCGCTTTGCTCCGTGAGATGTCTGAACGCATTATTCTCATCGGTGTTGTAATCCATTATTGTTTTTAACAATGCGGTCTCGGTAACCGAAGCAAAGCATATCATGCTCTCAAGCATGATCGGAACAGTCATTCCGTTCACATCTTTTTCGATATCGATCACCGCTTCGAACTGCATCACTTCTTCCCTGACCCTGCTGCCCAGCGCCGTTTCGACAACAAGCAACCCGCCGACAGGCATGAACCACCCCGCTGTAGCCAACGCGAGCATGATCATCAGGTCATAAGCGTTTATCTTCTCGTGTTCGTAGTCCATAAGTCTGTTGTAGAACTCCATGGCAACCCTGCCTGCATCTTCACTGCTCCTTATTCCGGAATTCATGATCTCATCCACAAGCTCGTTATCGGTATAATTCATGCCACGCTCTACCGTGTTCACCATCAGGTACGGGATCACGCGGCGTGCGGTATTTATCTGCGCTGTGTCAGCAATTCCGAGTGTGTTTTCAATATCCGATGTATCATAAACAAGATCCCTCCTCATATCGATATGACCGAGAAAGGCAGCGGTCAGAGAGGTAATAAAGAATGCTCCCGCAAACAAAAACGAAAGATACCATATACGCCCAACCCCGATCCTGATATCCAGCTTCTTCAGTTTTTTTTCGATAAAAGCACTAAATGAACTCAAAAATCTCTTCGGGACCCTCAGCTTCCTGCATTTCGTTTTTCCTTTTCCGAACCTGTCTCTGAAGGAAACGGGATCGGAAAGTACCTGCACGGCAACAGCGCATATGATACTGAGTGAAAGTATCACGCCTCGCAGCGCCACGCCACCGCTCCCATGGTAGAAAGCCAAAAGCGAAGGGATCGTATCCGCAGCCCATTTGCCCAGCGGAAGGACAAAAAGGCACGGAACGGCAGCTGTGACCGCAAGTCCCTTAAACGCATGCAGACGCCTCAGGAGATAACGTCTTTCCTCTCTCATATCCACAACCGTTTTGAGAAGTGTTTCTCCGAAGGTACCGCTGCCGTTATCGCCGAACTCCTCGATCAGCCCGCAGACCGAGACAAGAAGTTTTTCATACGGAGACGTGAGCGATCCCCCAAGAGAGGCAGCTGTCAGACCTTCCGCTCCTTCGTTGCCGAAGGCCATCGTCATCCTGTAGGAAAAATCCTTAATGTATTTTCTTTTCGGATCAAAGGCTGCAAATACGGCATCGGCAAGCACGCTTTTTTCTCCGTACCTGTGCCTGAGTTCAAGGCAATAGTCCTCAAGCTCGATAAGGTATTTGATCCGTTTCTTTTGAAGTGCGGACGCCCTATATGAAGAAACTATTACAAATACGGCAATGACTACGGCCAGTATTTCATAAAAAATTTCACCATACATTCATCCACCTCCCGCCGCCATGTTCATTCCTCTTATTGCCATCTCATCTTTTTTGACATAACATGACCTCACGGGGTCAAAGACTATGATATCCTTAAGCTCATAGAACGGCGGTCCCGATGCTTCAAGCGGGATTATCCTTGTAATACGCTCGACATAATGACGTCCCTGTGTATCCCTGACCATATGTACATCGAAGCCGATACTGTCAACAACCTGCTTCTCGGCAACCGCTGCATCTGTTATCCCGAACTCGCACATAAGCGCATTTCTCATATACTCTATCAATTTCTTTGTCGATTCGTGGTGAAGCGTGGTGATCGCCATACGCGAACCCGATTGAGATATCTGTATAAACGCTCCGGCGACTCTCGGCTCATTTACCTCTCCGATAAGAAGTACATCGGTATCCATCTTTTTTGTCGCCGTGATGGCATCGTAAATACTGAAATCTCCTCTTTCCTGGAGCATGTGGATATTTCTTTCGGGATAAAGATTGTTAAGATCGAGTTCGAATGAACTCTCAACGACTCTTATAGAATAAAGAGGGTCTATATAAGCTACCAGGGACTTAAGCAGTGTTGTTTTACCGCCTCCTGTATTTCCCGATATACAAAAGCTCTGTTCCGTCCTTACAAGAGTCGTTAGTATTTCTATAACATCCTCTGCACCGTTATGAACAAGCAGCGTTCTTATATCGGCCGGCGAAGAGCTCCTGTACTTTCTGACATAAAACGTATAGCCGTCGGAAACGGGCGGTCTTGAAACCATTACCCTTGAATTGTCTTTCATTGTCGCGTGAATGACCGGGTCTTTCTGAGAAAGCGCAGCCCTCGAATTATATCTGTAAATATTCTTTACGACACGTTCCAAAGCCGCACCGTTTCCGAAGGAAAGGAATTTAAGCCTTACGGTTCTTCCCTCAAAGACACAGTAAACAGTATCAAACGAACGACTTGAAATATCCTCGTTTCCCGACTCCAATTCGCTTATGTAATCATAATCCAGTCTTGTTCTTCCTCCGACACCGGCACTCACACCGTCTATTGAAGTGTCATTTATAAGCAGATCGGTGCAGTCATGTCCGTAAAGTATCTCATACACCCTTTGAACAAGAGTATCGAGCATCTCGTTATATCCGCCGTTTCCTTCAGAAAGCCCGTATGCTTTTCTTATATCCCCTGAAGTAATAATGCTTTTTCCTTCCCATCCGTACTGCGAGACCATCCCTGCAAAAACATCCCTGCCGCAGTTTGCCGCTATGCAGATATACATATGTTCAAACATGAGCAGCGGACTCATCCGCTCCGGTTCATCAAACGGAATGAAAAGCGTTCCCCTTCCGTATCTGTCACCCGTCATTTCGATGATCATCGACTTGATACGGTCCTTCAGATACTCTCTTTCGCTCCGGTCGCCCAGACACGCTTCTCTGACCGCCCGCATGATATGCGTTCGTTCTTCGTCGCTTTCGTCCCGGGGATCGAGGATCAGTCCGTTGATCCTGCTCCTGACTCTTTCACAGAGTTCCTCCATGCTGTTCGGCGGCGGCTCGCGATCGCGATTTTTCTTTCTTTCCGGAAGATACATTACAAGAAATATCGTTGCCGCTCCGACCGCTATAAGCGTTATCAAAAAGATCATAGGCATTCTCCTATTTCTTTCGAGATACCTTTTACCGAGTCAAAGAATTCTTTTTCAATCCCGCTCCAGCTGCACTCAAGCCCTTCGTTTATAAATCCCGGAACGCTGCAACCGTTTATGGCATCCAGATAATCACTCAGATAAGGCAGCCTGAGTACCTTCTTCCTTTTCATAAAGCGGTATCTTCTCGTAAAATAGCCGGCAGTGTATCTGCTTTTCGTATCGTACATTCCGATCAGAAACAACGTTTTCTTCTTTCCCTCCGGAACCCCCCATTTTTCGAGTTCATCCATCATTCTGGGTGACTGTCTCAGGCAGATGACAAGTATATCTGCAGCTTCTATCTGCTCCTTGGTCCTGTCCGAATAACCGGGATTCAGCTCTGTGATAAGATTTCCGCATGTATCATGTGCAAGCGTCAATATCCTGCTTTCGATATTCCTTGTGTGCTTGTCATCATATAGCTCCCTGCACCTGTTTCTTCCTCCCGGAAGCAGAAGGAGATTTTCTCCGGCAGGGACAGTATTATCCATGATCTGCTTTTCCGATAACTGCCCGGTCTTGAACTCACGTACAAGACGATCGATCCCTTTTCCGGATATCATTTCTTCTCCTTTGCCTTGCGGAAGAAGCGGGATTTCAAGATCATTCATACAGTAATGTGTTTGAGTGATAAGAATGCTTCTGCCCGAGGACGCGAGCGCAACGGCTCCCGCAAGTGCGCCTGCCGTCACGCCGCAGCCGTGCATGGGGCTCCAGAAGGCTATCCTCATATGATTACCTCCATCTTCCGAACAGCTTTGTCACTGCCTTCCCAACCACAAGTTCATCGATTCCGGGAAGTATCTCGCCAATAAGCCCCCTGATCACTTCTCTCATGCCGGGTGAAACCCTGTATGTCTCCGTATTGTTACAGATCCCTTTTCTGTAAAGGGTTACCGCATCAACACTGTCGTATTCGAGAGCGTAGATATTCTTAATCCCGTATTTGCTCCCGATCATAGTTATGAGTCCGAGGCTCTGCCCCGTATAATTGCGGATAACAATACCATCGGGACAACCGATGAATTTTTCACGGGCGCTCTCGCTTCTTAAAGAGTAGATGTTTTCATTCATGACAAGGTATGTTTTGTCAATGCTGACCTGAGCGAGACGTTCGTCTGATATGTTGTCGCACAGGCAAATGACCACATCCGAAACAAAAAGGTCATCGGAAAGTATCGTATCCCGATCACACGGAAGGTAAACCGTACCCATATAAGTCGTGTGTTTTTCGATACTCTGAGGTCTGGGGATCGGTATATAAGAAGCTATCCGCTTTTCGTGTGTGAAATCAGCTATTCCGCAGCTGTAACCGAGCCTTGTCAGAACTCCCGTTATGTATATGACTATATCTTCCATGCAGTCGCCGCAAAAAGCGACCATATATTTATCTTCCAATATCATATTCTCTCTCCCTTATCTGATCACTTACCGCATCGTTCGGTTGATATGACACGTCTGCCGCCGATTGGGCAAACGGATCGATGTATCTGGCCGCATACAACGTGACCCCCGGCACACCGTTCCGGTCAGCCATAGCGCTGTTGAGAGTCAAAAGTTCGCTTTCGCGTACCCTGATCACCGACATGCCTGTCGATGCATTGTAATCGATCAATTCTTTCTTCGATACGACAACATAATCGGTTCCGTCGGCGCACATCAGTCGAACATCTATATAATCCCCTGTTTTTATATTTGGTCCGATACCTATGGGCCCGAACGAGATTTCTCTTTCATCTTTGCTGACACTGCCGTCTTTTCCGGTGTCACCCGCCCTGTTAAGGGCTGTTTCGTCCTCAGAGACATCTTCACAGAGGGCGCCCCCTTCATCCTGATCGTCCGACGATCCTCCTCCCGGCCCGGAGCCGTTTTCCTGTGCAAGAGCACCTGCGTTCCCTGCCCCGAACGGTCCCAAAAACAAGACTGCCAAAACAGCCGCCGCGGCAATCAAAGGAATCACCAGGAGCCTTAAAGCCTTTTTCCGCTTTTTGCCCTTTGTTCCCACAATCTTAAATTTTTTCATAATCCCCCTAAAACATCTGAATTCAACTTTGTCTTAATCCCCCGCTCAAAACAGCAAAGGGTTCTTTCACTGAGATAAAACAATCGGAAATACTTCTGTGATACACATGAATTAACATAGACAGGATCTTTAACAGATCCCCCGAATGAGTCGGTGCACATATAATAACATGCATATATCTGTCATGTAAAGAAAAAAGAGTCCGTCATTTTTCATAAAAATGACGGACCAAATTTGGTCAAAATATACAATTACTTACGTAGCCGAGACTTTACAACTCTGTATGATATCGGACACATCTTTTGCGGCCGACAGATATCCGTTTTTATATCTCTTGTCACCGGATACATTCTTTATCATCCATGACGGAGGCACAAACGCATTAGCCGCCTCGATGGTCGGAAATTCAACCTCGGCAAAGCGGAGACCTTCAAGAGCGCCGTGAAAGATATCGAGTTCGGCATAGACGTTAATGCTCCGTCCTCCGCATTCATAAGGCTCAAGCGGAACGATGCAGCGCGTCTTTGAGATCAGATTACCGTCTCTTTTCGCCTTAAGGCTTTCGTATGTCCGGGCGTCAATCTCGGTCTCATGCTCTTCGTTACATAAAACTTCACTTCCGCCGGAAGCCACCTTAAACTTAACGGTCAATATAAATCTGTCGTCCTGTTTTCTTACCCTGATCGTCGGATCACGATTTACATAGGCCTGCTCTATTTCTTTTTTCTCTAACGCACCCGGATCAAACGGAAGATCGTCGCTTATGAGATATTTGCTTTCAATTTCCATGCTTTCCTCCAAGCTCAGAAGCCGCTGCAGTCTCAACTGTAGTTCCCTACTGCCGACGTCTTTCCCTCAAGCAGATCCATCATATACTCAATGAATTTGACCGCATTATCTTTATGGGTTCCGTTGATCACGACGGAATAGTAATAATTCAGCCTGACATCATACGATGAATACTTTTTAACAAAATCAGAAATGTCCACTGCATAAGGCGCCGACGGCATTATAACGGTCTTATCGTAATCGGGATCATAAACCTCCGGTTCCAGCCATACCAGCTTGTCCTCGACTCTTTTATAGAGTTCCTCCGGAAGTATTTCCCTAAGGTCCCATATAGCTTCGCTGTTGACATCGGTCCTCAGTTCCGCCATCGGGCATATAAGGGCATCGATCTCGGCTGCCGCCAAAAGAGCCGCAAACTTATAACGTCCCGCGGAGTCACTCTCATCAAACGAAAATGCCGTATCAAAATATACATCCTCGAGATCTGGATCATTTATCACAAGATCCCTGAATCCTCCCCGGAACTGATCCATATCACGCTCCGTAAAAGGATTGGAAAACACAGCCGCATAGTAGACCGGCATAACCTTCGGTCCGAAGATCGTAACAAACGCATATATGAGAATGGCGACAACCGCGATACTGACAAGCAGTTTCTTCAGGATATAATCCTTGAAATATTGCCACTTCCCTTTTCTGTCGAGACTCTTAAAAGTTTCTCTGTCAGTCCGTTTTTCTCTTTTGGAATAAATAGCCGAATTATCCGGTAATACAGTTTTTTTGTTGTCACCTGCTTCAATTCTCATTCGCTTATGACATGTGCGATCGCGGGGCATCCGACGAAAACACTATCTCCTTTATCTTTTTTTCGCTTGACAATAACCGTCTCAATCTGTACAATTCTTTAATGTTGATGCTGGGATAGCTCAGTCGGTAGAGCGACTGATTCGTAATCAGTAGGTCGAGGGTTCAAGTCCCTTTCTCAGCTTATCACCGCAAGCCCGCTTATATCATGGGTTTGCGGTTTTTATTTTTTTCTTATCGTTATCAATAAGATCTATCGCCAGTTTCTCAAACAGTGTTCTGAAATCAACAGGCTTTGAAAAAAACGCCGAAAAACCATACTCTATCGACTTTATGACATCTTCATTAAAATTATTGGATGTCACCGCATAAACAGGTATTTCATGCGAGTCGTCTTTTCCCGATATCCTGATACACCTTGTCGATGAATATCCGTCAAGGATAGGTATGTCAATATCCATCAAAATTGCATCATATGTTCCCGCAGGCTTTGAGACGAACTGTATCACAGCCCTTCTGCCGTCTTCGGCAACATCCACCTGTGCGCCGGCTCCCTCAAGCAGTTCCCGCATAACCTCTATATTAAGTTCATTGTCCTCAACAACAAGTATCCTTTTTCCGGAAAAATCATAGTTATGCTGATTTATGCCGTTTTTTTTCATTCCCGATGTATAAACAAAATCTTCGGGGATTTCGGTTTTTTCTTCTTTAACCGCAGCCTTTTCCGACACTTCCTTTCGGACATTATATGTGATCTTGTTTATCGCACCGTCACTGAGCTCACCGTGTCCGAACAGATCAAGATCTTCGTCCGAATCTTCGTTTTCACGGATAAACGCCATTGATCTGTCAAGCTTTCTGGCTTCTTCACTTATTTTTTTGATCCTGTCCGTAAGGCGGACAATGTCATCCTTGTTTTCATCTGCGAGCTCAGTCATTCCGATGATCCCGCTGAGGGGAGTCTTGATCTCTTTGTATATACGGCTTATAAGCGCTTTCTTGGATTCAAGCTTATCCCTGGCCTGTATAACGGCATCACTGAGTTCCTGTCTGGCCTTCAGGTCCTTACCGGTCTCTTCGTCAACAAGACGGAAACATGAAAAGAAACAGACATCATCCGAAATGTGTTTTGTCGGCACAATATTCTTCACCTTGACCCATCTGTAGTTACCTGTTTCATCGGCAAGCCTGAAATTGAGTTTTGTGACGTATATTCCGCTGTTAATAAGCTCCGAGACCCTGTCAAGATCAAAGAATTCCTTAAAAGCCTGTTTGTCATCGGGGTGTACCATCTTTTCGGCCATAAGAATGACCTCTATATTTACAAACCCTTTTCCCGGCCATAGACTCTTTTCGTTTCCCATAAGAGAAACAAAACTTCCCGTCTTCAGATCCACTTCAAAGATTTCGGCATAATAATCACGCCAAACCTGGAGCAGCTGTCTTGCACGCTGCTCCGTTGTATAATGCTCAAGGCTTTCGATACTGAATTCTTTTTGCTCCATTTATCCTTAATCAACCTCATATGTGCCGCTGCCGGCAGCTAAAGTCATCAAACGATCACTTCGAGATCATCTCCATGATCTCATTGCTTCTTGCAACAAACTTTGTCATTGCTTCAGGTGAAAGAGGTCTGTGTGAGAGCATCGCAAGATCATAAAGCTGCTCACAGATTATCTCCACCTTCTTGCCCTTCTTATGTTCAAGCAGGAACTTTACAAGCGGATTTGCAAGGTTAAGTGTCAGTGTCTCGCCTTCACCGAACATATCTTCATTCATGCCTGTCATATTGTACATCTTCATCATATCGGACATACGTCTGCTTTCTTCTGAAAGAGTGATCACGGAAGACACCGAAGCATCCTTTAACATCTGTGCCTTAACGACGATCTTATCTTTTCCGAGTACCTTCTTGAAAAGCTTTGAAAGATTTTCTTCGCTTTCCTTTATTTCTTCCTCGGAGCCTTCCTGCTTAAGTGAATCGCTAATGTCCGCATCAATGCGCAGGAATGCAAGTTTATCATTTTCCTGCTCGATCTGCTGAATAAACGGCTGATCTATATTATGAGTGAGAATAACGGCATTAAGGCCCTGACTCTTAAACATATTCACATACTGGCTCTGCTGTTTTTCATCGGTTACATAATATACCTTTGTCTTTTGAGGTTCTTTCTTTTCATCGTCATCACCGGAGACAACCTCGCCTTCAACCTTTTCAAGTCCTTCGTCGTTACCTTCGGAAGAAGGATTCTCTGCCTTCTTGTCATCATCTTTCTTCTCTTCGGCTGCCGGGCCTCCAACCTCTTTGATATATTCGTCAAGGGTCAGATACTTGCCGGAAAGATCCTTATAAATACAGTAATCCCTGATCTTTTCTTTAAACTTCGAATCTTTGATACAACCGTATTTGATAAAGGGTGCGATATCATCCCAGTACTTCTCGTAGTTCTCCCTTTCAGTCTTAAACATTCCCGAAAGCTTGTCCGCAACCTTCTTTGTAATGTAGTCAGAAATCTTCCTGACAAAGCCGTCATTCTGAAGCGCGCTTCTCGAAACATTGAGCGGCAGATCGGGACAGTCGATCACGCCCTTTAAGAGCATCAGGAATTCCGGTATTACTTCCTTAATGTTGTCCGCGATAAAGACCTGATTGCTGTAAAGCTTTATAACGCCCTCAAGGCTCTCATATTCGAGATTGATCTTGGGGAAGTAAAGAATTCCTTTAAGGTTAAAGGGATAATCCATATTAAGGTGTATATAGAAAAGGGGTTCCCTGTAATCATGAAATACATTTCTGTAAAACTCTTTATATTCCTCTTCCTTACACTCGTTCGGATGCTTGTTCCAAAGAGGCGTGGTATTGTTTAAAGGTTTTTCCTCTTCCTTCTTTTCTTCCTCGCCTTCTTTTTTCTCAGGTTCGGGGGCGTTTTCGTTCTTCAGATAGATCGGTACCGGCATAAATGCACAGTACTTGTTGAGAACTTCTCTTGCTCTGTACTCATTAGAGAACTCATAACTGTCCTCATTGAGGTAAAGTGTGATCGTCGTACCTCTTTCGGTCTTGTCACCCTCGCCCATCTCAAATTCCATGCCTTCATCGGAAGACCAGAACACGGGCTTAGCATCTTTCTTATACGAAAGACTTGAGATCGTTACTCTGTGAGCAACCATAAACGAAGAATAAAAGCCCAGTCCGAAATGGCCGATTATCTGGTCTTCGCTTGCTTTATCCTTATATTTTTTAAGGAAATCCTCGGCTCCCGAGAACGCTATCTGGTTAATGTATTCCTTAACCTCATCGGCTGTCATGCCGATTCCGTTATCACTGACTGTTATCGTCTTTTCTTCCTGATTGACACTGACGTCAATGCGGTACTGCTCGCCCTCCGGCTCCTCAAATTCACCGATAAGTGCCAGTTTCTTAAGTTTGGTAACAGCGTCGCATCCGTTTGATACGAGCTCCCTGTAAAAAATATCGTGATCAGAATAAAGCCACTTTTTGATAATGGGGAATATATTCTCCGAATTGATTGACAGATTGCCTTTTTCCGTACTCATATATTTATCACTCTCTTTCTTCTGCCGAAGCGGTACAGGACGCTTCTCTTTTTTACTTTTGAAACTATCATATACCACAAGAGTACTCCGTGTCAATAAAAAATTAGCACTCAGTTATATTGAGTGCTAACAAATATCAACGTTCAATCCCAAGCCTTTAAGGAAGGCAAAAGCCTCCGAATCCCAGTCTCTTTCGGGCTGTTTATCGGTTGTAAAACCATTTTGAGCAAAACCTGTGACAACCACAAGCTCTGCAGGATTGAATCTGATATTTAAGATCTGTTTTCCGTCGTCGCTCTGCTTTTGAAGTACTACCTTCATCCTGACAGGAAGCCTTTTTCCCTTTACCGTAAGACGCACACTTTCCTTGGCATCCGCCCATGGATGAAACGTTCCGGGACCCATGATCTCATTTTCGTCCTGCGTATAAAAAGTTCTGTTTATGCGTCCCGAGATCCTGTAATCCATACCCATTCCGACCTCGGCCTCAATAAACATAAACTTATCAAAAGCATCCCCCGAAAGAAGAAGCTCCATAAACCTCTTTATGTCATTAACACGAATCGCAGTCATATCATGTTCCTTTCATGACGGGCATCATTCCTGTTTTTCCATTTTTTCTGAGACTTTGTCTTTCCTGCCGTCCTTTTTCTTTTCTTTTGAGACTTTGGCTTTCCCGCTGTCCTTTTTCTTTTCTCCTGAGACACTGGCTTTCCCGCTGTCCTTTTTCTTTTCTCCTGAGACTTTGGCTTTCCCGCTGTCCTTTTTCTTTATGGAAACGGAAGCTTTCACGCGCGGCTCATCGACCCTGAAAAGGACTGCCGTTCGGCCTTCCAAAGTACATGTTCTCTCGCCGGCAACGGCACCCGCGTCATCCGATGCAAGTATCATCGTATAAGGTCTTTCATCGATTGTCGGGAGGTCAAATTCATGTGCCTCCCAGTGCATATTTATGAGCAAAAAGAAGCCGGCATCCGTATTCTTTCTGTCTACCTGAACGTACTGTCCGTTAAGAAGTATTCCGAGTGTCCTGCTGTAATACCCGTAGTCGGGCATCCATGCCTTTATCCCGTGGAACGAAATATCCGGCAGCCCCTGTCCCAAATAATCCTGACCTTTAAGCTCTGTCTTATTTGCAAAAACGGGATGCGTTCTTTTAATACCGATCAGCTTTCTGACAAATGAGGTGATCTCTCTTGCCTGTGCGTTTTTCTCCCACACAACATAACCTGTCTCATTGTCACAGCAATAGTAATTGTTATTTCCTCCTGCAGTGTTAAGGAACTCGTCGCCTGCGTTTATCATCGGAACACCTTCCGAGAGGAACAGAAGCATGAGCGCGTTTCTGCACATCTTCAGTCTGAGTGCCCTTATGTTCTTCTTTCCGGTCGGACCTTCAACACCACAGTTCCAGCTGTAGTTGATCTCTCTTCCGTCACGATTTCTCTCGCCGTTTTCCTCATTATGTCTCACATCGTAGCAAAACACATCATAGAGTGTAAAACCGTCATGATCTGCGAAATAATTGATTCTTGCGGTGTTTCCCCCGTTATCCTTAAACGATCCCGCAAAATATCTGATCTGGTCCTCATCGCCCTTAACAAGCCTGCGGCAATTGACCATAAATGCATCATTGCAGCTGCCGAGTCTCTCTCTCCGGCATTCATCGGGGATTCCTGTGGTATCCCAGTCGTGGGATATAAGCGTCATTCCGGTTAGGACGGGATCGAGTGCCAGCATCGGTATGCACGGATTGTCGCCCATCAGCCTGAAACCGTCGATGTCATATTCGTCTTTCCAGAAAGCAAGGACGCCCGTTACAAACGAGTAAGAAACATCCGCAGGGAAACACATCTCCATCATAACGTCTATGCCTGCCCTGTGAAGCGATCCGACAAGAGACCTGAATTCTGCATCCGCCTTATCCGGCTGTGACGCATATGAAGCCTTCGGCGCAAAAAATGCAGCAGGTGCCGAATAACCCCAGACATTCAGTTTTTTCGGTGCTTCCACCGGTGGAACACTTCCGTTCAAAACGGCTTCAAAGGGCGAAGACGGTTTTCTTTCGGGCGGCCTGGTAAAATCGCTGCCACGCACAACTTCGTCAAAATCATAACACGGCATAAGAAGTACCGTCGTTATGCCGAGTCCCTTCAGATATCTGACCTTCGAAGCCACACCCGCAAATGTCCCCGGTGCAGCTACTCCCGATGACGCATGAGCCGTAAAACACCTCACATGAAGCTTGTATATGACAGAAGAACGAAGGTCATGGGCTTTATATGCTTTTTTTCCTGTTTTTGAAGCTTTATCGGGAACGGAAAGGATCGCATCAGGCACTTCACTTCTCTCTCCGAAACCATTTTTTTCATCAAGAAGCCTCGCGAAAGGATCGGTGAATGCACCGTTTTCGTTTTCAAAATGATACACCAGAGGAACCGATTCGTCCTTAAATGAGCATACAAACCATCCCGGTTGTTCGGGCGATTCATTCATCGCAATTGATCTCTTATTGCACATGAGCTTAACGCTCTTTGATCCGGGCGCAAAGACGGACGCTTTTATCTTTCCGTTTTCCCTTGTCAGCCCGGCAGTTCTTGTGTCAATTATCATATCAATCCTCTTCTTCCTCATTGACTGCAAGCACAGTTCTCTTACGTGCCATTTCGTCGCTCGCAAGATAATCGTCATATGTCGAAATTTTATCGATAAGTCTTCCGTCCGGCAGGATTTCCATTATCCTGTTGGCTGTGGTCTGAATAAACTGATGATCGAGTGCTGTAAAGAGCTCTACTCCGGGGAACTTGATGAGCGCATTGTTAAGCGCAGTGATCGATTCCATATCAAGGTGGTTCGTAGGCTCATCCATAACAAGCACGTTCGAGCCGAGGATCATCATCTTCGAGAGCATAACCCTGACACGCTCTCCTCCCGAAAGAACATTAACCTTCTTTACACCGTCTTCTCCCTTGAAAAGCATTCTTCCGAGGAATCCTCTGACGTACTGCTGGTCGTCAACCGGTGAGAAAGGCATAAGATGATCGACGATCGTTTCGTCGCCTTTAAACTCTTCGGTATTGTCTTTTGCAAAATAGCCTCTCTGTGTTGTAACACCCCACTTAAACGAGCCCTCGTCCGGCTGCATTTCTTCGTTGAGGATCTTAAAGAGCACTGTTGCGGCCTGATTGTTACCTCCGACAAATGCTATCTTGTCGTCATGACCTACTACAAAGCTGATATTATCAAGCACCTTGACACCGTCGATCGTCTTTGAAAGGTTACTTACGGTAAGGACCTCGTTTCCGATCGTGCGGTTCGGTTTGAAATCGATATAAGGGTAAACTCTGCTCGAAGGCTTGATATCATCAAGCTCGATCTTTTCAAGCGCACGCTTACGTGATGTAGCCTGCTTAGACTTCGATGCATTTGCGGAGAATCTCTGAATGAATTCCTGAAGCTCTTTGATCTTCTCTTCCTTCTTCTTGTTTGCTTCCTTCATCTGTCTGATCATGAGCTGACTTGACTCGTACCAGAAATCATAGTTTCCGGCGTAAAGACGGATCTTCTGATAATCGATATCGGCGATCTGCGTGCAGACTTTGTTAAGGAAATATCTGTCATGAGATACAACTATGACTGTATTGTCGAAATTGATCAGGAACTCGTTAAGCCAGCTGATCGCTTCAAGGTCAAGGTGGTTCGTAGGCTCGTCGAGCAGCAGAATGTCGGGATTTCCGAAAAGTGCCTGCGCGAGAAGGACTTTTACCTTCAATGAGTCCTTGAGCTGTGACATCATCATGTGGTGATACTCGGTGTCAACACCGAGACCGTTAAGGAGTGTAGCCGCTTCCGACTCAGCTTCCCATCCGTTCATATTTGCAAACTCTGCCTCAAGCTCACTTGCCCTGATGCCGTCTTCATCGGTGAAATCCTCTTTTGCGTAGATTGCGTCCTTTTCTTTCATTATCTCGTACAAACGCTTATTTCCGAGGATTACTGTATCCGTAACGTCATATGAATCATATTTGAAGTGATCCTGTTCGAGGAATGAAAGTCTCTGTCCCGGAGTGATGATAACCTCGCCCTTCGAAGGCTCAAGCTGTCCCGAAAGGATCTTGAGAAACGTGGACTTTCCCGCACCGTTCGCTCCGATAAGTCCATAGCAATTTCCTTCCGTAAATTTAATGTTAACGTCCTCAAAGAGTGCTCTCTTTCCAAGACGCAGTGTCACGTTAGATGCTGCGATCATTTATAACTCCTTTTTAACTCGTCCGGTTCTGCTTAGCCGGGTATTTCCTGTGATATTCAGACTACGTTTAAACGTAATAACAGTGTGCGTTTGCATTACGAGCGCACACTGCTTTATTTTACCTTAATCTTCAACTGTTTGCAAGACGATACGAAAACGTGTTTGTTATATGACGCTGATATCTCCGGCCGATGACGTCGTTTTTTCAGCGGAAACGTCCTCATCTCGTTTTTGACGATCCATCTGTTACGCATGCCGTAAATATCGTTATTCCACCGTACAGAAGCTTGCGGAAACATACGCCTTCGGCGCATCATTATATACGATCGCAACCCATCCATATACTTCAGGTGCAGTCGGGTCGAGTGAGTAAACCGCTCCCTCGGCAGCTATGGCAAGCTTATTTGATTCCATATTGGCGTCATCACGTATATAAACAGCCCTGTCTATCCTGACTTTTCTCGAACTTACTCCCTGAATCTGTTCATCCGCAGCTCTTCCTGTAAGGAGGTAGTTGTTTATAACGTATCCCGTAAGATCTCCACACTTTACAAGAGAGAATTCTTCCCCCTTTTCAAGGACTATACCGTACGAGCCCTTGAGGAACTCCCCGACTTTTTCTGAGGATTTGCTTGCCTCCTTGCGGACATTGACCTGATAGTTTATGTTTTGAAGTACAAAATGCGTCTCTGTTCCGTCAAATTTAAGTTCTTCCACAGGAACATTTTTCCCTATCGGCAATCCTTCTGCCGTAACCTCGCCGTTATTGCCTGATCCTTCGTTTCCGGATGATGCGTTATTGTCCCCGTTTGTTTTCTTATCGTCTTCCTGTTTGGTCTTGCCGTTCTCTCCTTCAGTGTTACTCTTCGACCCGGTGTTTTCCGATGCGGCATCTGAGGACTTGTTTTCCGGATTCACTTGCTCCGAATTGTTTTTCTTTGAATCCGAAGGATCGGTTTCACTGCTTTCTTCTCTTTTGATCGCTTCGTCTTCACCCAAAGGCGACAGTTTTTCGTTGCTGTTATTAACCGTCTGCTTTGTTTCGACATTTTCGGTTTTGTCGTTTCCTCCAAACTCGTTTACCAGGGAGATAACTCCGAATATGAGTGCCAATATTGCCGTGATAACAAATACTCCGGTTATAATCTTAAAAATCTTGTTAGGATTCATAATCTTAACACCCCCTGCAAATTATTGTACTGCGTTTACTTTTTCTCTTGTATACACCTGCTTTTATTTCGGCATTTACTCTTTCTCATCCAAAGCTTTTGTTCCGGGGAGCTGTATATATATGCCCATTCCCGCTCCCGGAGCACTCCTTGCGTAAATCGTTCCGCCATAGGCGTTAACAATATCTCTTGCCTGTGTAAGTCCCAGGCCGTTTCCGCTGACTCTGTTCGAACCCTGGAAATTAAGGTCGAAAATGTACGGAAGTTCGTCTTTTCCTATTCCGAGTCCGTCATCCTTACAGACAATAAAAATATCATCGGCAACATTTGACACCGTAATATGCATATTTCCGGGGCGACGCATATATTTTACCGCATTATCGACAATATTTTTCATCATTACGGTCAAAAGTTTCCTGCTTCCCGTATATTCAACATTTCCGGCACAAACGCATCCGGTTCTGATGCCCGCCTCCATTGCAAAAGGCTCCATAACGGCGATCGTATGCTTGACGATTTCGCCCATATCCACGCTCTCCTTTTCCTCAAGAAGAGCTTCATCAAACAGTACGGTTTTAAGTTTTGTGACTTCACGAACGACCGGCTCCTCTTTTTTTGATACATCGGCTACCGTTTCGGTTTTCTCATCGGTTCCGACCGCTGCGAGAGCAGGTGCGCTTATGACTGTCATGTTATCGGATTCGTTTGCCCCGGCATCACTGCCTTCAGGCTGCTTTCCGTCCTTTTCACGGTCGGACATAAAAGCCTTGTCCGAAAGAAGTGCCACTATCACAAGAAAAACAACGGTTTCAAGCGCAAAAAGCAGTGTTGTGACATAATTGGGGAAATTGTATAATCCGTATAATGCCACCACAAAAACAATCAATGCGACGATCAGCATCAATATTTCTTTGATTCCGTTTTTCTTAGCCATAATCCAAAACTCCCGAATAATATAATGATCCGAATCATAAAAGCGACTGCGTTCTGCTTTCGTCCGCGCGTCACAGTCCTATCTGCGACGCATATGGTTCAAAATCTCCTTTGGTAAATACCTTACCTACTTTGATAAACTCATATTTTATCGCAAGGAGATAATGCTTCATATGAACTTCCTTACCGTCTCCGTCGGCTGCCGCAAGGAATGCGGCATTGAGGATACAGTTCTTTATATTACCGCCCGCAAACTCAAAACGTTCGGCAAGGAACCTGAAATCCACGTCCTCGGCAAGAGGCGTAGTCTTCGGAACCGTCGTTCTCCAAAGCATCTCACGTGTATCGACATCGGGGAACTGGAATTCTACGATGTATTTCATACGTCTGAAGAATGCGGGATCGATGTTGTGCTTGTAGTTTGTTGCAAGCACGCACACGCCGTCATATGCTTCCATTTCCTGAAGGAGGAGTGCCGTCTTGTTGTTGGCCGATGCCTGGTTTGAACCTCCGTCATCGGAACGTTTTGCAAAAATAGTATCACATTCGTCAAAGAAAAGGACAACATTACATTTTTTTGCTTCCCTGAATATCATAGAGAGCGACTTCTCTGTTTCACCGACATACTTGTCAACTACCTTCGAAACGTCAACTCTGTAAAGCTCCAGATTAAGCTCATGCGCAAGCACCTGCGCCATCATGGATTTACCGGTACCGGGTGCACCGAAAAGAAGAACTGTAAGTCCACGTCCGTAAGGATACTTCTTGATATAATTCCAGTCATCGTAGACCGCATTCTTAAAGTTCATCTGCTCAATGGCATGTGAAATCGTCTCGCGCTGATCCGGATTCATAACGATATCGTCAAAACCGAATTTAGCCTCAACGCGTGTTGCCTTCTTACTGAGTTCCGAAGACATCTGCGCATTACATCCCTTGAACAGCATCGCCCTTGAGATTGCCTTTTCTTTATTCATTGTGGCGAGACTGCGTGCATGATAAAGGGCATCCTTTATCTTCCCCGGCGTAAAGAGGAATTTTATCGTCATCTCTCCGAGATCGCAATCCTCGCCGAGTTCGTACGGCTTGGAATAATAATTCCAGCATTCCGCACGCTCAGCAGCCGAAGGCGTCGAGATCGTCAGTTCTGTAAAATCGAGCTTCGTGATGGTTTTAAGCTGAAGCGTATCCATACTGAGCGTAAATACAAGAACGCCTTTCTCCGAAAGCTTCGAAAATGCCAGATCCATATATCCCTGAAATTTTTCCTTTTCTTCTTCTCTGTATGAAAGTTCTTCAAGGACACATGCCGAATTGGTGAGTATACATTCTCTGGCCGCTGCCCAAAGAGCCTTGTCTACAAACGAGTAATCATATACAAAAAGCTTTCGGCAGTTAAGTGCTATGGCCTTCAAGCCGCGCTTCGCGCAGAAATGCTTAACAAAGAATTTCCTTCCGCTGCCCTCATCTCCGCAATACGAGAAGATCTTCACGCCCTGATCGTAGGAAATCTCCATAGCCTCCAAAACAGCGCTGTTAGCGAGAATCGGATCGAGTTCTTTCCCATCCGTCAGCATTCTCATAAATCTTATATAGTTCTCATCGATCTTGTCGGGGTTTCGGCCGAAAAGGAAATCTATGATCCTTTTATCGGGTGAAACAACAGTCGAAAACGGCATACTTGAAGCGACCCTGAGGTCAAATACGGGAAGAAGCTGTTCAAGGCATACAGACATATCCGCATATACGCCCGTGATGGAGAATTCCTTTCCGTAGAACAGCTTTGCGGCAGATTCGATAGTCGGTGCCGAAAGCGATCCGTTTTCATTGATAACCTGGAAAACTCCCGCATAGTCTGTCTGTGTAGATGAAAGAACAGCCGCAGCAAAACAGAATACCGTAAACGGTTCAAATCCCTGCTTGTTGCAAAGCTCATAGAAAGGCATTCTGATCCCCGCATTAACAGACGCCTCCGCTCTGCTCATGATATAATCCATGATCTCGGGAAGATTATCGGTCTCGTTTTCCGATTTCTTCTTTGACTCCACTGCTTCGCTCTCCGGTGCTTTCTCGGCAAATCCTGCCAGGAGGCTCATCAGATCGTCATCCTCCGCTAAAGCAGTCTCTTTACTTTCTGATTCCGAAGACTCCGCTTCCGTCGAATCGTCCGCTTTATTTTCTCCTTTAACAGAAAAAGCCCGCATCTTGTCGCGACATATATCATGTGCCACTTCAAGATCGGGATACAGTACATTTTTATAGCCCCCCTGACCGGTTGCAAAGGTCAGTTTCATACCGGACAGGTATGCATCAAGCCCCGTATTTACGCAAGCAAAAAGATTTTCCATAAGCTCATCATAACTTGCAAACGGTTTGCTTTTTAATTCCTGTGAACAGATCATTTATAACATTCCTTCCCCGATTACTGTTCTTTCCTCTTTTTTGTCTTAAAAACCGCGTACCTGTCAAACACACTCTCCGCGTTGTTTATGCCGTTGTTCATATCCGAGGAAAAAACTTTACTTTTCTCGTTTATATAATGCCACTCATGTGGTTCATATTCCAATACGTCATCTTCAGGTGCATCACCTTCTCTGCGCCTTTTTTCTTTTTTATCCTTGTCGGCTTTTTGGTTTGCCCTGGCAAGTTCTTTTTCTATCCTCATAAGGTTCTTCCCTTCGGCTTCAGATCTTCTTCATGATCGTGAAAACATTCTTTCCGTCAACACGCGCATAGCTCACACTGTCCATGCTGTTCTTTACCATATAGATCCCCAGTCCACCGATTTTCCTGTCCTGCGCCGGAAGGGTAACATCCGGGTCTTTCCGAAGCAGTGGATTGTATTCGATTCCCTCATCCTCAAAAACGATCGTGGCATTGCCTTTTTTATCGGTATCAACGCTTATGTCAGCGTATTTTTCGGCATTCGGTAATTCCTTATATGCGTATGAAGCAATATTTACAAAAATTTCTTCAACGGCGACGTCTATAACCGGAAGTTCGGTGTTACTCCACCCTTTTTTTGTGAGTAACCCGTTAACAAAATCGATGACCCCGGAAAGCTCGGATACCTCTGCGTCAAATCTCGCTTTTACCATATGTCCTCCCATTCAAATCTGACATCTTACTCTATGGTAATAATGCTGTCAAAGCCCGAGAGTTTCAAAACCGATAAAATCGCTTCCGAAACATTGATCAGTTTCATCTCCCCGCCCTTCGACTGTGCAGTCTTCTGACCTATCAATAGAGCTCTGAGTCCCGCACTTGAAACGTATTCGCATTTTTCAAAATCAATAGTCAGGTTTTTAACCTTTTGAAAAGCCAGCAAAATACTGCTCTGCAGGCCTCCGCTTGTTGAAGCATCAACTCTCCCCTCAACAGAAATAGTAATAAGTTCTCCGTTTCTCGTTTCGCTTAATGTCATATGTACCCCTCTTAGCATTTGAAATGTAGTTTCGACTCTTCCTTTCAACAATCGAAACAGATTATGAAATATCAATCCTCATCAACTTAATCATGTTTATTATACGCTATTTTAGGCTTTACATACAATAAAAAATTATCTTAGTACCGGTCCGTCCTCATCATCCGTCAGTACCATCCCATCCTGCAGTTTTTCTCCGGGCATAAGAACGTTGGCATCAAGTGACATATGACTGTCAAGCTTTCCTTCCTTTGTATCGAATACCGTAGCATTGATATCGAGGTAACTGTGGGTGTCGAGCCCGCTCCTGCCTTCGAGATAAATGATACGCAGATGTGTCCTTATGGGAACGAACTGATTCAAAAGGAAGAAGAGCTGTGATTTCTTTTTTTCTTCCACAAACGATCTTATAAGGATCGTAACATCAAATTTGTTTTCTCCGAACATTCGCTGATCGTATTCGTCTTTGTTCTCGATTATGATGCACTTCTCCGAAAGCACTATCTCGCAGAGTCTCTCAAGGGCGGCTTTTGTTCCTTTCTTTCTGTTAAGCATCGGCGCCTCTTTCACAAGCAGTCTCAGCTTTTCTTCCTCAAGGAAATCGCCGCTCAGGTCGATACCCATCCAACCCGCATAAGTCACAAGCAGCTCCTTATCGGCCACTTCCGTATCGAGATTGACCGCATATCCGTCGATCCTGTCCTGAAAATCGTTAAATATCGACGAAAGAACAGAAAGATACCTATGGAAGAATCCTCCTCTCTTTCTGTAAATCTCAGGCAACGTGTTCATAAAAGTATCGCCCGGATTTATGACTTTTATATCGCTCAAAGGTCCCTCGAAGCTTCCCTCAATTCGTATGGCAACAAAAAGATATCGTCCGTTGACGTCGTACATAAGTATGTCGTTGGCACCTCTTATCGACTTTGCCCCCGCAAGCTCAAAAAGACTAAGTTTTATCCCCGGATCTTCATTTGTTTCGCAGAGGAACTCCTTCATATCGGAAAGGACATTTTTTCTCGTAAATGCCGTTGTTTCCGTAGCAAAATAAAATATCGTCACTTCGGTGTCATCGGGAACATTGATATTAAAGGTCAGCCTTCCCCATTCTGCTTCCTGCTTACCTGCGTCAAACGGTGGAAGAAAGACATAATGCATTCTGTCCGTATCATCACAAAAAAGCCTTCCTTTATCATCCGTCTTAAGGGCATAAAGGGCGGAGTGGCTTATTCTGCTATTTTTAACTGAATACCTGGCTAAGTATGGCATCTTCCCAAATCCTTTCTTTCAGAACATGTTAAGTTCGATCGATATTTTCCCGGCTCGTCAAAGTTACTTTCAGAACATATTAAGTTCGATCGATATTCTTCCGGCACAGCAAAGTGCGTTTTCTGCAGGAATAACATCAAGACCGCTCATGATCGCATTTGAATTTTCCGGTTTTATCGATAATTCATAAATATGATCAACACAATCAAGTTCCTCAATATCGGTGAAAAGCGCATCAAATTTAAGGGTCTCGCCGAAATTCTGTTTACCTGATATGTAATCGAGGTGTTTTTCGATCACCTTCCTGATTTCTTCCATACTGTTCTCATAATGCTTTCTGACATATATCATCCCGTTGACCTCAATGGGAACATATGTGGGCTGCGCCACCTTGATCCGGGTAGAAAGTACCCTGCGCTCATCAAGGAAATCCTTTATCTTATTAACGTATATGCTCGGAAGCAGTGATCTTTCCGTATCGGAATACGGTTTGACCACCACCGTCACTTCATTCTTTGCGGAATCCGCGATCGCTTTTACTTTGTGAATACAAAGATCGGGGATCGTCCTCACCAGATCCTCATAGTCCGATTTCTTAACCGCAGTATAAGGCGTATTCAGGTCTTCCGTAAATCTGGCCGTAAGCTCATCCAGATTTTCCTTAAGTCTACCTCCCTCGCCGATATAGGGATTATAAAACCTTACGTTCGTTTCGTATCCTATGGGGATAAATGTGTTTCCCGGGCGTACATTACCCTCACTTCCCATAGTCACGGCACATGAGCAGATATAGAGCTCGGCTCCGATATAATCACCGGCATCCCTGATATATATATGTCCTTTTCTCTCGTCGAGGGTATAATACAGCTCACCCGGCTTGTTCCTGTCCGGACGTACAAAATCATAAAAATCTTCGCCGTCGATCGTCCTTTTTGCTATAAGCGTAAAGCTTTCGGGTACAACGTTCTGAACCGGCAGTTCTATATCCTGATCGTCATATCCGATCACCGTATCAAGCATGCGCTGACGCATAAGTTCTTCGTTATAGGCAACTATCTTTATGCTGTCCATTCCGCTGCCGGGACCGTATCCGTATTTTTCCTTGTTAAACAAGTATTTATACAGGCCGTAAGCCTCTTTCTCCCGGTCGAAGAATCTTCCTTTTTCTGTCGTTCTGAACCTCGAATCCTCATAAAGCCTGTACGAGCCCTTCCTCGATTCTCTGACAAAAACGTTTACATAATCTTCTTCAAGAAGATCACAATATATCTCGAGCTCATCCATTTCTTTGAAAGTATGGCATATAGATCTCGTTTCCTTTTGCCAAACCTCAAAGAGGAAACCATGAACCGAAAAGAATCTCGGAGGGACATCATAGTCGGCTCTTTCAAGTACCGCTCTCAGAACGTATCCTTCTCTTCCCTCTTTTTTGAATTTAGCGCCTTCAACACGGGGTATGCTGAGCCTGAGCTCTCCCCCGTTGAGGAATGCACGCGTTGCATCTTTGGTCCTCAGATCGACAAATCCGTCTTTTGTATAATACTGCCATTTAACGGCAGCAAAAATATTTTCGTGTCTGTCCCCGCCCGGAGTTCTGTGAAAACGATCGTCAAACCCGAAATAAAATATCAGTTCCGTATCCCTAAGCGGTTCTTTTTCAAGGAATATATAAAGTTCATCTCCCACAGCGGGCTTGTCGCCGAAGATCCTGACCGTCATCGTTGAATTTCTGTCGATAAGAGAAGAACAGTCTATCACCTTTTTCGATGCAACGGAAATGATCGATGAAATGGAGTTTGCATGAACTATACTCCTTCTGTTTGTTTCAAAATTTATATCCCCGATCCTGAATTTCTGATCGTTTGGCAGATAAAAATCATCCGTTACATTTTCTGCCGCAAGAAGAACTCTTCCGCATCTGCCCTCTCTTGCCGTAAATCCCATCAGCTTGAGCAGTTTTTCCTTAACATCGTCCGCAACAAGACCGAGCTGGTTACTTTGAAGAGAATTGAAAGCGGTAATAACCTCCAGAAGCGTAACACCCGGATCCGAAGGGTTGAAATTCGTCCACTCCTTCGAATAAAGAGGTATCTTACTGAATGCCTCCTCGATCATTGTCAAATAATTTTTCGGTTCTTTTCTCTTTATCCTGATCATTTAAGCCCCTTCGGTCAGCCGTAAAAAGACTGGTCATTTAAATATTTGAAAGCATTTCTTCGCTTATCGTATGTGCCTTATGTGTTCCGCTCTTAACAACAAAGAATTTGTTGTTCGGCAGTTTTTCTAGATCACATTCCTTCAAGCCGTTGGCATCCATATACGTCCCCGTAACAACAAGTCTTCTGATAAATGCACCTGTCTTCAGCGAATTCAGTTTCATCATTATCTGTGACTTTCCGGGAAGCTTTCCTATATCCCACCCCGGATTGAGCGGATCCGATATCGGTGAAAGGAATGATGAAAGCGCTTTTGTGAGTTTAAGTCCGACTATATAATCATTTTCATTCTCAGTCCTGTTCATCCATATATCCACCGAAATAGACACGGGCACCGGTTCAACGATTTCGATCGTATCAAAGCTTGATGTAAACTCAACGCACTGCTCGAGATGATCACGCAGTCTCGGAACAAGTCTGTCGAAGGAATGTGTGCCCTTCCCGAAGTCTTTCATAAGCAGCACTATGCTTATGAGCCCTTCCTTCTTTCTTCCGTCCACCGATTCCCCGATAATACATTCGACTTTGTTGATATTATCGCTGAAACCGAGTATCTCATTTTTGTAATCCGCCATGGTGACGATCCTGTTTCGGCTTCCGATGATCCCCGCCGCTCTGTTGAGCGCGCTTTCAATTGATTCTATGCTGCTGCCGCCGTAAGCCGGTATCGGATTATAAAGATTTCCCAGGAAATCGACTCTCGTCATGCTTCCTTCTATCATATTTGCCGCTATATTGGCCTCGGCACCGTTACAGCTGCGTGCAAGCACTCTGACCGCCGTAGCATCCGTTACTGTTGGGATTGCCACATGAACACCGTCACCGAAGATTATCCTGCTCGTCTGCCTGTCAAGCACGTAATGCCTGTCACCTTCCTTTGACCTGTCAAACGAACTGACTTCTTCCCACTTAACGAAGAAATTATCTATATTACCATATGTATCATATTCCGCAAGAACTCTGTCGTTTTCGTTTCTTACGAGCGCTTTCATTTCGTCGATACTATGTTTTCCGATCTCATTGACCCATACTTCCGCATCCAGAATATTCCTCTCTGCCAGCGTGACAGAAAGCCCCGGTGCAACATCGTCAAGGAAAAATTCCTCAATCTCATGAGTATCTATATTGCTGACATCGACCGTGTTTAATATCATATTTTTTATGACCGGTCTGTATATATCTTCCTGACTGAAATGACCATCGATATCAACTACTCTGATCCAGTAACATTTTCTTCCTTCAATGGCAACCGCCGCCATATCTTCGGGCGGCATAAACCTGATCTGTCCGGATCTGGCCAGGCAATCGGTTCCGTCCACTATCTGAAGAGGCTTGAATCCGCCGATAGTCGAGTATTCGTATCTGAGATTTGCTCCCACATAAGACGACTCTTCTTCAAGCTGAACAAACATAGATATCGGACCTGCGACAAATCTGCTGCTGAACCCGAAATAAAGGGCATTGTCTGAATATGAGCTGACTCTGAAAGCAGTTATTCCTTTGCCTGACACAAGCGCATCCGTTACGTCTTCATGTTTGTTATTGCTTACAACCTCAACATGTTCGGGCTTAACGAATATATCATCGTATGAATATTCAACCGTTGCGTTTTTTATTATGGGATAGTTATGATTACAGGGCATCATGTAGCAATTATCACACTTAATACTCTGAAGTCTTATCGCCCTTCCGCGTCCCCCGTCATCATCCCAATCATCGGGACATATAAAGGAAAAAGTCCGTTTTCCCGCTTGGGCCGAGGCAAACATCGTTGATTCACCGGACGAAAGCTTAAGTCTTTTCCATCCTGTTGTAGAAGAGTATTCTATTGAGATCTCATCGACATAGGTTTCTACAACACGGGTATTTATGGCAAGTCTCGGCTTTCTCTTGATAACCTTAAGAGTATCCTCTATCTGGGTAACCGACATCGTCACGGAGTTGACCGCAAATTCAACATCAAACGAAACAGTGATCCTTGCCCCCACTCTTGAAAAATATTTATCGTGACGTAAAAAACACTCGTCGAACATCGATATTTTCTCGGAGAACGGCCTGAAATTAAGGGGATCGCAATCGATACTTCCCGTGCCGACCGACTCGAAGGGCTGTCTTTCGCCTACCGATGAAAAATCAATTCCGTTCACTCTGATCCGCTCATTTACGTTACCGGCAGGCTCGATAACCATCATCGAATATTCGCGGTCACGCCTGATCCTTCGGCACTCCCCCGATTTCTTGAGATATATGATATCATTCTTCACATGACCAATCTCATCAAACGGAACAAACCCTTCATCAGTTAAGTAAGATATCCTGTATGTCCCGTCAATAATACGGTCCGAAAGTCCGTCGGGACTGTCGATCCTCATATATATCTTTTCATCGTTGATATCAAAATAGTAAGAATGGAAAAGAAGCAGTGCATTTCTTGTGAGTTCCTCACCACTGTCGTCAAATGCTTTAAAGGATTTAAAGGCATATTCCCCAATCCATGTCTCTGTCTCATCTTCATAACTTGGAACTGTTTCTTCACCGATCGAAAGTTCGGGCAGTATATCCATTTTTGCGGCCGATCCCATAATCTTTCTGATCTTGCCTGACGTTGCATCTGTCGTAAGGATATCGGTCAGGTGTGAATTGGTGATAAAAAGATGATGGGATGTTTCAAAGATGATACGTTCTTCGCTGTCTCCCCCGTAAAGCTTTGTCCCCTTTTGAACAAAACTGCCGGGTACCGTGTCGGAGGCCAGTTCCATAACAACCGTTGTTGATGCGGGCTGTGCAGGCAGCAATGAAACCCCCGTCATATTGGCAAGTTCCGAATGATAAACCTCGAGCAGCTCGTTAAAACGGTCGATGTTTTCTGCCATTTGTTCAGCAAAAATAATGCCGATAACCGAGCCGATATCGGGATTCTGTGTATCGAAATGCCATTCCGGGACATAAACCTTAGACAGAGTATTTATCTGTTCCTTTATATCCGCGACTTTTCTTTTGTCAAGATCAAGCCTGTTGTTCTTCATTATTCTCCTCCGAAGCGCCGTACAAGTAGAACGGGAACACCAAATTATCTCTCGTATTGGTCTGTGTGACGGTATAATGTATATCTATAAGCAGATATCCCGACTTTGACTGAGCATCAAAATTCACCGTCACATCGGACACTCGCGGCTCCGACATTTTTATATCGTTAACGATATCCATCCTCATCAGGTTTAGGCGCGTTGCATTGGGATCGGTAAAAGCAAATTGTTGTATTTCACTGCCGAATTCGGGTCGCAGCCATCTTTCTGACTTTTGCGTCATAAGGATCACATAAACCGATTCCTTGACGCTGTTCACACCGCTTGATGTTTCAAACCTTCCTGTCGAGGGATTGATCGTTGGCGGGAATTTCATCCCCGTACCCAAAAATTCATAATCCATATGAGTATTCCTTTCATGATCATCCGAGTTTTATTGCGTTACCGTTTACCCCTACCGTACCCGATGCCTCCATGTTTATCGAACCACCTGACTTAATGATCGTTTTATTTGACGAAATACCGAATTCACCATCGGTATCAAGCTTTATTCCTCCCGATGCCTTAACATTCGTTTTCTTGTTTGTGACGATATCAAGCGTATCGCACTTGAGGCTGAGCTTACCTGTTTGTCCGTCCATTTTTACCGATATACTGTCGGACACATTTATCTCAAGTTTGTTCTTTGTTTTTATACGTAAGAGACCGGAATTATCCTGACCGTCTATCATGAGCATGTTTTCCTTGTTCTTATCGGCAATGATCACCGTTTCCGTCCTGGAATCCATATCCATAAAAAGTTTTCCGTCAAAGAGTTCGATCCGAAGGTTATCTTCCTGGTTTTCGGTCTGTCCGTCATCTTCGTATTTCACGAAAGACTTGCCGTTCCTGGCTTTTACCTGTTTAATGCTGTTGTTTCTGTCTGAAGATTTCCCGACAAGCTTTGCGTCACTTTTTGGAATACACCCAACAACATAAGGCTTATCAATGTTTCCTTCCTCAAATGTAACCAGAACTTCGTCTCCGACTTCGGGTATAACATAGCTTCCCCAATTCTTTCCCATGTACATGGCTACTACCTTGGCCCACTTGAGAACGTTGCTGTTTGTATCCCTGTTCGGGATCCTCACGCAAACCTTTCCGGGTTGATTTATATCATAGTTTTTATCTACAATACCAACAACCACACCAAATATACGATTGTCGCCCGTTTCGGTCTTTACAACCCTTCGGGCGCTGATCTCTTCCATAATGTCAATAAAATCCATATCGTTCCTCTTTGATTAAAATAAGCCGGTCAGATCCGGTATCAGCTCCTGCGGTCTGATATCCTTTGCTTTCCCTTCGATCACGCATTTGTATTCGCCTTTTCTTGTCATAACATGGCGCACTTTATTCATATAAAATATATTGCTCGCACCTTCTCCGATCCCTTCTATTTCGATAAATCTTCCGGGCGCGAGTGCAGGTATTCCGAGTGTTTCGCAGCTGATCTTTCCGAATTTGTACGATATATTCTCGATCAGATAATTCATTCTGTTCTGCGCCTCGCTTTGAGTATGGACCGAAGGATCAAGATATACCATTTTGTTGTTCTTTACCAATTTTGCAGCCTTGGATCCGAAAGACCACTCATTCGAAACCTTTGATGATGCTGTTATCAGGTCGCCCTTGTCAGTATCGGTTGCTCTTACTTCAACCTTCCCGACCTGTCCCGTGATATCATATTCAATATCAAAGCTTCTGAGTATATTTCCGGGCGTGATCGTCATCAATGTATCGGTATATACCTTTGCCGGTCTGAAAATGACCGTTCCTGCCGCAATAAAGAATTCAAAATTTACCTTCTTTGCCATCCTCACCACAAACTCGTAATCACTTTCACCCACCATCTCTATCGTAGGCTTTTCAAGCGGAGGCGTGGGAGGTGTGGGCGGTGCTGCTCCGATTTCGGTAGGTATCCCCGCATCCGGAGTTGTTTCGATCTTAAGCCCTGTTATTATTCCGAGCGCCGTAAGTGAGGCATATGTCGGTCCGTTAAATATCTCTGAAACTGCCTTATCGATCGTTGTAGCCATAAGCTGACGCGATGAATTATTAGCCATCATAATTCCTTTTGCGTCCATAGCCGTAACAACCACATACGGTATTTCAGGATCCTCAAACACAAAATTGATCTTTGATATAAAGCCCACAAACACGGGTATCGCAGCTGTGGAATATCCGAGATCGATCTCAATCTGCGAACCGATATATAAATACTTTTCATGCTTGCTTGTGTTAAAAACGCCCTTGTCTCTGTCGTACATTCCATATATACGAAAGCTCGCCACAGAAGCCTCAAATCCGCTTGACATATCTACACTTACCTGAGAAATACTGAGCGTCTTGTTTTTATCGACCAGATCCTTTTTATTGACCATTATCACAACATGAGGATTCTTAAAACCGTTGTAATCTTTTTTTAGCTTATCATAATCGATTGAATCTCCGAAAATCTGCATTTATATGCCCCTTTATAGATTAAGATTAAGTAATGATCCTCCGACGGCCTCAAGTAATGATTTTGACCCAACTTTCTGCTCAACCCCCGGCTTGCCGAGCAGCTTAGTGAACGCATCATCCCAGTATGTATTTCCCATCACCATAACCTGGCCGCCTTCTTCACCCTCCGGCGAAGCATTTGTCTGTCTCATGGAGATATCAACCACCGCCGCTATAGGATTTCCGCTTGGTGAAAACATGGTATATTGTGCATTCACATTCTCAATCTCTCCGAAGAAAACGACATCACCCATAATAAAAACCGCCTGTCTTGTCGCAAATGAATTGACGAGCGATACAAGACCGTCAACCGGAGTCTGAACCGAATATGTCGCAGCTATTGCCATGACATCTTTTACAATTGCAGCAGGGGACAGGATTGCCTTGTCCTGCAGGAATGCTTCCGCATTATTAATATCGTAAAAATAAATTCTGAAACTCATGGAAGTCTGAGCAGGAACCGATGCCATCGTAACCTGATTCATACCGACTTCGGGAGCACCCTGTCTTTGCATATACGATCCGACCTGTGAATTCAAATATATGGTATCCGGATTATACTGAAATTCAAACAGATCCCATTTATCCTGGCTATCGACATAATTTCTGAGTGTCTTACCTCGCATCGGTCCGCCTGACATAAGCTGGCTGAGAAAAGCTGTCGCATCAGTTGCCGCCGATGCCATTGCCTTCAATTTACCGGCCTGCTCCATAAGACCACCGGAGAAATCAGGCTCGTCCAGTCTTCTCACGAGAAGTGACGCCTTAGTGGGACTTCCCAGTATGCTGTTTCCCAGATTGGATAATGCTCCGCCAATACTCATAATCGATACTCCTTAGCCTGTTTATGTTCTGTTACCGCTTAACCCAGATTGATCAACGAACCGGCCGCCTGTCCGACCGTAGAATTACTGATCACTTTTCCGAGTTCATCATTTACAAACGCATCTCTATAACGGTCCTCCCACTGACCCAGGCATCCCTTTACAATCTTTGTGTCAGAGCACAGGATCGTCAAATTCACAACAGCCCTTAAAGGCTTCCCTGTAGGCGAAAACATAGTGTATTGAGCATTAACCCCGTTTATAAGACCGTGGTAGCTCATATCTGCCCATGAAAACATGATCTCCCTTGTATAATCACTTCTAAGCACCGCTATCAGACCTTCTACCTGTGTCTGAACCGAAACCTCACCACCGGAAAAAAATGTCGCAAAAGCCGTTTTTGCAATTGATGTGGGCGCGAGACTCAGTTTATCCTGCAGGAATGCTTCCGAATTAACAACACGGTCAAATATCAACGGAATGGTCACAGTAATACGCGGATCAAGAGTTTGATAAGAGATACTTCCCATAGCTCCCTTTTCTTTGTCTTTTGTGGATCTTCCGACATTCGTAACCTGCGACATACCGCCGCCCTGTGCCTGTATCGTTATCGTGGAAGGATTGAACTGAACCTCAAACTGTTTCAGACACGCATCCTTCGGAAAAGGATTTTTCCCGTTCGCCAAAAGCTTTCTCGGATCAATGGGCATGGCGCTGAGCCCCGTTGAGACTGCATTTGAAATTGCCTTATCAAGCCCGGCGAGAGAAAAACCCTTCTTCGTCTTTATCTCTGTCGGCTTTCCCACTTCGGTTTTTTCAAACTTACGGGCATCTACGATCGTAATAACACCGAGCACCGGATTGCCGGTGACGCTGGCCAAAAGATTCGTTCCGATTCCCATGCTTTTTTCCGCCTTTCATAAATTAGAGCCTCATCTTCCGATCGTTACATCAGAAGCCCCTTCTCTTTCTTTCCGAGACAAGTTTTCTCTCAATCCTGTCGAATACCTTTTCGGAAATCTCATCCATATCTTCTCTGAATCTGTCCGAGATCATTCTGTTTACCTCGGTGGAACTTAGGATCTCGTTGTTTATCGTTGTCTGTTCCATAACATTTGTCTTAGTTATATTGACATTTTCTATATTATTCTGAACTTCTTCATTTGTTCTTTTTATTGCTGTATTCTGTCTGTGAAGCTCTTCTATGATCTCCTGTGCTTCATCGAGATTTCTCTCCTGTTTATGTACAAGACTCACATTATCCGTATCATATTCAAACTTTGACCTTCTTGTATTACGACGTCTGACGGTACCCTGATCGGTAACTTCATCGATTATTTTTTCTGCGGTCTGTCTTACTCCGTCTCCATGCCCCGCCTCTTTTTCAGCATCTAACTCAAGATAGCGGATATCAGCGGCCAATCGTGCGGGATCGGAAGGTCTGATCTTCCCTTCGGCAATGGTTTTTACAGGATTCTCCATATATTCATGAACCGTCTCCATAATCTGCTTTGTTCTTTCGGACATAACGTTCATGGCAGCCGTTTCATATACCGATTTTGTTTTTTCGATTTCTTTTCCTTCTTTGAGATATTCAATCTCAAGCGGAGATTTTCCCGAAAGAATATCTTCCGCAGCGATCAACGCCTGCGATCTGTCCAGTCTTACCTCTCCCTTTATGCTTTTTTTAGTCTCCTCGGGCAGTCTGTTTGCGAGCTGCGTTATTCTTTCAAGATTCTGCTCATTTATTATATCAAGTGCCTGCTTATATGCCTTGATGTTATTTTCGTTTATCTGTGTCGAACTTTCATCGATGCTTATATCGCCTTCCTGATCTGTATATGTGATATCCACATCGCTATCATAATATTCTTTGCTTCCCTCGTTACGGATATGCGTGCTTTCCGAATAATAACTTCTGCCTCCTTCTTCGGTGACAGATGTATTATAAGGTCTCATATTCCGTACCGTATAAACGTCTCCTTCTTGCGGCTCCGAGTAACTTCTTGCGTCAATATCAAGCCTGTTGTAGATATTCTCCGTGAATACCGGAGTCTGCTTTTTTACGGTTATGTCTCCGAGCTTCTCGATTATCTGCCTTGCGGCATCTATATAATGACTGTCACCCTCTTCAAGAACAGTATCTCCCTCATAATATCCGTCCTCATGTATATAATGAACAAGCCTGGTAAGAAGCGAGACTTCCGTCGTTTTCTGTTCTTTTGAAAGTTCCAAAAGGTTCCTGTCATATACATATACGTTTTCGCCGTTATAAACTCTCTCTCTGATCCTCTCAATAGTGTCTTTTTCGCTCCCGAAGAAAGACCTCGAATAGTCAAACCATTCGTTTCTCTCTCCCTGAATACTGTTAGAATAAAGCCTGTATGCTTTATCAATATGATTAAGGAGAACAGCTGAGGATATAAGATTCGAAATATTGCTTTTTGTCGTGATCGTGTCCCCCGGGCCACCCTCTTCATAGATATTGTAATTTCTGTATGTAAGCGGTATCTGTTCATTTCGAACATAATTCCTGAACACAGACAGAAGGACATTTCGTGCAAATTTGTCCTCTCCGGCATTTTCAAGCTGTTCCGGTGAAACGGGACGATTATTGTTTATTACAGTGTTTTTAATATTATAAAGTTCGGAGTATATTACCGCTGTTTCAAGCCTTTTAAATATTTCGTTGTACAGAGCGGGTTCATTCTCTTCTTTTTCGCGTTTTTCCTCCGTTTTCTTTTCGGCAGCCTTCTTCTTGTTTTCCTCTGCCACGGCCATTGTTACTGTACGAAGTTCTTGCACACTGTCGTTATAAAGTTCAAGAAGTCTCGTGGTCGCATTATCCTCATTGATGGTCAAATTGACCTGACGAAGAAATTGCTTTACATCCGTAATTCCGAGTTTTCTGAGAACATTTTCCACATATACGGTATCTCTGTACGTCGGTTTTACCGTTCCCGAAAACATGATCCTGTTGATCATGTTATTTATCACATCAAGCTTGATCTTTTGATTGTTTGTAACCCTGTTTTCACTGATAAGATTTGTTACGGGACCCTCGTTATAGTAAATATCCGGTGAGGATGTTATCAGATGAAGAAGTTCTTCGGGCTCAAAATCCGCCCTCATAAGTTCGTATTCACCCATAATCTTTTCGCTCAGTGGGTTGCTTCTTCCGCAAATGGGGACAAGGCTCTTATATTCCATATTTGTCTTTATAGTAAGCACTTTGCCGCCTCCCCTCCTGCGTTCTGTATTTTAATCCGTTATTTTCTTCACCGGCTGCCACACTCTTGCTTTAGGTCTCGGTGTATCGTTAGGTGCTTTTGCAGCCCTCACGTTTTTCTTATTTGCGGTATATATTGTTGTTTCCTTTCCGTCTATTTTTTCAGTGGCAGAATTTATAAATTCATATTTCTCGGCCTTCATGTCAGCCTTTCTGACTTCATTTGCATTTACAATTGCACTTCCCTTAACTCCGGTTGTTGCACCTTTCGCGTTATTAATAAATGTTCCATCCTTTGAAAACTTATAATCATTTGCGGCAAGCGCTTCCAGTTCCTCTTTTGTTTTTTCCTTCAAACCATGTTTATCCGCCCTCAGGTTGTTCTTATTTGCGGTATATATTGTTGTTTCCTTTCCGTCTATTGTTTCAGTTTTAGAATTTACAAATTCATATTTCTCGGCCTTCATGCCAGCCTTTCTGACTTCCCCTGAATTTACAATTGCCCTTCCCTTAACTCCGGTTGTTGCATCTTTCACGTTATTAATAAACGTTCCATTCCTTGAAAACTTATAATCATTTGCGGCAGCCGCTTCCATTTCCTTTTTTGTTTTTTCCTTCAAACCATGTTTATCCGCCCTCAGGTTGTTCTTATTTGCGGTATATATTGTTGTTTCCTTTCCGTCTATTGTTTTAGTTTCAGAATTTACAAATTCATATTTCTCGGCCTTCATGCCAGCCTTTCTGACTTCCCCTGAATTTACAATTGCCCTTCCCTTAACTCCGGTTGTTGCATCTTTCTCGTTATTAATAAACGTTCCATTTTCTTTAAATGTATATTCAGGATCTGCGATTCCTCCACCGGGAAGGTCAAAGACAAGCATCTCGCGATATGCTATAGTTACAGATTCAGTGAGAAGACCACTCTTTTCAGCGTTCAAACTTCCAAACTCTTTACTTATGACAGTACACCCGGTAAACGTGTATGTTCTTGAGATCACATCGAAATCATTTCCGTATCGACTTACAAACAGAAGGACAGGAAGGATCATTTCGGCTCCGAGGGCCAAAGGATCCACAAGATACGAAGGCGTAACATATCGCTCGACCGTAAAAGTGAAAGGTTTTGAAATCGGCTTTCTCTTCATATGGACGTAATCGTTGAGACCACCTTCTTTGATATATTCATATTCATTTTCTTTTGTAAATGCACTCACGGACTTACACGGAATATCCATGAGACCCTCGACACGAAGCATAAAATTAAAATTCACAAGCGGATCAAGACCTATATTTTGAACAAAGGTATTTCCCCCCGGTGCACTAATATTACCCGAAGTATATCCGGATCTCTCCGTAACACTTATTGTGTTTGTCGAATCACCATCCATCTTGAAGCTCCTTCTCACTTAAAATCAACGATACTCTTTTCTTTGCTCTTGCTCTCTGAGGGATTCAGACTTTTGTTGATCGCCGATATCTCATTGCACCATCTGCGCCGACTTTTATGATCGAGCGCCATCACCTCATCATTACTCCAGTGAAAATAATACGAGATAAAGGACATTTCCCTGTATAAGTCATCTTTAGGGTACAGCTTTATCCCTCTCGAGTAAAATTTACCGGTACCTCAAAAGTCTTGCCACAATCGGGACATACAACCGTCATAACAGGCAGTTCAACATCATTTATCTTCTGATACATATCCTGCAGAAAAGCAAGGTCTGCCGTAAAAAGCCTTTCTATTACCGTTGCTGAGACAGCAGCTATTCCTTCGATTTCGGTTACTACCTTACCAAGGATCGCAATCGTCAGATATGACGGATTCGAAAGAACTCTGGGGTCTCTCGTTGCATTTATTTCATCGCCTGCAGTAGCAAGCCGCATTTTTCCGAATTTATGTACTTCGCCCGCATTGTCAATATATCCCTTGGGCAATTCAAAATCATAAACAGTCTGCATTTTCTACCTCCCCTTCATACCGCCTCAAGGGAGTCAATATGAGACTCCCTCGAAAGCGCATATGTTAACATTTTTCCAACTGTATCTTTCTTATCTTTATCTGCATATCTCGAACAGCGATATCAGTTAGGAATTACAAGTTCTTCATAAGCAAGTTCTACCGACTCGATAGCAACTTCCGATGTTGACGCATTAAGGTCAGCTCCCGAGTACTTAGCTACCCATGCATTGGTGAGAAGCCATACTCTGGTTCCCGTTACGGCGGTTACAGCCTGATTAGGTGCTCCGCCATTTATATCAATAAGTTCGATCTGAACATTATTTCTGGGCATCTGACCTCTCACTTCCGAAACACATTCCTGTATCCATGTCTTGAACGCACTGTCAAGCGTATAACCGAATTTAAGTGTTACATTTCCGTGCTTAACAAGTCCGGGTATTTTCACGGGTGCAAGACTGTGAGCATTTCCCTGACGGAATTCGATTACGTCAACAGATGCTTCAACTCCCGTTACTTCACTAAATGCAGCCGTTCCCTGTATCCCGTTTACCGATACAAGAAAGTTCATTTTGGTTAAGGGATAAGAAAGGCCATTCCCATTTTCATATGTTGTTGCAGTGGGTTGTGATTCTGCCATAATCTAGTTCTCCTTTCAAATTATTCTTCTGAGCCACCGGCTTCGGCAGTGTGCTGGGTTACTCTGAAGATAACAAATTCCGCGGGTTTGGAAGGTGCTATTCCGATGTTACATATAAGTCTTCCGTTATCAATATCATCACGGCTCATCGTACTGGGACCGATTTCAACAAAGAACGCTTCTGCCGGCGATCCGCCCGCAAGCATACCGTTTCTCCACATATTCGAGAGGAACGATGAGATCGTTACGCTGACTCTGTTCCAAAGCGTTGAATCATTGGGCTCAAATACAACCCAGTTTGTATTTCTCTTGATACTCTCTTCAACGTATATGAAGAGACGTCTTACGTTGACATACTTAAATGCCGAATTGGAGCTTGCTGTTCTTGCACCCCAAACGCGTATGCCTTGTCCCGGAAGAATGCGGATAAGGTTGATTCCCTCAGGATTGAGGATATCCTGCTCTGCCTGGGTATAGTTAACCTTAAGACCTGTGCAGGCAACAGTTTCGTTTGCGGGAGCCTTATGAACGCCACGCTCGATATCCGTTCTTGAATAAACACCCATTATAGCTCCCGACGGAGGAATAAATCCGGGCTTATTGGATGAACGATCGAACATCTGGATCCAAGGATGATACATAGCTGCATATGTCGAATCGATAATACCGCGATATTCGATGAGATCTTTTGTCTTTGTCATATCTTTGGGCATATCAAGGACTGCAAATCTGCTCTTTAAACGTTCACAGTGTGCGACAAGTTCAACCACTACCTCCGGCATTGTGATCCCGGGTACTGCCATCATGCTTACAATTGAATTTTCAATAAACGATTTGATACCTGTTCGTTTTGTAGGTCCTTCATCCTTACCGATGAAAGTCTGAGGTCCTACCTTAGAAACAGATCCGTCACTTCCGCCTGCAAGAGTAAGTATTGAAGGCTCATCCTTGCCAAATATCTCGGCAATGGGATTCTCTGTCTTAGGTGCGTCAACCGTAATCTTAACAAGATCACTCTTATCAAACTTAGAAGCGATGAAATTGGGGGAAGTGGGATTAAAATTAAATCCTGAGTAGTTCTCTACTTCATCGTTATATCTTACCTGTGCTTCATATTCTACAAGGCAAAGGAATGTCTTCGGAATAAGATCGGTATCAACGATATTAGCCTTGAAGGGCTTTGCAAATGTTACAAGACCATCGCTCACAGATGTGATCTTGTTGTACTCGCCATCGCATACCACAATGTCACCCTCTTTGAATCCGTCAGAATTCTTAGCGGTATAAACATCCCCGTTCTTTGCAATGATCTGAAGCTTTTTCTTTGCAAAGGAAACGATCGAAAACTGAATCTTGTTTCCCCATTTACCTTCGTTGGCTGCCGTAACGGAGAGTATTCCCTTCTTTAACGTTGCACACTTTGCATCATCGGGAACTACTCTGGCAACATAACATCTTGTTCCTCCGTTGAGAAAGAACTGTTCTACACTGTTGGCGAGATATCTGTACTCTCCGAAAACAAATTCGGAAAGGAATCCGCCAAACTGCTTTGTAAAGCTTGAAAAACTTGTTACAAGTGCAGGAGCCCCCTCAACCTGACCTCTTTCGGCAAGTCCGACAAAGCCTGCAGTACTTGTACCGGCGCCTTCAATAGAGCGCGGCGAATTGTCATACTCCTCTACATAAACACCGGGTGATAAGTATTCTCCCATCTTTTTATGTTCTCCTTTCAAAGATTTACTTTTGTTTGTCCGGGTGAGGCGATCTGTATCACGCCTCCGTACCCACAACTAAGCTGGCAGCCTGCTGTCAAGCACACGCTTCCACCTAATGATACGTTTGTCTTTTCCGCTGTCCACGTTCCTGCAATAACCGGCATACACGGTGCCGGCGTCGGTACTCCAAATGCTGCCGCAGTTGCAGCTGCAACTGCAGGATTGCTTTGAGATGTACACGCCGGGAACGGCGGAATGTTGGTAATCGGCGAGCAGTCATTGATCGTCGCCACCGGAGCTCCCGATGTTACAGAACTAGCCTGAGCCGATGTGATCAATGTCGATGTCCCGATAGCAAATGGACATGTGAGCGTAGCCCCCGCCTTAACAATTACTCCCATACTATTCCGTTTCCACCTCCGTTTCCTTCTCACTGCCAATCTCAAATGCTTTTGCTGTGTTGAGTTCGTTTGGTCTCACATCATGCATCTCAACCTTTTGGAAGTATTCGCGATCATCGATCACATATCTGACGAGTACTTCGATCGTGTCCGCATCGTCTCTCACTTTCAGAAGATAGCCCCCGTCTTCCGAGGTACTTCCCTGAATGATCCTTTCGATCGGATCATTGATCCCCGGAGTTCTCCGCAGAGGTTCTGCCGGTCTGATCGTCCTGATCCCGTCCTCTTCACTGACGTATATGGGCTCAAAGCTTTTTCTGTCCGCATCGAGGATCCCGTACTCGTGATATCTCATAATCAGATTGTGAGGATTGAACAGCGTAATAATGTTTTTTCTGGCATCATAGCTGTTGACAAAGCAGCTCGGTGTTACCAGTCTTACCGCACACAGTGAGCTGACTCCTTTCAAAGTCCCCTCAAGAGAAAGTGCATTTTTAGGCATCAGCCAGATCAACTTTTCAGGAATTCTTTCATCAAGTTCACCGTAATCGATCGAGGTCTTTTTTGCTTCATATCCGTAGATGTCTGTAGTAAGCTCAAAGCCTTCCCTTCCCGCATTTACAAGAAAATAGACTCCTCCACCCTTATCCGCCATGCGCATAGGAACTCCATCTCTTGCGAAAGAAGTATTCTTTTCGTCGATCGGTCTGCCCGTCGAGGCATCAATAAGTCTGATAACCAGATCAAGCTTATGATTTATTATTGCCATTCAGTAGCATCTCCCTCCTTTCCTGTTGCGTCTGCAGGTTAATGGTTGCATCCGTTACAATCGGGGTATTGATCATGATCTCGCTGGACAAGAATACCGGAGCCACCTTATAAAAAAGGCTTACCTGATAAGGCTTGTTGATAGCGGACCAAACCCTGACCTTTTCCTCAAGTGAGATCTTCGATTGAGAAAACACTATCGGAGGTTCCGGGGTATCAAGCCACGGCTGTAACTCGGTTGGAAGCACCGAAGCGTTGTCATTTACTATCTGTGCAACCCTACCCACGATTTTTTGTATATCCGGTGCCTCAAGACCCATCTGGGTAGCACCGTTTACAAAAACCATATATTCAAGCGTATATGGCTTTGGCGGCTTAACCAGTTGCACCCTTCCCCTTCTTAAAAATTCGGGTCGGGTAACATCGGAGCAATCCTTTATGTCGTAAAGATAAACTCCGAGAAGGTAATCAACATCCTGCGATGCAGGAGATGAAACCTGAATGTTTCCGGCCGAAGGAATCGGCTCCGGACACATTTTTTCCCTAAACATTTTACAAAGATGATTGCTGACATCTGCAATTATCGAATAATCTGCCATAGTACTCCGTTCATCCTTTCATCAGGTGGGAAGAGACGCTGTCACAATACTGTCGTAAAGGGCCTCTGCAAGCGTTAATATTTCCTCGTCCGCACATACGGCCAGTAAATTGTCCGTGAGGTAATAAGCTTCCCAACCGAATGTAGTTTTGCAATAATCTTCTTCAACAAATACATCACCTCTGAAGACAGTCTGTGTTGCCAGCTCATCCTCACTGTTTTCGGGTCGGTCAACAACAGTGCTGAATTGCCTGAACTCATAAAAATCTTTGTCTCCCCTTGTGAGGGTAACCCTGTGGACGCTGTTATCGAAGAGATATCTGTATCCGACACAAACGGAAAGTGTATATAACGGGATATATTCCGCTATACCTTTGTATTGTTCGTAAAAGTATATATTTCCCTGTCTCATGAATCTGCCGGCAAGTTCAGCGACAAGATCCTTCACAGCTTTGTTGCCTGTAAAAATCGCATATTTGTCAAGAGCGATCACCGCACTCGCCTGAGCTTTGTCCGGAAGGCTGCTAAGCGGTCCTCCGAGCAGATTTTCAAGAAGTGATAAAAGCGCATCCGGATCAATATTTCCTTCCAAAAGCACCGATGTGTCGGCGATCAGACCGGAAACATCATCAAGAATACCCGAAAGCTGATCTCCAAGACCGTTACCGCTTCCGTCTCCAAGCTCACTGCCCGTTCCGTCTCCTGTTCCGTCTCCTGTTCCATCCCCGGTTCCGTCCCCGGTTCCATCCCCGGTTCCGTCCCCGGTTCCGTCTCCTGTTCCGTCTCCCGAAGAATCTCCCTTCGAAGCATCTGCGGCATTTTCAGCATCTATCTTTATTGCCAATGCATCGGAAAGATCTCCGAGTGCATCAGTAACGGCATTGGGATACAAACCCGAAAGCGCACTCAGCGCATTAATTGCATCCTTAAGTCCACTAACATCACCTGAGTTAAGGCTATCAAGCGCATCACTCAGCGCATCATTTACGCTGCTTGTATCGCCTCCAAGAGCATCTATTCTGCTGTCAAGTTCCGCAATCTTGGCATCGGCTTTATTTGCTCCGTTAAGATCGTTTTTGTCATTACACGTGAGTTTTTCAAGGATTGCCTCTTCTTTTTCGGTCAAAAGACCTTCAAGTTCCGAACCACCCATTGAGGCAAGAACTTCCGCCTTCTTCTTTTCAAGCCATTCCTTATATTCCTGTATGCTCTGAAGTGCAACCGGTCTGAATTCATCGTCCTGAGGTTTACGTTTGATAACCTCAACACCGTCTATAAGCTCTCCGAGGAACTCTACCGCCACTTCGGGCTCTTCCCTATTGACAGCCGATTCGATAAAGAACTGTAATTCTCCTCTTTCGACATTTGCCTCGTTGATCTGGTCTTTAAGGAGCTTGTTCAAACGGGCGACAGTCGTGTTTTCGTTTCTTGCTTCTTTCTTATACTGAGCCGATGTTCCTGCCCCGAGCTCATCCTGATATCTCTTCATGGAAGTGGGTATCAGATCGCTTGTGAGCATATCGTCCTCTGCCACAAGATCGACACCGTCCGGACTTTCTTCAATATTACTGAGGATCACAAGCTTTTTTACAGCTGCTTCCGCGTCCTTGTCTTTTCCCGCCGATGCCGAATCACTCATTTTCTTCATGTTTTCGCCCTGTCTTATCGAAAGGACCGTTGTTCCGCCACCGATAATATTACCGCTGTTTGTTGCTATTGTATCAGAAACACTTGCAGTTGAATTGGTTACCGCCGTGACAAGCATCTCCGTTGTAATATATCTGTATTCGTCGCTGTCTTCTTCCTCTTCACCATTTTCCTCATCATCTGCCGGATCAGAAGGCGTAAATTCATAGTCACAAAGTCTGAGTGCATCCTCAGGCGAAACATATCCGACTCTGCTCTTACCGTTAAAAGCATTTGAAAGCAGCTCCACATACGGCGAAATATTGTTCATTATATATACTTCACGCTGCGAATTTATGCTTTTCTGAGCCTTCTGTATAAAAGCGAGCTCATTTGCCGGAGCATCGTTTGCCGCCTGTGCCTCATAAAACCTCTGAAGCGAATCGAGTGCTTCATCACATGCATCCGTATCCGGACTGTGCGCAGCCGGGCCGGCATAATCGTAAAACGATTTTATAAAGTTGTAGTTATATTCATCAAGATCCTGAAGGTCACCCTTTTCGACAAAATTATCATACTGATTTTTGATCGGCTGAAGTTCAACCCTCTTCATCAGATTGTAAGGATCGTCGGTATCAAAAATACTCACCGCCTGTCCGCTCAAAAGATCATATGTGATCTTATCCTTCTTTGTATGCCAGCGCAGGAACAAGCCTTCTATCTCCGATGCATCCACCGGAACACCGCCGGTCGTTATGTCTTCAACCGATGAAGCCGATGTAATGTCGTACCACTGACCTCCCGAAAGCTCGGACTTATAATACCTTTTGTCATTTCCCGAATCCGCTATCGTACTTTCGGCTTTTTTATATATTTCATCGTTAAGTGCCTTGATATGAATAAGGTGGGTTCCGATCAGTACCGTTCCCGGCTCGACATCGGCATCTTTTACGTGTGTATGCTCTTTTTCATCAAATAAAGCACGTAACGTAATCGGAACCGAGATCAAGATAACTGCAAGGATCAGCACGCCGACGGCGATCAAAGGAACTCTTTTTTTCATTTTCACTGCGTGTCACCTCCCTCCTCAACAGTCTTAACCGTCATAGTATCAGGATCGGGCCTGCCGCTTATCACTTCGTTGCCGTCCTTATCGAGAACAACAACCGAAAGGTTGCCGATCGATCCCTGTAAAAGGGACAGATACGTCATTTCTTTATCGTTTTCCGTTTCACTTCCGCCCAGGATCGAACCTTCCGAGGTCACAAGTTTATAGCTTGCGGCCCCTTCTACCGATTCATCGGCCGTAAACTTAAACTCTACCGTTCCGCTCGTTTCGTTTTCCTTTAACGTATATGTTCCGATAGTTTTTACCGTATCCTCTTTCTTCTTCACCACATATCCGGTGATAATGTCCACAGGTCCGCTGTAAAGTGAAGGATTTATGGTTTGATCGCATATCATCACGTCACTGTCGTCAAAGAATCTCAGGAATACAGATTCACTGCCGTCAAGAATCAGACCGAGATGAACTATCGTATCATCGATTTCGGCCGAACCTATCTTTGTATTATCAACCCATAATTCAAATCTTGAGATACTGACCTCAAAATCCTCGGGAATATGAAGGCCCAGTTCAAATACGTTTGCCTCCGGTCGTACCATTATATAATACGTAACACCGGAAACGGTTTCAGCGACCAGATAACTGTCTCCGCCCACTGTATCGACCGCATTTATGCCGTCTCCCATGAGCAGCGCCGTGATCGCACCGCATGTGGTTCTGTCAAGTGACACAAGCGCCTGTGTATAAGCATCAAGATCATTCGAAACGTTAAGCTGCGTGCTGTCAAAATCCTCCTGCAGCGCCGTGTACTCTTCAAATGTAAGTTCTCCCATCTGATTCCTGATAAGCGCCTGTTCGAGCTCGCGTCCCTTTTTCTCTATCTCTTTACTTCCGCTGCGATATGTCTTTTCAAGGGCCTTTACATTTTCAAATGCATCCTTGACCTGTGATCTTATGTCTTCCTCTACACCCTCCTGGTCAAGCCTTGCTCCCTGATAATCAAGTATCGCATTGTAGAGCGCATACGGCTCATCTTCAATATACCTTGAACCGGCCGTCGCTCCCTTAAACCAAAGTTTCGGTATCTTTATGAAAAGGATCTTGATCTTTCCTTCCCATTTTTCATCGATTTTTTTGATCAGCTTGTCAAATGCGAGCTTAAGCGCAAGTCCGTCGACCTCTTCACCGTTTCTGGCCGTACTTACAAACGACTCTACAAGCGACATATGATCACCGTACTTTGTTTTCATCTGATTGTAATATTGATCGAGGGTAAGCCTCGCCAGCGATGTGTTTGATCTTGACTCAAACATACTCTGCGAGTTTGCAAGCGTGTACTCAGTTATATCCGATAGGTTTGCTCTTTCAATGATCGCATTCATATACGGATTAACAAAAACGAATCCCGACCTGACATCCACACCGATCATCTTCTTAAGCTTTTCCTTAGTATTCATAAAAGTTGTCTCATCGGTGCTTATGCTATCTTCCAGCTTACTTATCGAATTCTTTATCGCATCGACATCGGTCTGACTTGCGAGTCCGAGTAACAGTCTGCCTTCGTTTTTTGTAAGTGTCTTTTTCTTTGTCTCGAGCAGATTTTTGTTAAATGATATTTTTTCCTGTAATGTATATACCTTCACATAAAGATTGGTCGCGCTTTCGTATATGGAATATATGTCATCGTTCAGTTTGTGCTGCAGATTCGTAATCTCGGCCTGGATGGAGATCGGTTTGAAGTTAAAATCAAACTCCTCGGTAAATCCCGGATCCGTGGGGAAATTAAAGCTCAAAAGGGGTGTCCACGAAAATGTGGAGAGTTTCTTCTTTTTCGCAGCAATCCTCGCGATCGCATCTGAATAATTTGCCATTTTTGTGATAATTTTAACCTTGGTTGTCTTATATTGAGCCGACTTCGAAAGTGCAAGTTTTTTTACTTCGCTCAGATAAATGGTTTTGGGCTTTTTGTTCAGCCCTCCCACTATGTTTTTTATGTTGCTCAATATATCGCCCGATGAACTGAAACCGTTTGCAGCGCCTAAAGCCGTGGAAGGACTTCCGATCAGATCGACGAAACATACAACGGCGATCAGACATACGCTGACCACAATCCGCAAAAATCTATGCTTCATGTCATCCTCCTTCCTTCGTCTGCCTGCAGGCGAGCCAAACTGTTTTCTTAACAATTATACGAGCATCGTCCCGGCAATCCTCGCAAAACGTCAAAAATACGGCCGTTAAATTCGTTAGCGGCATTTCGGCGCGTTTGCACGGGTCAAAGCACCTTTCGGCGTCATTCCTTTGTTATCTGATACATTTCAAATCCACCCAGTTTTTCCTTACAGAAGAACGAGTACATAAGTCCCTCATAGCGATAGGTGTACATGTATAAGGTGTAATCCCTGTCATATGTCTCTACGTCGTAGGCATCATCAAAGAGCTGCGAGGTTGTCATTTCAACTCTTCCGTTATAGGCGTTGCCTTTATCATTAAGTTCATTGACGCCCACAGCCTCTGCAAGCATTAATCTCGTGTTACCTTCGTAATACGGCTCACCGAGTGCGCTTGTCAGTCCGTTTATCGTTGTTATCTCCATTCCGTCCGCATAGAACTTGTTTTCAAAAACAAAGACGCTTCTGATGTTGATCGAATCATCAACTGTATCACTGCTTAGGTTGCCCTCATACATCGCATTTATATCGGGCATCGTTACGATAAAATCATTCGCTCCCCGGAAAATGCGGGTTCTTCCCGTGTAAAGTTCCCTCGCTTCCTGTGTCGATCTGCCGAGGAAATCCGAATAGACTATTCTGTCTCTCGAAAACAGGCCGCTGTAGATCTGTTTTCCTGACGGATCAAAGAGTACTCCTTCTCCTTCCTTAAGGCCGCGTGCAAATCCCCCGACATATTCACGGCTGCCGCTCGCCCTCATCAGTGAACCTGCTCCTTCATAAATATTGTCCATAAAAGAGCCTTCATATTTCATCTGACCGTTCTTATAATACGACTTACCCTCGCCGTTATATTTGTTATTTGAAAACTCTCCGGAATAAACAAGGTTACCTTCTTTATCGTAAAGAAGTCCTTCACCCTTGCATACTCCCTCTTCGACAGTTCCGACATATGCCACATAACCTGAATCTGCCTTGATCTTTACTTTATCGGATACAAATCTGAGTGCGAGCGAATCATAGCTGTATATCGGAAGTCCGTCGGCTTCGTCCGAAGCCTGAAAAACCGGATTTACGACAAGCAGATAAAATACACTTAAAACCCCCAGTACGATCAACACCGCATATACAAGCTTCCTGCTGACAAGCCAGGCCAGGAAACCGTAATAGTCTTTACTGTGTCTGGGCTTAACAGAGAGTGTCTCGGTAAAGAATCCGCGAATCGCAGTAATCAGCTTTGAAAGGATATACTGCTTCGTCGTCCATCTCTTTACAGCGGTCCAGATCTTGACGAATTTAGCTTTTATAGTACTGAGCAAAGTTGACAGCAGTTGCATTATCCCCTATTTTCCTCCTCTTATTCCGAAAGAAGACCGTATCCAAACTTTTCAACGGTTCCAACGTCAAGCATTTTTTCACACTTGAACAGATACCACCTTGCAACGAGATCTTCGGGACATTCCTTAACCGCCTCGGCAAAAAGGTTTCTCGCAAGATAAAAATCTTTAGCGTAATAAAGATCAAGCGCTTTTTTGAAAATCATTACAGTTTCCGTTTTTCTGTTTCTTTCTTCTACAGGTACTGCATCGAGGATTTCATACAGACGAACGGTTCCCGAATTATCGGGGAGTTCGAGATATCCCAAATATCTGCTTGTATAGCTTCCTTCGTCCGCATTCAGCGCTTCTTCCGATGCAACGACACGAAGGCCGAGTTCTGAAAGTTTCGGAACAAAAACCGATATAAGATCGAGCTGAAGAGAATTAATACATGCGTAATTCTGATCTTCCGAACCTGTGATACCGTATTCATATTCAGTCTTATGAAGGAATATCAGCGATCTTCTTCCCTGTGAAAGTTCCGATTTTCGTATTGCTTCACTCGTTTTGACAGCAAAAGAGAGCGTACCGTTCGCCCCGTCGGCAAATATCACCCTTGATGAGCACATTGTCGAGCTGTCACTGACAAGAATTCCCTCATGCTCATTTTTATACTTGCAGATGATCTCTATGTAACGGCTCATTATGTCCGTATATTCATTTTTGTTTCTTATGAAAGGTCTGGCTATTCTGATCAGCGCAACAGTTCCGTTGACGGATCCCTTGTCGCCGAGCCTGACATCCGTAAGCGAATCCTTACCGAAAAGCTTTTCTATATTATGCGGTGCAAATCTTCCCACCATGGCAAGGGTCTGATTTCTGAGATAGTTTTTCTTGCCCATTCCCTTTGAAAGCTCCGCTGCCGCATTCCACATACCGTCAAAATCCATGGACGCAATCTTCGGCTTAACCACCTCTGTCTGCTCTCCGCTTATAACACGTCTGAGTGTTTTTGTGATTATTTTGAGCTCGAAGGCACGTCCGAAATTGATAAAAATGATCAAGGCAAGGGCTATGCCCCACACTATGACCATATGAAGAATGAACATAGATATATCAAAGACACTGTCAGACATTATGTCCTCATAGCGTACCAATGCCGAAATAAACACCCTTGAACCCGCCTCGTCCGTAACAGGTGCTGTTACCATAAGATACTTCTTTCCCTTGATGACGGTTTCGCCCCACACCGGTCCGTTTGATGAATGAGCTCCCAATATACATTTATCGGCAGCATCGCCCCATTTATCTGAAAGCCACTCTCCGTAAGGGAAGTTCATTGAGACGTTCACATACGCACGGCTGTTGTTTATCGACAAAATGCAGATATCTTCTATACTTTCGGTAGTTTCCCACCAGCACTCTCTGACCGTCTTATAGGCGTTGTCATAACGTTCTGTTCCTATAGAGCCGTCATAATCGTTAAAACTCTGTCCATAAATATCGAGCACATTTTCAGTCTGTTTTACTCTTTCTTCAACTCTCGATTCGTTAACGGGTTCCGTCACCAGATAGATCGACGCGGCAAGACATGCCGTTAATGCGATCATAAAACCATATACTTTAAGCCACAGGTAGTTTCTTTTGAATACAACACTTCGGAAAAAGAATGCGATAATAAAGATGACTGCCACCATAATAAGAACATTACGGGCAACTGTAGGGAATCCCATTGTAACGCCTACCAATCCGGCGTTCTCGGGGACTTCGGTTTTTTCAACGATCGAATTCTCATATCCGGGGGTTCTTGAGCCGTCCGACATCAGAGTTTCGAGCTTACCGTTTATGAAGTTGGCATCAAGGAACCTTACTTCACCCTCTGCATCTTCTCTGAGCAGATTTACAGGTTCATTGTCCCGGCCTGACATCATATAAACAGCGGCAGTCGTTCCCTGATCCTCAACGGTGACAATAGCGAGATCTCCGTTATTCACTCCAAAATCCGTAACAACAGCATCTCCCTTAAAGGATATCGTATTTTCGGTACGTTCGGTCAGTTCCTCATTCCATGCGCATATTCTTACACCCAACGGTATTCTGACCGCCATATAGACTTTATTGGAAACACAGGCCAGACCGACAACTCTTCCTCCGTTCAGCATACTGCCGTTGCTGTCGGTTGCCGACGCGATCAGTTTTTTAGCATCATTCAGCTTGTAGATACCCGAATTTGACCGCGATTCAAAATATACATAGTTGTTTCCCGAACTGTCGGTTGTCCCATACATGACGTTTTCTTCCGCCGGAGCATAAACGCGGCACTGATCAAAGGTAACAACGATAGTCGTTACCAAAGTCACCGCTATTAATACTATCATACAGATAACGCCAAAAATCCTGGATTTCAATGGAAGTCCTCCTCCTTAGAAACGATCTTGTTTCCGATTTCTCACCTTATTCTCTGCCGAACGGGATTCTTTATTGGAGCATCGATTCCGTTCCGATCTCTTTGAACGGATTTCTGAACAGCCTGAAGAATGAGATATCCCCAACTATCAATTGAGTCAGTAACATCAGAAGGACTATCACGGCAAGCACGCCGCAAAGAATTAACAATATTTTAAAGAACCTCCCTATATTACGTGACAAAAAAGCCTTTGCCCTTTTAAGTATCCCCGGCTTTGCTTCCGCTTCCGTTGTTATCTTTACATCATGATAAATTTCAGAAAAATGCCTGTATACTTTTTTAGGTACCTTTCTCTTCATGAGTTCATAGCTCATGGCCTTCGATTGAGCTTTGGGCTCAATAATGTCATAAACTATCTGCGCGCATTTGTTAGCGCAATCACGTTCCCCTATTGTTGTATCATACGCAGAAAAATCAAGTCCGTAACCAAAGTTTATCGAGCAATCCTTTCCGAGATCTATCTGATCCTGATCGAGGATCAGATAAAGCAACGGGTACGGTATGTCAGCCCTCATGCATTCCATTATAAGGTTTACACAAATTTTTTCGCACTCTTCGCTGGAAAAACGTGTTCCGATGTAAAACTGTGACAACCTTCTCTCCGAATTATACGGAAAAAGTATCAAAAAGCCGTCCGGATGCGGTGCCGTTGCAAGAAATTTCTTTCCCTCTTTTTCATAGCTTTCTATAATTTCCTTTGCAATGCCGTGATCCTTTATCGTCACCAGTGTGTAATAGGTATCCGATGAAGCATTGATATCCTGACAAATACCGACGTTGTCCGCATCACACCTGAACACCTCTCTTATGCAGTTAAGTGACATGTTTCCAATTTGATAGATCATGTACTCTCCCCTTTAGAAACTACTAAATCAAGTATCAGGTGTTTTCAAGGCCCTTTTTCTTAACGATAGCATACGCATATGTGCATATGGAAGGATTCTCAACACAGAATATCCTGATTTCAAATACGCCTTCCTTTGCAGGTGCCGTATATACACCCTCAGCAGTAATCTCACCGCTTCCTTCTTCGGTAAGCTCATATGCCACACTGCATTTTTCCATATTGTTAAAGTTAACGTTAAAGAAATAACTGTCTTTGGTTCCGAGGATAACGGTAGGAGTTTCAACTGTAATGCTCTTATTTGAAGCAGATTCCAGAAGTCCGAGATCATTTCCCGAGGGAAATCTTATCGCAACCCACCTGTATGTAAGTGTAAGATACTCGGGCTCACGGCCGATCTTTGCAGCTACTATAAAGCTGCCCTTGTCATTAAGGACTTTAACCGCAGTTTCAACATCGGGAATGTTCTCGGAACCGAAATTGAACAACTCGGCGTTGCCGTAAACAGTGCTCTTTGCACTCATTCCGAGTGAGCTGTCCTCAGCGAACTGCTCGTATCCTATTTCAATATATACGTTACCTTTACCGAGACCATGCATTATCTCGCCCGAGTAGCGAATATCTCCCTTTTTAACCTTATCTCCGAGCGGTATCTCAAGAGTACCCGTAGCCACCTGAATGTGTCCGGATGAAGAATTCCCGATATTTTCAGCATGTATTTTTCTTTCAACGTTGTTTTCTCTTTTTTCGATGCGAGGTGCATCTGCAAAGAATGCCGAAAGCTTGGTTCTCTCAAAATGCTGCGACGGCGATGCAATGTATTTTTTTACAGCACTGTCGTTAATCTTATCGATGATATATGCGCTTTCGGTACGAACAAGTTCGATACATGCAAGAACCAGATAATCGGAAGAATTAAGACCTGTACGAAGCTCAAGACTCGGCTTCGATATTTCACGCGTAATAAGAGATTCAATGTCTGTATCGACGATGCTGACCTTTATGGGCGATACATCGGGGACAGACAATTCATGGCCGTCTGTCTTGAGAAGAGTAGAGCCGGCCTTGATCACAAGCTCGGCACTCTCAACCGGAACGTCCTGAGCCGTGATCCAATATTCTTTTTCAACAAAGCCATCTTCTTTGAGGTTGACATCTTCAATCCCGATCACGAGTTCCCTCGACTGATTATCCGTTGTAAATACGGGTATCTGAAGAACGCTTTCATACGAAAGAATGACAGGCTTTGCCGAAATTTTATCAACCCTGACAACAACCTTTACCGACTTTCCTTTAGGTATCTGAGAAGGAACCACAAGTGTGATCCTATGATCATCATCACTGTAAAGGGTCTGTTTTGTGAGCAATTCATTCTCAAGACTGACCCTCGAAGGCACATTTGCCGCATCAATGAGGAACAGATCGTAACTTTCATTGATCCTGTTGTATTCATATTCGGAACTCTTGTTATCCTGATATCCGACCGAATAAACCGTATGAACGTTGTCTTCTCTGTATTTAAGGCAAAGAAATGCCTTGTCTCCGGAAACAGAGTCAAACCCGTCGATTGCCGAAAGCTTTTTCACTACCGAAGATGCAATAACGATCTCCCTGCCGTAATCGTCAATAGCCATGCCGCTTTCTATGAGCAATGACAAGTCGTCAAGGCTCAGAACGTTGCATCCGCAAACGATCCCGGATCCAAACATCATGTTATTGACAAACCTTCGTTTGTTGTTTACATAATTCTGCTCAGCCTGAAAATCAGCCGAAGTGAGCATCTTACCGGCATAGTAACGATTTCTCTCAAAAGGAAGCAATTGATTGTTTTTCACTTCACACCTCTCCTATTATCTGCATTTTGTCGATCATCTAATCGATTAATCCCCGACGTAGGTAACATACGTAACAAATAAAAAATACCCACTGTTAACATTAACATATTCGAGTTATTTCTGCAAAGAAATTAGTAAAAAGATTGAAAAAAACAAAATCCCCCCAATATCGATCCGAATCGAATTATCGGGGGGATAAATATCACTCTTTTTACATACTCTGTGCTTTCAACACTTCCCTGTTTTCACACACTCTGACACATTCCCCGCATCCGCTGCAATCATGTGCCACACAGGGTATGGGATGTCCCAGCTCAAAACTGTAGACCATCGAAATATTATTTGATGTGCAAGCTCTCAAGCACTCACAACACCCGTCACATATTCCCTCATTAACAATTATTCCAACATTCTTCATTACGCGCCCCTCACTAAAGATACCCCGGACCGCATTTGCGATCCTCACGTGTTACCTGTCCGAACATAACAGAACAATTATCCGATTGATATGTATTGTTTTTTATTTATTTTTTCTTTTTTCCGGCCTTCTTTGCTCCTTTCGCCTTCCTTGTTGTTTTGGGCTCTCCCGTTTTTACCGTTTCCGGCTTTACTTCTGTCTTCTTTTCGGCCTTTGTTTCCGCCTTTACCTCTGCCTTCTTTTCTGCCTTTGTTTCCGGCTTTACCTCTGCCTTCCTTTCGGCCTTTGTTTCCGGCTTTACTTCTGTCTTCTTTTCAGACTTTGTTTCCGGCTTTACTTCTGTCTTCTTTTCAGGCTTTGTTTCCGCTTTTTTCTTTATCGGAGGCTTCTCGGATACCTTCGCCGTCTTTTTGGCAGTGACCTTCCTGGTTATAAGCGTTTTCTTCGCTTTTTTATCAGTTTCCTCGGGCTCGCATGTAAAAACCGTCATTCCGAGCGGCGGAAGCTTGATAACGATCGAATCCTGCCATCCGTCTTTTTCAACAGCCTCAGATGTTTTTGTTCTCGGATTCACATGTCCTGAGCCGCCGTACTTAACGGCATCGCTCGAAAGGATTTCCTTATACTTACCGGGGAAAGGTACAGCCTGTCTGTATTCGTTATATTCAACAGGTGTAAAGTTAAACGCAAAAAGAAGTGTTTCACCCGGTTTGTGAGTCTTCCTGACGAAGCTGACTATACTGTGATCGGCATCAAGGCATCCAAGCCATTTAAAGCCGTCGGGATCGCAGTCAAGCTCCGTAAACGCGGGCATATCACGGTACATCTTGTTAAGCGTTGCAACGTAATCCGAAAGTTTCGCATGAAGCGGATCTTCAAGAAGATCCCAGTCAAGGCTCCTGTTTTCCGCCCATTCTCTGACCTGACCGAATTCCTGTCCCATAAAGAGAAGCTTCTTTCCGGGATGACCCATCATAAATCCGTATGCCGCACGAAGATTTGCGAATTTTTCCTCAATCTCGCCGGGCATTTTGTTGATCATCGAGCCCTTTCCGTGAACCACTTCATCATGAGAAAGCACAAGGACAAAATCTTCGCTGTACGCGTACATCATACTGAACGTAAGCTGTCCGTGACATCCCTTTCTGAAAAGAGGATCCTGTTTCATATACGATGTAAAATCATTCATCCAGCCCATGTTCCACTTAAGATCAAAGCCAAGTCCATCTTCTTCGACCGGTTTCGTAACGTTGGGCCATGCGGTTGATTCTTCGGCTATGATGAGTGCACCGTTCTTTTTCTTATGGAAGATCGAATTAAGATGTTTAAGCAGCTCTATAGCTTCAAGGTTTTCTTTTCCTCCGTATCTGTTAGGCAGCCACTGTCCTTCTTTACGGCCGTAGTCGAGGTAAAGCATCGAAGCCACAGCATCCATTCTTATGCCGTCCGCGTGATACTTTTCCGTCCAGAAAAGAACGCTGGCGATAAGGAAATTCGAAACTTCGGGTCTTCCGAAATCAAAGATCAGGGTTCCCCAATCCGGATGCTCTCCGAGCCTTCTGTCCGGATGTTCGTACAGACATGTTCCGTCAAAGCTTGCAAGAGCGAAGGAATCTCTCGGGAAGTGCGCAGGTACCCAGTCAAGGATTACGCCGATCCCCTCATTATGCATATGATCCATAAATGCCATAAAATCCTTCGGTGATCCGTATCTTGATGTCGGAGCAAAATATCCGGTAACCTGATAGCCCCACGATCCGTCAAAAGGATGCTCCATAACCGGAAGCAGCTCTATGTGCGTATATCCCATCTTTTTTACATATTTGGAAAGGAGTTTCGCCGTTTCAGCATAGCTGTAGAAATCATTATCCCCTTCGCCCTTTCTCATCCACGAACCGAGGTGAACCTCATAGATCGACATGGGACTCTTAGTGATATCAAGCTTCTTTCTTGCATCCATGTATTTCCCGTCTTTCCACTCATAATCGAGCGATGTGACGATAGATGCGTTTCCGGGTCTCATCTCCGTTGCATTGGCATAGGGATCGGCCTTTAGATAAGTCAATCCGCTCTGCGCCTTTATCTCAAACTTATAGATCTCTCCCTCACCGAGTCCCGGGATAAAAAGTTCAAAAATACCTGCCGCACGGAGCTTTCTCATGGGATGACGCCTTCCGTCCCATGCATTGAAATCTCCCACAACACTCACGCGCTGCGCATTGGGTGCCCAAACGGCAAAATATGTGCCCTTTACTCTGTTAACGCTTATGATATGCGCTCCGAGTTTCTCATATATCTCGTAATGAACGCCTCTGATGAATCTGTCCTCATCCTCTTCGGAAATCTTCTTGGGGAAATTATAGGGATCATATACAAGCGCCTTCGAATCATCCCTGTACGTGATATCAAGCTTGTAGTTTCCGAGTTTTTCTTTCTCGATAAGAACCGAATAATTACCCGAATCATCCACAGGGGTCATAGGATACTCAGACTTACCCACTACGACGCTGACCGCCTTTGCAGTGGGAAGAAATGCGTTGACCATTGTTCCCTCTCCCGTCTCATGAGGCCCGAGCCACGAGTGAGGATCGTCATGTTCCGAGTAGATAAGAGCCTCCATGGCCCCCCAATTCATATACTTATACAGAACATCATTCTCTTCAATCATATAATTACCTCCTCAGAAGTCTTATTCACAACAAAATAATATTATGCATATACCCTTTAGCGATCACGTATATGATCACTCGTTATACCATTCATCCACAGCCGAGTTTTCTTCGTCTTCGTCAGACGTGCCTTCAGAAGCGGAAGGCTCGCCCTCACTTACTTCCCCGCTTACGCTTTCAGCTACCGCGGTTCCCGGATTCTCACGTGCTTCCGCGGGCTCCGGATTCTCACCCGATCCTGCGGGCTCCGATGAAGTCACAGGCTTATTTTGGCTTCCCGTATATCTCTTGAGTACCGGTTCGATAATGAACGATGAGCCCAAGGCGATCGCTGCGGGCAGGATAAACGGGAATATGATCAATATGCTTGCCATATCTCCCGAAAATCTGTATATAAGCCAGAATATCAAAACAATTCCGCCACCGAGTATAAACGATCCAATAAAATGCCTGATGGAGATCAGCATTGCATTTTTAAAGAGAGCCTTAAGGGATATCGTAAATCTCGACAGGATAGGGAATATCCAGACCAGAATGAGCAATACAAAAATGCAAACAACTATGAGAGCAATGTTTAGGATATCCGAAAATGTCGGATTGTCAGCATGGATCACATCGACATATCGGAAATCCACGATCATAAGGATACCAAAGATCACAAAGAGCACCGATGCGGGCGCGCCGGTCTTAAAGTTTACCTTAAAACCGTGAAAGAACGTCTTGGTCGCATAGCCGCGCTCTCTTCTTACAACTTTGACCATCGTATAATAGAGAGCTGCTGTTGAAGGTCCGATAAGCACAGACTTTGCAAGCATTTCTATCATCAATATGTAATAAGTTTCTCCGACCATAAGGCTTATTACTTCAGCGTTGCTGGACGGATCCGTTCCGAAGGCGGATCTGTATGCCTCGATGAATCCGTCGGGATCTCCGCCGAATGCGGCGATCGTCGACAATGCCATAAAGATCCAAACCCACGGCAGGCAGAATATACACCAGAGCACGCTCATCCAGATCATATCAACAACTTTGTTTATCCCCGTCATCACTTTACTGTCGGGGCTTAAGAGATTTGCCATAACTATATTATTACCTTTCGATTAATTTGAACTTCCCACAGCTCTTTTTCCCTTTATACAAAAGCCCTGTACCCTTGTCCTCTTTTTTCATCCTTTCTTTTTATTTTTCGAATCATCTTCGTCATCGCCTTTGTCACCCGCGTCTTCCTCATCACCTGCGTCTTCCCCGTCTCCGTCGTCCTCATCATCATCGGAGTCCTTTTTCTTCAGAGGCGCAACATTAACACCCAGATCCTCCACAACGGAACCCGTATTTATAACGATCATTTCGGTCTCATCAACATTATCGATGGCCATATATTCATCCGTATCTGTGGGCAGCCCCTTCTTATGCAGTCTGTTGTCCATGATCTCTCCGAAGATCATCTGAAGACATGCCGTTGCCGGAACACCGAGAAGCAGTCCCCAGATTCCGAACAGACTTCCGAATACAACGCAGGCAAACAGAACCCAGAATGCCGAAAGACCGATCGAATCACCGACGATCCTCGGATCAAGAATATTGCAATCGATCTGTTGAAGCACAATGATAAATATAACAAACCACAAACACTGAAGAGGATCGACAAACAGTATGAGCAGTGCGCTCGGCACAGCACCGATATATGGTCCGAAGAACGGTATCAGATTTGTAACACCGACTATAACACTGATGAGAGCTACATAGGGGAAATTGAAAAGAGTCATTCCGACGAAACAGATAACACCGACGATCACGCTGTCAAGAACCTTCCCCGTTATCGCACCGGTAAATTTTCTGTGACAGTCTCTCGCCGTTCTGACGATCCTGTTCGCTCTCTTGCGTTTAAACACCGAATATATAAGCTTTTTAATGCTGGCTGTGAATCTCTCCTTGGAAAGAAGGATATAAATACTGAACACAAGGCCTATCAGGATGTTATAGATTATTCCGAAAGCGCTTACCACTCCCGAATAAACCGATTCGAGAAGACCTCCCGCAAATGTAAAGAGTCCGTTATCTATGAAATCCTCTATCCACTTGGTTATTTTTTCAACACCCGTTGCGAGCATGTTGCCGATCCACGAGCCGTCTCCTACCGTACCCCTGAACCAGTCAAGGAAATTATTGGCCTGTCCGGGTACTTCATCGGCAAGCTTATCAAAAGTGGATGTGATCTCCGGCACAAGCATATAAACAAGTACGCCTATAATGACTACGACAAGCACAAGCGTGAGTATAAGGCTCACAACTCTCGAAACCGAAAGCGCACGCCTCTTTTTCCTGACGCGCTTGAGAAGAAAATGAGATATCTTTCTGTCAAAAAAAGACATGAGCGGGTTCATGACATAAGCCATTATACCGCCCACAAGCACAGGTGAAAGTGCAGATCCCAGCTTGCTGAGTATATCTGAAAAATCCTCTTTCTGGACAAAAAGGAATATAAGTACTATCGCAGCCGCAAGCACAAGGAATGCCATTACACCCCAAACCACGTATTTTTTGAATGCTCCTCCGCTTCTGCGATCCACTATGACTTTTTCGTTTTCTTCTCTCTTCTCCATAGAATCTGTATCCCGTTTCGTTATTTTTCTTTAGGCTATACAGCCTCACTTACGGCATATCACTCTTCATCCATAAAGGTAACGGTTCCCGTCTTGTCATCCATTGATTTAACAATAGCAAGGGAATGAAGCGGGATTCCCATATCTCTTATGATCTGTCCGCCGTTCTGGAACCCTTTTTCTATGACGATCCCTATTCCTTCGATCGTGGCCCCGGCGCTCTTTACTATATCAGCAAGACCCATAAGTGCGCATCCGTTTGCAAGAAAATCATCAATAATGATAACATGATCGTCACTTGACAGATACTTCTTCGAAACGATCACATCATAAACTCTTTTGTGGGTAAAGGATTCTATCTTCGTGACGTAAGAATCCCCTTCAAGATTGATACTTTGGGATTTTTTTGCAAAAACAACCGGAACATTATTAAAGTAGCGTGCCGCAACACATGCAACAGCTATTCCCGATGCTTCGATCGTGAGGATTTTTGTACATCTGACGCCTTTAAAAAGTCTCGCAAACTCTTTGCCGATCTCTTCCAGCAGCTCCACATCTATCTGATGATTAAGAAAACTGTCAACCTTCAGAACATTACCCGCTTTAACCGTTCCGTCCTTCCGGATCCTGTCTTTTAAAAGCTGCACTTTATTTTCCTCCTCAAGAAGTGTTCCTGCACTTCTTTCTCCTTAAATTATCGATCCCTTTGTACCCAAGATTATCTTGCCTTATACATAATCAAGTCTATCACATCCATGTTCTCTTTACAAGATTTGATTATGTAGCAATCAATCGGGTCGCATACACGAAAAAGCGAAAAAGTTTGTCGGCATATTGCACAAAAAACAGACATAACATTCGTTAATTACGCTGATAGACTCCCACCCCTCCATATGTTAACATTCGTTTAAAGGATCACCGACGCTTTCCGAAAGAAAGCAGGTCATATGAACACTACAGCGTCACCCGTCCTTGATATGGACGGTTTCATACGCACATTGGTACACAATATCACTTCAGCACTCGGTCCCGATGTTGAGATCTCCACTTCAGAGCAGAGAAAGAACAACCAGGTCACTTATCCCTGTCTCACCATACGCCATCGCGACCGAAAGATCTCTCCGAACATCAGGATCGACGAACTGTTTGACACCTATCAAAAAGGTCAGATGGACATTCCCGAGATCACGGAAAAGATTTCCGAAGCTTATGAAAGCATCAGCCGGGATGCAACGGATTTCGAAGTTATCTGTTCCGATAGTGAGAAAGCCACCGAAAAGATTTTCTTCAGGCTTATAAACTACGAACGCAACAGCGAAGTTCTCGAAACATACCCCCATTTCAGATTTCTCGATCTGGCTGTCATTTTTTGTCTGAATGTATCCCTTCCGAACGGAGAATCGGGTGCCGTCCGCATCGATAATAAAACCGCTTCGGCACTTGGTTTTGATGCGGAAAAACTTCTTTCTCTCGCACTAAACAACACTCCTTCGCTCTTTCCTTCGGACTTCGAATCGCTCGATGACATCCTCATCGGTCTCATGAAAAAGAAGGGTGTTCCGGAGTACATGATCCCGCTCTTCCCGGGCGAGGAAAACCTCCATTCCCCCATGAAGGTGCTTTCAAACAAACAGCAATATTACGGAGCCGCCTGTATTCTTTATCCCGGCGTCCTCGAATCCGTAAAGAGCGAGATCGGAGGAGACTTTTATATCATCCCCAGTTCCGTCAACGAAGTAATAATCGTTCCTGATGATGTTTCGGACCGGGCAAAACTCGTCGAGATGGTCAGAGACGTCAACTCGACGGTCATTCCTCCCGAACAGATCCTCTCGGATAACATATATCATTATCCGGCGGACTTCGGTTCCGATGTTATCGGTCCCCTTTTGGCATCTGCCGGTACATGATATAAGCATAAAAAAGCCCCGCTTCGAAAAGCTCCCGGTATTCCGGTAAGTTTACTGAGCGGGGATTTTTATAATATCACAATATTTTATTTGGTTCCGAAAAGTCTGTCACCGCAATCTCCGAGTCCGGGAACGATGTAAGCATTTTCGTTGAGTTTTTCATCAACGCAGCCGCAGAATACAGGTATGTCGGGATGAGCCTCATGGAGAGCCTTTATCCCCTCGGGAGCAGAAATGATCGACACCCATCTGATATTCTTGCACCCTCTCTGCTTGATAAAGTTAGTTGCTGCCACAGCCGAGCCTCCCGTGGCAAGCATGGGATCCAAAAGGATAACCTGTGTATCCGCAACATCATCGGGGAGCTTGCAATAATACTCTACCGGCATCTTTGTCTCATGATCGCGATAAAGCCCTATGTGACCTACCCTGACCTGAGGGAGGATCTTAAGGAATCCGTCAACCATTCCGAGTCCTGCCCTGAGTACAGGTACAAGCGTAACTTTATTTCTGTGTGAAAGAATCTTCACCGTAGTCTTGCAAATAGGAGTTTCCACATCCCAGTCCTCAAGCTCAAAGTTTCTTGTTACTTCGTATGCCATAAGCATGCCGACCTCTGAAACAAGCTCTCTGAAATCCTTCGTAGTGGTGTTGATGTCCCTCATCAGCGAGATCTTATGCTGAATAAGGGGATGGTCAAAAATAAAGACATTATCAAATTCCTGCTGCATCATAACCTCCTCTTAAGACACGATCTTTAGATTCTTTTATCAAGGCATATCAGTTAATATGCCTTGATCTAAAAAAACAAACGGGCCGGACAACCGGCCCGATCGAGGTGACGTGATTCGAACACGCGACCTCTACGTCCCGAACGTAGCGCTCTACCAAACTGAGCCACACCTCGTAATCAAACCTATGTTATTATGAAACCGGGCGGAAAAAATGTCAAGGAAAAAAAGTTCGACAATCCGGCTTTGGTGATATATCATTGTTTATCATAACCAAATTGCCTTGTTCAGAAACCAAGCGTAGGGCGCCCCGCCGTCAGCGGGGCTGCAGTCCTTTTCAAGGCCACCGGAGAACACATGATCTTCATTATTATCGAATCCGTCATTTACATATCGTTTATCATTTTGGATCTTTGGGGACTTGCACCCGCAGTTTCCGATTTGATCAAATATACGGGTATTATCCTGGTGTTTGCTCATGCGCTCATAATGTTTTTAAAAGACCGAACGGCGATCGATCGCCTTATCGTTTCCGCTCTCTTTTTTACCGCGATAGCAGATATTTTTTTGTTATTTTTCCCTGACCTCTATCTTCCCGGTCTCGCATCCTTTTGTGTGACACAATCAATATACACCGTAGTGACCACAAGGAGTTCCGACCGCGTAAGCAGGATCGTTGTGCCGATCGCTGTGCTTTTCATCTGCATATGCGTTGCCGTTTTTTCGGGACTGTTGAATTCCGATCCGTCACTTTTCTTTCTGGTGATCCTTCTGCCTTATTATGCCGTTCTTTTTATCCTGAACACCGTAAGAAGCTGGATCAATTATCGCAGAAGCGCTGTCCGGGCAGATTTCATATTTGCGCTCGGTCTTACGCTTTTTGTTCTTTGTGATATCAATGTCCTGATCCGAAACATCAACGGTTTTTACTCACATATCATTCCTGCCTCAATATCATCTGCCGCGGTGTTCCTGTCCTGGTTTTTCTACCTTCCGTCTCAGGTTCTCATCAGCTGGCGTACCCGTTTTTCTGACTCCGATTTCTTTTCATGATTGTGAATCGTTAAAAAATAACGCACACAATCATGAAAACCTCCTTGTCTTTTTACCTATTATTTTATATAATGAATATGACTATGGGGAAAAGGAGGAGACAACCTGATGGATCCGTATGAGAACGTCATTTTCTTTGACAGATATCAGGTAGAACGAACGCTCAAAGAGAGTTCTTTTAGTGTGTCTCTCATAGGTCACGATCTTGCTTCTAACCGCGATGTTCTCATTCGTCTCGTTAATCCCATAGCCATTACAAAATACGAAATAGACAAGATTTCTTATGTCAAAGATATGGGCGTTATCCGCCACTTCGAGTCTCCCGGCATATTAAAGATGCTCGACTCCGGCAACTATGCCAACACCATCTGTTCCATTTATGAATACAACAACAATACATTCCTTTCGGAACATCTTGCAAAATACGGAAGACTTGATACCGTTACGGCTCTCAAGCTTATTCGTCAGCTGGCCTATGCGCTGAAATACGCGCACGACCAGCATATATATCACCGTAATCTCAGTGCCGAATGTATTGCCCTCCATGAAAGCGACATGGGCGAGCTTACTGCGGAGCTCTTCGATTTCGGGCTCTCATACATGATCGACTATTCAACCGCTGCCGGTAAGCAGGTTGATGAACATTTCGGGTATATGGCTCCCGAAGCGACCGGTCTTCTCGATACCAAGATCGACGGTCGTTCCGATCTTTATTCACTCGGGGCTCTTTTGTACCAGCTGATCACCGGAACTCTTCCATTCCATTCAGACAGCATTGACAACATGGTTTACCAGCATGTTGCCGTTCCGGTACGCCCTCCTCACGAAATGGTAAGCGGTCTTTCAAACGACGCATCAAGGATCACAGTAAAGCTCCTTGCCAAAGACCCCGACCAGAGATATCAGACTTGTAATGAAGTTATCAACGATATAGACAGACTGCTTTCCGGAAACCTTGAAAGTGACATTCTCCTTTCAAGCACGGCAAGCATCATTAAAGCACTTGAATCTGATTCCAAGTATCTTTGCAGACGCCGCGAGCTTAACGAGATCAAGGCTCTCGTTACAAAGGCTTTTGATAAAGGCGGTGCTTTTTACCTTCTCCGCGGCCCCAAAAACTGCGGTAAAAGCGACCTGTTCTCAAACCTTTGCTCTGAACTCGTTGCCGCATCGATACCTTTCTTCAGATGCCATTTTTCGCAGATCTCTACACCTGTGCCGTACTCCGGTTTTGTTGAGATCCTCACGGACTATTTGGCTCTTTTCAATAAGTACGACAAAAAGTTGCAGATAACCGAAGGCAGACGCCTTGCCGGACTTCTTTCCGGCAGCACCGATACTGTTTTGTCGTTCTGCCCCGAGATGCGTGCCGTTCTTCCCAAGAGAACGGGTGGTCTCGACACCGAAACTTTCAAAGACCAGCAGCATACTCTTATGCAGCTTGCGGCTTTCTTCCTTTCTCTTTATACACAGAAGAAGCCTTTCGTATATATTTTTGACGATATACACAATGCCGACCCTGCCAGCCTTTCACTCATAGAAGAGATCGCCCGGAGCATTTCCTCATATAAGGTCTTCATTATCTGTTCATACAGCAACAATCTTTCGTCAGAAAACGATTACCTTAAAAACTTTCTTGATCGACTTATTGAAAGCGGCTACAGCGATTTCTTCGATCTTTTCCCTTATGACGAAGCAAGGCTTGCCGATTTCTTCAAAGATCTGCTCAGTCTCGGACATGACGACAGTCAGGCACTGGCATCATACCTTTTGCCCAAGACTGAAGGCAACCCCTATTATGCTGTCAACATTATCCGTTCAATGATCGAAGATGATGTTATTTCCATTCGTAACGGCCGACTCGAACAGAACTGGCAGCAACTCAAATCCCTCAATTCTGTCAGCGACATGCAGCAGATCATTGAGAGACGCATAAACAGTTTAGACGAAGATACCGTTACGCTTCTTGAGATTGCTTCCGTTATCGGAACCGAATTTTCTCTCGATCTTATTTCGATCGTAACGGATTTAAAGATAAACGAATTACTCCGTATGTTTGAGGTTCCTTTACAATGCCACCTCGTTGAATTCAGTTCGTCAAAAAACATTATGGTCTTTGCTCATAACGATATTTTTGATGCGATTTCCTCCCGAATTGAGAAACTCAGGCTCGAAAGCTTACACCTTTGGATTGCCAAAGCAATTGAGCTTACTATAGATTCGCGCCCTGCCGACATATTCTCGCTTTGCACTCATCTCAAGGCTGCACGTGCTTATGCCGATCTCCGCGTTCATATTATGACCGCGGCGCGCGCTGCTCTTGCATCAAATGCAGTCGAATCCGCCATCGGATATTATGTAACCGCACTCCGTCTTCTTGAGGATCAGGGCTCCGAAGGCAATGCTGAATGGAAAGAAAGCAAGCGATCCCTTGTCAAACTTTACCTTACCAGCGGTCGTTTTGATGATGCTATCGCAGCCGCAAACGATCTGCTTGCTCTGCTTCGTGACAATACGCAGATAGCCAAGCTCCTCTTTTACATCGGACTCGGCTATTTCAGGCAGAGCCGTTTCAGAGAAGCTGAAGATGTTCTTATACGTGCTCTTGATTATTTGGGTCACCCCATGCCAAAGAACACCATGACGATAAAGACCTCTTCTCTTTTGCTCAGGCTCAAAAAACTCCTTACCGGAAGCACCCCCAAATCCCTTGAGGAATACAAAGCCCCGCTTATGGGTGACGAACTTGAAAGCGCCGTTACCATCGTATCGATATATGAGGTTCTTTGCTGGATTTACGTATATAGCGACATGCCACGTTTCGATTATGTTTGTTTGCAGCTTTATAAATTCACCAGCAAAAACTTCGGAGCTACAGCTGAGATGGCTACTGCATGTTCCGCACTTTCGCTTTATTACATGCTTCACGGAGATGATACTCTCTCCGACTCGGCACAGCATCTTTCCATAAAACTGCGCCGCTCAAACAACGACAGTTTCGGCATATCAAGAAGCCTCTTTATGTCCGGGCTCTGCAAATTATGCCAGGGTGACATCGAACGAAGCATCAAACTTTTCAACGAAGCCATAGAAGGCTTTACACAGGTCGGCGACCTTTGGGAGATCAACAATACCAATTCGTTTTTGGTACTTGCCTACCTCTATATCGGTGATTACGATAAATGCGAAAAACTGTCGATCGATGTTATTGAAATTTCCAAAAAGATCAAAGACAGTCTTGCTCAGTGCCAGGCATATTCGGCTCTCATCAGGAGCCACACTCACCGCGGAAACTATCCGAAGGCTTCCGAGGTTTCGTCGCGTTGCGAAATGCTTGTCGGTCAAATGAGGCTTCCGTATATGACCACTCTTTTCAATCTCACCTACGGCGAGCTCCTTATCGAACAATGCAAATACCGTGAGGCTGTCAAATACCTTGATGCAGCCAGAATATATTATGAAACAAATGGTTTTGTCAGAGAATTTACCGCTTCTCTTTACGGTTATCTCTGTATTGCAAAGATCAAGCTTCTCGATACGGAACGTGGAGATCTTGCATTAAACGAGATCCACAGTCATGAGCTTGATATCGGTTCTTTATGTGACAAAGCCATGGATCAGATCGACGACAGACCCAACCTTGTCTTCGCCGCATACAGAGCCAACGCTCTGTACAATATCATACAAAACAAGACAGAAAAAACCGACTACTTCTACAAGAAAGCATCGGCTCTTGCATCCGACTCCGGAATCCGCTACGAATCGGCGCTTATCGATTACGAATACGGCTGTTTCCTTACTTCACAGCACCGCAATCATGAAGCCCGTTATTATACATTTGAAGCATATATGACCTTTTCTTCACTGTCCTCATCTGTTTATCTCAAACAGTGTGAGGCTATCATCGCCGAAAAGTATCAGGATGATTTCAAGGAGAATTCTCTTATAGCAAACGTTACAGCGAGACGTAACCGTATGAATATTGACCGTAAGGTCAACACTCTCCTTCACCTCGGAAGCATCCTTACCTCAACACTCGAGCTCGAAGAACTCCAGAAGAAGATACTTAAGGATGCGGTTGAACTCGTCGGTGCCGAAAGAGGTATTCTTTTCCTTTATCCCGAATCGGGCGAGAAGCGTCTCTATGTTGCATCGGTATATAACCTCGGCAATTTTGACTGTAACACATATGACTGGATGCTCGAAGAAGTCGAAAAGAACAAACGTCCCATCGTTATCAACGATATGCAATCCGATGAGATACGTAAACACTATACAAACATGGTCCGCTATGGTATCAAGTCAGCCATGGCTATGCCCATGTTTGTTCGAGGCGTTCTTTTCGGAGTAATATACCTTGATTCAAGACTTGTAAGACAGATCTTCAGTGAAGATTATCTGGAGACGATGGAGTTTATCGCTAACCAGGGCGGAGCTCCCATTGAAAATGCCCGTCTTTACCACAGAGCTATCACAGACGGACTTACCGGTATTTACGGTCGTTCTTATCTCGACAACCTTATTATGGACAGGACAAGCGAAAGTTCTGTCGAGCTTTCCGCTCTTATGATCGACGTGGACTTTTTCAAGAAATTCAACGATACCTATGGTCATCCTTTCGGCGACAAGGTTCTCAAGATGATAGCGAATGTCATGAAACGTGTCAGCGGAGAACACGGTACTCCGTGCCGTTACGGAGGCGAAGAATTTGTTATCCTGCTTGATACGAGCAATCCCGAATCGGCTATGGAAATCGCCGAGAAACTCCGTCAGACTGTTGAGAATTCCACGATTGCATTCAACAACGGAGTCGAAGTAACGATGGTTTCGGTTACCATCAGTATCGGTGTTTCGATATGGAACACCTCTTTCGAGCGTGTCGATCTGATCGAGCACGCCGACAAAGCGCTCTATTACGCCAAGCAGCACGGCAGAAACCGTTCTGTTCTTTGGACCGACGACCTTCAGTGATCTGCTGAAGTGTTTGGGATGCCTGAAATCATTCGGTTTCACCGTCTTCCGTTGCCTGTGTGTCCGCCTCTTTGTTCTTTTCTTCCTCCAATGCTTTTATTCCTTCTTCGCATGCTTCCAGTCTGTGCGGTATATAATCCCGGAGTGTCGAATTGGGAGCCACTGTCAGCATATGTCTGTAATAAAAGATTGCTTCATTATACTGTTTGTTTTCCTCATAAGCCTTACCCAGATAATAAAGAGCCGCATCAGACTCGGGGTCAAAATCAGAGGCTGCATTAAGAGCCTTTATTGCTTCCTCGAGCTGTCCTTCGTCCAGGAACTGCTTTCCCTGCTTATACACAAGTTTAGCTGCAAGCGGATATATATCTTCTCTCATCTTTGAAAGGATATCCTGAGCGTACTTACTCCTTATTCCCTTCAGATCGAGTGTCCAGAGATCAAGAGAAAGAGCTACAAGCTCTTCATCGGAATATTCCCTCGACTTAAGATCGTTATAACTGCTCCACGCATCAAAAAACGATGAAAAAGTTTCATCTCCGACCGCAATCTCTATTGTATCATAGGTAATACCGTTGAGCTGTGATTTCAGATCCGTCACCTGCTGCCTGAGGGCTGTTATTTCCTTTTCCTGCTGTGAAATAGCGGCGGTTTTTGCACTCAGTTCACTGCTGTAATCGACCTTTCCGGCATTATACTCCTCTCTGATCTGCGCTTCCTTAGAAGGAACTATCAGATAATACACGACGGCTATTCCGATAAGTACACCGAATATTAGATTTAAGAACAGCATCAGACTCGGTTTGTTCTCGTTAAAGAAAACAGAAAGAAAGCCCTTCTTTGAATGCTCTATCCCCATCTCTTCATCAAACTCGGTTTCTGCAGGCGACTGTGTCTGGAAAAAAACATTTCGAGGATTATCGGGCACGATATTCTTTTCAACCTCGGAAAGATAAAGCAGAACCTGAGTATCAGAATGGTCAATCGCCCTTGCTTCTACAAGTACTTTCTTGGCCTTTTGATACTCTTCCTGTCTGATATAAAGAAGTCCGAGCAGTTTCATTGCTCTCAGATAACGGGGAAAGATCCCCACCGCCTTTTTCAACTGAATGATGGCTGTATCATAGTTGCCGAGGCGTGCTGCCTCAAGCCCCAAATTATATTTTCTGACGGCTGAATTAACGCGACTAAGCTCATTCTGGTCATCCTGAATCCTCTCAAGAAAATAATCCGCGTCGTTTTCATAATTATCAAAATTTTTGCTTATGACCCACTCCGTAAGAGCTTTTACCGTCTCTCCCTGCTCATAATAAACAAGACCGAGAAGGTTTCTCGCCTCGGTATTGCATTTTTTGTATAAGAGACTTCTTTTAAGTGATTCCACCGCTCCCGACAGATCCCTCGCCCGGGCCTTTTTAAGGCCTTCGTTATACAGGCGGTTGGATATCTTCGTAAGCTTGTCATAAGGACTATTGTTCATATTGATATCCACCCAAAAACTGTTCGAGAAGATCCGCCAAATCCTTGATGTCGGACTTGAGGATATTCTCCTCAACGCTGTCTGTTTCCTGGCTCATTTCAAATTTCGAAACTTCTTCATCAAAATCGATCATGATATTCTCCTATCATCCGGCGGATACCGGGTTCCGATCAATATGCGCGGCCCCAGTAAACGAGCTTCTTTGCGGGGCGACCGCAGCATACGCATCTGTCACTTATCGGTGCATGATCTCCGAAAGGAATACAACGTGATGTTGCCGCCGTATCTTCTTTGATCTTATCCTCGCAAGCCTGATCTCCGCACCACATGGCTTTGACAAAACCGGGCTTGTTGTTGATGGTATCGACAAATTCGTCGTAATTAGTAACTTCGTAGGTATGAGCGTCTCTGTGGGCTCTTGCGGTTTCGAGCATGTCCTTCTGTATCGTGTCAAGGAGCTTCTCTGTTTCATCCGCAACGCTGTCAAGCGCCATTTCACTCTTTTCGAGAGTATCACGTCTGACTGCTACGCACACACCTCTCTCAATATCCTTCGGACCGATCTCAAGTCTTACGGGGAAACCTCTCATCTCCTGCTCGGAATACTTGAAACCGGGACGCTTATCCGAATCATCGATCTTTACTCTGATTCCCTTTGCCTTAAGGCTGTCGGCAAGCTTTTGTGCATTCTCCATAACGCCTTCTTTGTTCGGCATGATGGGGATTATAACCACCTGAGTGGGAGCGATCTTCGGAGGCAGCTTAAGTCCTCTGTCATCTCCGTGTACCATGATAACGGCACCGATAAGTCTCGTAGTCATTCCCCACGAGGTCTGATGAACATAAGAAAGCTTGTTGTCTTTGTCCGCATACTTTATATCAAATGCTTTCGCAAATCCGTCTCCGAAATTATGGCTTGTGCCGGACTGAAGAGCCTTTCCGTCATGCATAAGCGCTTCAATGGTATATGTAGCCATGGCGCCCGCAAATTTCTCTTTATCGGTCTTCTGTCCCTTAACAACAGGAATTGCAAGAACTTCCTCACAGAACTTCGCATAAACGTCAAGCATTTGAATCGTACGTGCCTCAGCCTCTTCAGCCGTTGCATGTGCCGTATGGCCTTCCTGCCAGAGGAATTCCCTCGAGCGAAGGAAAGGACGCGTTGTCTTCTCCCAGCGCACTACGCTGCACCACTGGTTATATACCTTGGGAAGATCTCTGTAAGACTGTACGATGTTCTTATAAAGATCACAGAAAAGAGTCTCCGATGTAGGGCGAACACAGAGCTTTTCCTGAAGCGGCTCAAGGCCTCCCTGAGTGACCCATGCGACTTCCGGCGCGAAACCTTCCACATGGTCCTTCTCCTTTTCAAGAAGAGATTCGGGGATAAACATGGGCATATAAACATTCTCAACGCCCGTTTCCTTAAATCTTTCGTCAAGCTGCTTCTGAATGAGTTCCCAAATGGCATAGCCCGCCGGCTTGATGACCATGCATCCCTTAACACTTGAATAGTCCGTAAGTTCAGCCTTGATAACTATATCGGTATACCACTGGGCAAAATCCTCCTTCATGGATGTTATTGCCTCTACCTGTTTCTTTTCCTGTTCCATCGTTTTATCCTCTTTTATTTCATATTATTCTGAAATGCGTTTATTTCTCTGACGCCTATGCCTGAGC
>JAILKT010000078.1 GCA_024693545.1 Lachnospiraceae bacterium
TTCAGTCGCACATCCCATCGACTTTCCTGTCACGATATTGCCGTCAACCTCGCACGGAGCCGATGTGTATTCCGCATTTTTAATGTTTGCTTCCACACCCGGATAGCAAGTGTACTTCTTTCCGCTCAAAAGTCCGGCATACCCGAGAACCAGCGGTGCTGCACATATAGCGGCAACCACTTTACCCGAATCGCTGTACTCCCTGACCATTGTCCTGACCGCCATACTTTTTTTAAGGTTGTCGGTTCCTATCTTGCCTCCCGGAAGGATAACTGCATCGGCATCGTCAAAACGATGATCATAGTCGTCCGGACCGGCAAAACGGTCATTCGTCTCCATAACGAATCCGTGTGAGCCCACTGCCTTATATTTGCCGTAAGGCGAAACAAACTTAATACCAATTCCGCCGCGTGCAAGAATATCAGCGGTAACGATCGCTTCAGACTCTTCGAATCCGTCACATAAAAGCATGTAAACAAACATATAAAACACCTCCTTCAGGCATGTGCGTCCGAGCTCTCAAAGCCCGGAATCCATCATCACTTTTCCATTTTTTCCTTAAACTCAAGGCAGAGCATTGTGATGTCGTCAAATTGAGGTGCGTCTTTAACAAAGGCATCGATATCCGCTTTAACCTCCGGCAGGATCTCGTTCGGTGTTTTGTCTCCGACTTTCCCGAGAATTTTATTAAGACGCTCCATTCCATAAAGTTCGTTGTCTGCATTTGTTGCCTCGGTAACACCGTCCGTGTACTGGAACAGCTTATCACCGGGTTCAAGCATACAAGAACCACCCTTATAAACCATATCCTCCATACCGGCAAGCACAAAGCATGCCTTAACGGGATATTCTTCAAATTTACCGCCCTTCCTGTAAATGAAGGGTGTTTCATGACCCGCATTGATAAAACGAAGTTCGCCCGTCACAAGGTCGAGCACACACTCAAACGCGGTAATGAACATATTCTCACTGTTGCTTTCGCACAATATGTTGTTTACTTCCGCAAACACATTCTCAAGTTTTGCACCGGGAGCGGTATGATCTTTGATAAGCGTTTTTCCGATGACCATAAACAGCGCTGCGGGTACTCCTTTTCCGGAAACGTCGGCCACAACAAAGGCAACATGTGAGTCATCAACCATAAAGAAGTCGTAGAAGTCTCCTCCGACTTCCTTTGCGGGAGTCATCGACGCATATACATCAAATTCTTTTCTGTCGGGGAATGCAGGGAAAATGCAGGGAAGCATGGACGACTGGATATGCGTTGCAACATCAAGTTCGGCTCCGATCCTTTCCTTCTCTGCGGTAATACGCGTCAGATCGTTGATATAATTATCAAGAGAAACCGCCATGCTGTTTACGCAGTGAGCAAGGTCTCCCAGTTCGTTATTGGCCCGTACCTGCGCCTTATGCTGCAGGTTGCCGCCCGAAATAACCTCCACATCTTTCTCAAGCGCGATGATAGGCTCGGTGAATCGTTTCGCCAGACGTGAACCGAGGAGAAGCACAACGGTGCCGACGATCACGAATATAACGATAAACATTATTATCGTGATCCTGATCCTGTCGTTCATCTGTTTGATCGGTTGAAGTATCAGGGACTCGGGAATACTTATCACCATTTCCCAACCGGTCGATTCGATCGGCGCATATGCGTAAAATATCTCATCGTCCGTTCTTTCCACGCCGCGTTTTCCGGAAAGCATCTCCTCGGCAAGATCCGGTCCGACAAGCTTTGCAGAAATAATATTGATAAATTCATCGGAATTTCTCTTCATGTAAGGGGATGCGATAATGTCGCCGTCCGCATCAACAAGGAAAGCATAGCTTCCTTCGCCCAGGCTGACATCTATGATACTGTTATTAAGATCGGTCGTGAGGATATCCATACTGATAACGCCGACACACTCGTCATTGTTATAGATCGGAGCGCAGCAGCTCGTCATCAGCCCTCTGCCGTATGAATCAAGGTAACTCTTGAGGAATGTGGCGGTCTTTTTCTCAGCGCTCATACCGATCTTATACCAGTCCATATTACGGTAGTCGTAGTACGACTCCCCGTCGGGCGCAAGTTCGGCGAGGTTGGCATTGGCGTCACAACATATCATAAGCTTGTCGTTCGCAAGATAGATATTTGTGATGACACTTGAGTGATCGTTGATTATCGGTTTCCAAATACCTTCAAGATTTCCGAAAAGGCAAAGCTCATCAAGCACATCCTCCCTCTTGACCTCTTCGCTCGTAAAATACCTCTGCATCGACAGAATGTTTTCCATCTTCGCATCGGGCGGAAGTACCTCCTTCGGCACATAGTTTTCGGGATTTTGGTACATATCCGAGATTATTTCGGAAAGCGTTATGACATAGTTCGAATAAAGTCCCAAACGTGAGTCCGCAAGGCTCGCCTTACCCTCGACCAGCCCGTCAACCGTCTCCCTGAGCTGATTTGTCAGAGATTCGGCACTCTCTTCCCTGATGGCATACATACTGAATATGCCGCTCACACTTGTAAATATAAGCGCAAATACCGCCGTAAAAATAATCAGATGTCCAATCTCTTTTTTAATAGATGTTCTTTTAGGTTTCACCGTATCCTCCGTTATCGCGGCAATATGCCCGGTATGTTAAAGAACAATAAGTACGTGATTCGTCTGCGCCGAATACTTGTAATTCGTTCTGATCGCCCTGTGCTCAATTAGTTTAAGTCCGATAAGCGCTACAAGATCTTCCTCCGCCGAGATCCTGAGGGGATTGCACTTCTCGCCCTTATACTCAAACATGATCGAAAGTGCTTCTTCACAATCGATCGTAACATGAACCTTTTCCTCCGGTTCGTGTGTTCTGATACGAAGATAAACTTCTTCGATCGTATTTAATATTTCAAATGTTCTTTTCTTTGAAAGCCCCAAACGTGATGTGAATTCCTCAACTTTGTCGTTAAATCCGAGGAAGCTGTCATCGGTCGCTTCAATATCATCCTCTAAGTCGTGAAGCCTTGTGTACCACGGCGGTATGACCGGTGACTGACACATGATCCCGCTGAATATTATGATCGAGGGGACTCCGATAAGTATCGAAGTGATCATATGCGTAAGAAAAACCGACAAGAATGCGCCGCCATCAACAAATATAAAGCTTACCGCACCGCTCACAGCCGATATCACCGCTACGATAACCGCATATCTGAGCAGATCGGTGAACTTCTTGAACCTCACCTTATGATTCGGTGTAAACAAGTGCCAGAAGAACCATATGGCAAGACCTTCAAACGCTACCGTGATAACCTCGAAGGTTACATCCGTCATTGAAGCGGCTTTATCAACCAATCCGCAAACAAGGGCGCCGATAACCGATCCGATCATACCCAAAGGTCCGACCATAAGACTTGTTGCAGGCGAAACTGCGTTTTTGATTCCCAGATAGGGGGGCATATCATTCACGAATTTTGAAAATCGAACCGGCAGATCCAGCACTATAAAAGCCAGCGCGACCATGCATATGATCACCGGTATTCTAAATTCCTTTCTCATGATGCCTTTCCTCCAATTTCCCTTTTTAATACTTTGCCGGTCAGCCCGGCTATCCTTTTATAAACATTATCATCTGCAGCCAGTATCCCGACTATCACGATCATTCCGCCGACAAGCCTCATCGGGCTTATGTCCTCCGCCGGAATTTCAAGAATAAATCCCATAAGCGGCGAAACCAGCATCGTCATGATGATCTCCGTAGAGAAAATAAGCGATGTCTCGATCGGCGATATAAATCTTTGAGCATTGACCTGCGCTATGCTGTAAACGCCCTTAAGGAATATCCCCACATAGAAAATGCAGATGATAAACGAAGGGCTTGAAGGCAGGCTCATTCCGTTTCCGGTCACAAGTGCCTCTCCGACCCAAAGTACCGCGGTGATCAGAAAGCACCAGAGCATCTGACCCATCGCAAGGAACGTCGGGCTCGAATCGACCGAATACTTGCCTACAGAAAACGTATATAAGGCGAAGCAGATATCTGCCGCTATAAGCGCCAGTGTATGTATATCGAAAAGACTTTCCGGATCAAAGCCTCCGACCATACCAAGTCCGATCATCGCCATAACCGACGCAATGATTATATTAAGCTTCGGTTTTTCATGCTTATGCACAAACGAAATGACCGGGATAAATATAAAATACGAGGAGAGGATGCACGCACTCACAGTCGCTCCCGCTCCGGCAACGCCTATGAGCGTAAAGGTATTAAACCCGGTAAGCTCCAGAGAAAGCAGAAAGCTGTGCCAAAGATCCTTCTTTGTCATTCGGTACAGCTCAGTGGCAATAGCTCCGGCAAATATCAGAAGCATCATGCCAAACCCGATCAGGTTCGTAATACATAAGAAGCCAAACGGCGAATAGTCATCCGTTACAGCACCTATGAACACATACTGTATCGAAGCAAAAAAAGTGATCAGTACCAGCAAAGATCTGGCCTCGATTTTGTTCACTCCTACACCTCACTAACAACATATTTCTTTAGGAAAAATACCGGTACAAGCGACTCTTTGGAAGCTCTCAGTCCCAAGTCGCCACAATCCTCCTCCCTGTTGATGTACTTATGACCCTGAGCACACAACCTGACGAGTTCCCGATTAAGCGGACGATAAATGTCCTTTATTCCTTTGTCACCCTTTTCCACAAGAACATCATAAACGTCATCAGAGATCACCGTTCCGTAAGCATAACCTCTTACGGCTTTTTCAATCCTGACTACGATCCCGCTCACCCCGAGTTCTTTATAATGGTCGAATGTCTTCATGATCCCGACATGTTCGTGATCGATAATCTTCTTATTGTTTATTTTACAAAACGCCCGGAATTCATCATTCCAACAGGTCTGGAATTCCCTGATGTCGTCAAGATCGCTTTCCTCTATGACCTTGATCTCAGTCCTGTCGCCGTAAGTTCTGTTGAATGAATTGATATCCTGCCTGCGTCTCGCGAACTTCGGACCTTTCATGTCTGCAAGATCGTCAAACAAATGAATATATTCAAAACTGTCCCTTGCTTCTTCAGCCTTAAACTTTCCGGGGAAAAGCCCCGTCACCCTAAGCATCGACTTTTCCGTCAAGGTGTTGAACACAATCTTTCTTCCGCTCATATGTGCATGATCCGCGAGTTTTTCAACTGCCCTTTTCAGGCCTTCGTCACTTTCACACTTTTCACCCTGCGGTATCAGAAATGCTACCTCTTTATCGTTTGAGAGGCCTTCTCTGAGAACATAGAGCACACCGTCCTCTTCGCAATAGGTATCCCCGTATTTTCCATTCATCCCGTACATCGCTATAAATGAATGCTGACAGGACCCGCCGCCATATTTCATCATATAACTGTCGATCAAAGTCTTGTCATCGATAGTGACTTCACGAAATACCATCAAATCCCTCCCTAATGTCAGGCAAACGAATTCTTACACACTTTGCCAAACTATCACTTATTATACCACTTAATATACGTTATTGAAAACAATTATTCTCGTTATCCGTATAATAAAAGCGATCCCTTAGCACCCCCAAAAAAAGCTAATTTGCAAAAATGTCGCAAATTGCTTGACAAAAGAATTCTTCCGAATATAATTGAAAATTGTTCTCACCTTTGAACGGTCGCATCGGCGCTGATCGTTCACTGTTGAGAGCAGTCATATCGGCATGGACTGCTCCGAAAGGCGAGACAAAATGAACTATAAGGAGAGAAACACAATGTCAAAATTCAAAAAAGCATTTGCCACATTAATCACTCTTATTTATATTGTTGGTTGTCTTTCCGGCTGTGCTTCCGGCGATGCGTCCGGATCAGAGAACGAAAAGCTGCAGATAATCACTACAATTTTTCCCGAATACGACTGGACCATGAGCGTTCTCGGCGATAACCCCGCAAAAGCAGACGTTACACTGCTCCTCGATAACGGTGTTGACCTTCACAGTTACCAGCCCTCGGCTGCTGATATCCTCAAAATTCAGACCTGTGATATGTTCATTTACGTCGGAGGCGAATCCGACAAATGGGTTGACGATGCCCTTAAAGGCGCTACAAACAAAGATATGATAGTTATCAATCTTCTTGATACTCTCGGTGATTCCGTTAAAGAGGAAGAAATGGTTGAAGGTATGCAGGAATCCGCTCACAACCACGATCACGCCCATGAAGAAGGCGAAGAACACGAACATGAACATGATGAAGACGAACATGAACATGATGAAGACGAGCATGAACATGATGAAGACGAGCATGAGCATCATCATGAAGAAGGTGAAGTTGAGTACGACGAGCACGTTTGGCTCTCCCTCAGGAATGCCGTTACCCTTGTAGAGAAGATCTCCTCTTCACTTCAAACACTTGATTCATCAAATGCTTCTGTATATAAGAAGAACTCCGAATCATACACAGATAAACTTAAGGAACTCGATTCAAAATACAAAGCCGCAGTTGACAGCGCTTCCGTAAAGACTCTTCTTTTCGGCGACAGATTCCCTTTCCGTTACCTTGTTGACGACTACGGGCTCAACTATTATGCTGCATTTGTCGGTTGTTCGGCTGAAACAGAAGCAAGCTTCGAAACGATCACATTCCTTGCCGGAAAGGTTGATGAACTCTCACTTCATTCGGTTCTCACGATCGAGAAATCCGATCAGAAGATCGCAAAGACTATCGTGGAAAGCTCTGCTGCAAAAGATCAGAAGATACTCACTCTCGATTCTCTTCAGTCAACGACCTCCAAGGACATCGAAAACGGGGCAACCTATCTTTCGGTTATGGAAAACAATCTTTCGGTTCTGAAGGATGCTCTTAAATAGTAATATGCGTATGGATTCTCATCCGCATTAGCCGGACATATTTGTCAAAGGCCCAAGGCTGAAAAGTCACGGGCCTTTGTTCTTTTTCCGCCTTGATATCAAAGGCTTCATAAAGTATAATCAATGAAACGCCGTTGGTATCCGATGGTACGCTCATCGGATGTCTCCCGGCTTTCAACCCGCCGGGACTTACCGGCTCACATTATTTCGGAGGTAGCTTATGATAAATTGGACCAATCTTGATAAGCTGGATTCTTTTAAAAAACTTGAGAAACTTAAAAACAGCGTTGCTCCCCTCAAAGAATTGCTCGGCGGAGATGGCGGCGCACAGCGCGTAGCTGATTATTCCGCTCCCATGGCGACCGGACTTACATACAACTATGCGGCAAAGCAGGTTAACGAAGAAGTACTTGACGTACTTCAGGAGCTCGCCGACGAAGCTCAGCTCATCGACAAATACGAAGCGCTCTATAACGGCGAAGTGATCAATACCGGTGAGAAGAGACTTGTTCTTCATCACATGACACGCGGTCTTCTGGGCGAACACGTCATTGTAAACGGTGAAGATAAGCGTACTTTTTATCTCGAACAGCAGAACCGCATAATACAGTTTTCCAAGAAAGTTCACAGCGGTGAGATTGCCGGAGAAAACGGTCCTTTCAAAAATGTTGTACAGATAGGCATCGGCGGAAGTGACCTCGGTCCCCGCGCTATTTATCTCGCTCTCGAGAACTATGCCCGTCAGAAAGATATGCTACGCATGAAAGCATACTTTATCAGCAACGTCGATCCCGATGACGCCTATGGGGTTCTCAGCGGACTTGACCTTTCAGAGACACTTTTCGTTCTCGTTTCAAAGTCCGGAACGACTCTTGAGACACTCACCAACGAAACCCTTGTCAGAAATATGCTGAAAGATGCGAAGCTTGATCCTTCAAAGCACATGATAGCGGTTACGAGCAAAACTTCTCCCCTGGCGAACAGCAAGGATTACCTTGATTCATTTTATATTGACGACTATATCGGAGGACGTTATTCATCCACATCGGCAGTCGGCGGCGCGATCCTTTCGCTTGCCTTCGGCGGATTCCTCTTTGACAGATTCCTTCAGGGTGCCGCAGCCCAGGATTCACAGGCAAAAGAACGTGATATCAGAAAGAACCCTACTTTGCTTGATGCTCTTATCGGGATCTATGAAAGAAACGTACTCGGATACGCAACTACCGCCGTTCTTCCTTATGCTCAGGGCTTGTCCCGTTTTCCTGCTCACCTTCAGCAGGCAGATATGGAATCAAACGGCAAATCCGTAAACAGATTCGGAGAGCCCGTCAGCTACAAGACAGGCCCCGTTCTCTTCGGTGAGCCCGGTACCAACGGTCAGCATTCTTTCTATCAGCTTCTCCATCAGGGTACCGACATTATACCTCTTCAATTTATCGGTTTCTCAAACAATCAGGGCAATCTCGATTTCGATGTCAAAGGAAGCACATCGCGTGCAAAGCTTTGCGCCAATCTTGCAGCTCAGATCGTTGCTTTTGCCTGCGGCAAGGAAGACGAAAACCCTAACAAGCGTTTCGACGGCGGACGTCCTTCTTCCCTTATCTATGGCGATAAGTTCACTCCCGAAGCACTCGGTTCTCTTCTCTCTCACTACGAGAACAAGATCATGTTCCAGGGCTTTGCATGGAACCTCAACAGTTTCGACCAGGAGGGTGTACAGCTTGGCAAAGTTCTTGCGACAAAGGTTCTCGGCGGCGAATGCACCGGCGCTCTTAAAGCCTTCAGTGATCTGCTCATAAAATAATAACGATCAACCGTTCACACATCACAAAAGAAATACCCGCGGCATTGCCGCGGGTATTTCCCAATGTATTAGCAAGATCTCACTCTTTAACACCACCGATAGTCAGTCCTGTTACGAAATATCTCTGTAAAAAAGGATATA
>JAILKT010000156.1 GCA_024693545.1 Lachnospiraceae bacterium
CCGTCATTTTTACCGAGGACGGCCCGAACCGCCTGCTCGATCAAGGGTTCTTCAAAGGTAACGGCTTCATCGAACTCATCGATGTGTACGACCCTTCCAATCACAAAACCTGCTGCAAGAACAAGAACTGAAGCAAGTACAACGCATATAGCTGCCTTGAAATTACGTTTCTTCTTGTGAGAAAGTATATCGTCAAGGGCTTTTTTTACCTCTTCAATGCTGTTGTACCTGCGATTGGGATCGAATGCCGTACAGCGATCGATCACTTTTTCAACATTCGGACCTGCCGAGATATTGGGATTCTTTCTGGCATTTCCCGTCACCATCCACCTCAAAAGCACTCCGAACGCATATATATCGGCTCGACTGTCAGTCTGCCCGAAGCCGTACTGTTCGGGCGGCGCATAAACTTTTGTCCCAAAAAATACCGTATCGTTTGATTCACCCTCTTTTACGGTCCTTGCTATATCGAAATCTATCAGAGCAATAGTTCCGTCAGGTCGAACTATAACGTTTTCGGGCTTGATATCCCGGTGTATGATCTGCGGCCTGTTATTGTGAAGGACCTCAAGTATATCGCACAATTGCTTTGCGATATCAACTATCTCCGGCATTGCGAGCTGTTTATTTGTCGCATAGTCGCTTAATGTAAGTCCCTCAATATATTCACGGATGATGCATACCATCCTTCCATTTTCAATCTGCTTATAATAATGAGGAAGACCGGGGTGATCAAGTTTACTCAGAAGATTTATATCGGTACCGAGATGATAATCGGAACGGTCATAACAGGTTGCTATTCCCTTTTCCCCGTTAGATGTATTCTCCACCAAAAAAGTTTCCCGCCCGTTATGAGAAGCAAGACATTCTATCTGACAATAGTTTTCAAGGAATTCTTTCGGATAATCGTTTTTATCCAATACAATAGCGCCAAAGTCTGATGCATTTTCACCGACAGCTAATGACACGTCATCTATCTCTGTCATTCATTCTTCCTCCGAGCAAAGGTAAATCGTTCTCCTGTAGAATAATCTGCACATCAATGAGCGATTTGTGGTTGGTTAAGCAGTAAATTATTGCGGCATCCCTCTTTATGCGCGGATAGAGCTGGCTCTTGCCGGCTATTCTGAGCATTTCCTGTGCCTGCTTGTAGTCTGCGTTCATAGCAATCGAAAGAAGGAGAACCGTATCCCTTGATGGGTTACGTTTACCTGAAAAAAGTTGATGTCCGTAAGATTTTTCAAGACCAGCCCTAATAATTACATGTTCGGGCACTTCAAGATTTTTTTTACACCAAAGGTTAAGATACTCTGAAAATGACAGCATCAGAAAAGAGCGTTCATTCTGCTTAAAGAATTTTCCCGGGTCGTTTTCTTTAAAAATTCTCCCCAATAATTCTTCGGTACTTAACGACTTCTCCATCTCCCAATACTCCCTGCTGTTGTATTATCAGTTATATCAAAATATATCCAATAACACCCCTATTGTCAACCAATCTATCACATAATGTTTATCCGCTACTGCCACGTGATAAAAATCTAAAGCCTATCATACTTATCAGCTTTCCCTTCCCTGATCTCGGACATTTTGAGCATGTGGTGATCATCGGTCTTTTCGATAAAGATAGTACTTCCGAACCACTTCTTCAGCCTTCTTCAGGTGAGTATTAAAGCCGTTGTCCTTTGCGGCTTCTTCGCGGGTATCATAGATCACGCAGCTCCAGTCCCACCAGAAAAGTCCGGCAAACCAGGGCTTGTCCGTGAATGTAGAAAGGCATGATTCATAAAAGTTTGCCTGCTCATCCTCGTCGTGCGGCAACTCTTTATGCATAAAATCCCATGGCATCGATGCGCAGCCCCTCGCGCTCCTGCACCCTACTTCCATAAAGAGAATGGGTTTATTCTTTCGCTTAGAGAGCTCTTCAAGCTTAACGGCCACCTTCTCCCATTCCGCCTTCATTTCTGCGGCGGAAGCACCACCTTCCCGGGCAACTCTGTAGTACGCGGATGTTCCGATGTAGTCGATGGCGTCATACCATGCGGCTTCATCTTCGTGTCCGTGATTTGTGTTGTATGTGAGTTTTCCGGCATAAGCGTTACGTACAGCAGCGATGAGATCCCTCCAGCAAACTTCTTTTCTCTCGGTTCCGAGCATCTCGCATCCCAGGCAGAGCATTTCGCAGCCGGTGTACTCAGCGATCTGCGCGTAATGCAGCATGAAGGCCTTGTAGTACTCGAACCACTTCTTCCAGTACTTATCCTCTTCAAACACGGTATAATCCGGAAAATCGATCTGCGCCCGCCAAACGCCGTCTTCCGTGTCGATCATGGGCTTAAGGCAGACCTTCACGCCGTTCTTCTTAAAGTGCTCGATGGTGGAGATCAGCTCGAGATCAGGCACCGATTTTCTGTAATCGAAGTAAATCTCGGTGGAAGAATAAGTCTTCTGCTTCACCGAAAATGCAAGGCAAACCCAGTTGATCCCCGTTTTCATAAGCGTTTCCCGGCTTCTCGCCGCACGCTCGCTACTGTATATCCCTCTAACGGCCCCATAGCCGTATGTGTATCCTTTAATTTCCATGTGTTTATCCTTCTGCTATGATAATTAATTTTGGGGATGAAAAGCATAAAATTCTCCTTAGTTTCCGCAAACATTTTACGATTCCT
>JAILKT010000026.1 GCA_024693545.1 Lachnospiraceae bacterium
GCTGTGGGCGCCTCTGCCGCGGAGGTCTCTGCCGCGGGCGTCTTCGCTTCGGGCGCCTCTGCCGCGTGGGTCTCTGCCGCGGGCGCCTCTGCCGCAGGGGTCTCTGCCGCGGGGGGCTCTGCCGCGGGCGCCTTCGCATCCGAAGACTCCTCTCCCCAGAACGGAAGATATACGGCGGCACGAATCTGCGCCAGCTGCTTTCCGATACTTTCAAGATGACCAAGATCAGAACCATCTATAGCCGAACTGAGCTTACCGATCATTTCGTCTATATCAAATCTCCACTTGTTTACATACGCAAGAACGAGGTTTATCTGATTTTTTTCAGCAATCTTATTTTTTGCGATCCGGACCTTTCTTCGCGCTTCTTCTTTGTCGAAATTCCGAGCCTTTAATGCTATGATATCCCTCTTTCGACTTGCTCTTAATAACCTATTTGACTGTGCAAGGAACTCACGTTCTCTGTAATCAAGTTCAAGTGCTTCCGCTCTTCTGTCATTATAATCACTTTCATCATCGATAGAACCGAGAAAAGACGGATTTTCTTCTTCCGTTATTACATCACGCATACGTCTTTCTCTGCGTAAACGTGCTTCTCTGTCCCGATCGCTCTCCGGAGCTGCGGTCTGTACTTTTACTCCATTTTCATAACTACTGTTTTCCCCGGCCATAACCTACTCCTGTTCTCTACTCGGTTTTCCGACTTTAGTGTCACTCTGAAAACGCACACGGCGCTTTCTCGTTATATGAGCTCACGCAAAATAATACGTTCAAGCCTCATTGACATATCCATATCTTTTTCTATCTTGCCATAGGTTTCATCTTCGCTCGTCTTGGTCACCGTTTTGCCGTCCTGCTCCGTAAAATTTATTCTTTTAGGGATATATTTCCCGTCTTTTCTTTCAACGAGTTTTTTATCCGTTGCATACAGTTCACCAAGATAATATTGATTTTCAAGCTCGTTCAGCCCTTCCGTCCCGTTAAGACCGATCCTGACACACAGATATCTGGCTATCAAAAGATCCCGCTCTTGTTCTCCCAGCTCCATGACCTCATCCTTAAAATCGTCAAAGGTTGTTTCTGCCACTTTTTTTTTAGATTTCTCACCGAAAGACACTAAATTCAAACCATATTCGTTTTCGATACGCTCTCTGGTAGTAGCCTGCTTTTCAACGTCAGATTTCTCTCCGATCTCATCGCCTTTTTTCGTCTTCCCGACTGTCGGTACACCGATAGTGCCTGCAATCCTATATTTTACTTTTTCGCCACTCTTTTCAACCTTCACATAATAATTTAGTGATTCAAATTCTTTTTTATCACCATTCATATCAAAAAGCTTAGCCTTATCATTTAAATCTTTTCTGAAAGAATCCGGCATTTCAACAGATAAATTTTTTGGATCCTCAAGTTTTAATCTATTGAGCAATTTTTGAAGGTTGCATACCAAAACAGCCTCATAGTTCCCACTTTGGTCTTCTGCCGTTTCCAAAGCTTCATCTTCCGGACCAAACTGCTTTTTCGGCTTTTTTTTCACTTTTTTTGCTGTCTTTTTTTGTTCTTTCTGCTCTCTTTCTTCTATTGTCTGTTTTTCCTTTTTCTCACTCTCCGTAAGGAAAAACCGATAATTTCTCATCGACATTTCAAGTATTGATACCCACCTTGTCACAGCCTTTTCATCAAAAGAAAGCTCCGCCACTCTTTCAATATTTTCATCCATGTAGGTTGTCGCTTGTTTCATTCTGTCTATCATAGCGGTCGTTTCCTCGGAAATATCGGTGTTGTTCACTATCGCCTTACTTATTGTGCTCACGTTCTCTATAAACATTTTTATTTCTTTATTCAGACGTTCTTTCACAGGCATATATTGTTCCCTGTTGCTATATGCAAAATTCTGTCCCGCCATCATGATGATATTCTTGATACATTCACGGCACGAATTACAAGACTCGGTTACACCATCTACGTCTGACAATTTGTCAAGCCTCCTGCACCTGTCCAGAATATCGTTCCAGCCTACAAGGCTCTGAATAAGCCTTTTATTTCTTTCTGCCTGTTCCTGTGCCTTATCCGAGTCTATCCGTTTATCAAAATCCTCATCCCTTCTTTGGGCAAGGATATCCATTTTTTCTTTCTTCATCTTGAGCCTTTTGAAGAATCTTTGCGGAGCCTTGAGCCGTCCCGAATATTCTTCAAGAACCTTCGCTTCATAATCGGAATTGTCGATCTCATCAATACTTTTGATCTGCGGACTTCTGATCTCTGCCGTTTCTTCTTCCCTGCTGCTGTATGTCAATCCGTCGGTTGGCAAGTTAAGCATCATCTCCAGTTCTTCCTCTGACAAATGATAATAATCCATATTATCTCCCTTCTTCATCCGTCATCTCGACAAAGTATCTTATAATCGTTTTAACGCCCATATGAGCGTCTCTGAATATCCTTTTCGCAAATGAACGTTCCTCATCCGTCGATACAAATACACTGACCTCACATTCGTCGGATACGTTATCCCTGACAGCGAGAACAACGCTCTTTAAAAATTCCGTAAGCCTTTCTTTTTCTTCGGGTTCTACATATATATGAGAGATGATCATTTCATTTTCCGATATCTTTTTTAGCGCGGCTACCCCCACAGCCCTGCCCGCAGAGAGTAAAAGCCCGCTGCATGCCGTATCACACTCGGAGAATAGCATCTTTGCATCATCCTCATATCCCGATCTTTCAAGTATATCACCGAGTGCCTTTATCATACCGGGAGCCCGTACTTCCTTCAGCGGCAGGAACATTTCCGCTGCCTTCGCATCCCTCAGTTCCGTTTTATCAAGCAATTCTCTTACCGAAAGAGACAAAAAGTCTCCGAAAGAATCTTCTTTACTGAAATACATTTTTTGAAGAAAAGCCTCAAGAGACGCTTCTTCGCGAGGTGACAACAGAGAGATTTCGGCAATGTCCGAGTCAAAGATACGGTCATAGAGTTCCAGCATGAGCATGGTTGCTATCCCACGTCTCCGAACTGAAGGCATGACAAAAAGATAGTTGATCAGACAGGCGTCGGAAACCACCTCAAAGGTGAGCCTTCCGACCCGCCTTCCGTTTTCGACAGCTACGATCTCTCCTGCCTGTTCGGTCCCCACAAATTTATAGTCGATCATACGCACCCCAATTGTTACTGTTAGCCACTGTTTTAATTATATACGTTTAAGCCCTGTTTAATCCATACTGTTTCTTCCGAAAGCATGATCTTTACTCCCTGTATAAAATTTTACTACAAGAATACGACAAGTACAAACAAAAGGCGCATACTTGCATAATTTCTTTATCGGGATTATACTTTTTAGGCAATATAATTCTTTTTTAAAGGATCGACATCATATGTCTATCCGAAAGCTATTCTTTTGAATATGCAGAAAGTGAATACTTATGGACAGATTGTCTGACGGAATAATCGAATGGATAAGAAACTATTATTCCTTTAGTCCGGATGCCAAGGCTATTATCGGCATCTCCGGCGGAACCGATTCCTCGGTAACTGCCGCTCTTCTCGTAAGGGCTCTCGGAAAAGAACGCGTCATCGGTGTTCTTATGCCATGCGGTGACCAGCATGATATAGATGTAAGTCGGAGCCTCGTTAAAAGTCTCGGTATCAAATATCATGTTATCAATATTAAAGATACGGTAAATGCTGTCACCAAAGAGATAGGCGATGCTCTTTCCACCGATCCGATGCTCGTTGATGCATACAAAACAAACACTCCCGCTCGTATCCGTATGACTACACTCTACGGGATTTGTGCCATATACGGCGGACGTGTTGCAAATACGTGTAATCTTTCGGAAGATTACATCGGATACTCTACGAAATTCGGCGATGCCGCAGGTGATTTTTCTGTATTGTCCGGATTTACAAAAACAGAAGTAAGACAGATAGGACGTGAGCTCAATCTTGACAACATATTCGTTGATAAAATTCCTGAGGACGGAATGAGCGGAAAAAGCGACGAAGAACGCATGGGCTTTACATATGCGGTACTCGACAGGTATATCCGCAGCGGTGAGATCGATGATCCTGAGGTAAAAGCTCTCATTGACAAAAAGCATGCGGCAAATCTCCACAAGCTCCGTCCCATGCCCGCTTACGATCCCGGTCTTCCGATTTCGGCCTGCTAAGCTTCATTGACCTTATGATTAAAGGAGAATATCAAAATGAAATATAAACCGATGATCTTCTCGCTCCTCGACACAGATCTTTACAAATTTAACATGAACCAGGTGATTTTCCACAAGCATACCAGTCTTGTCGGAGAATACCATTTCAAATGTCGTAACAAAGGCGTTGTATTCACACGGGAAATGCTCGATGAGATCAATGCCCAGATCGATCATCTTTGCTCCCTCAGGCTCACCCCCGAGGAGCTCGGATATCTTAAAAGCATTCGATTTATTAAAGAGGATTATGTCGAATTTCTCAGATTATGGCACCCTATCAGAGATTATGTTACAACCTCGCTAAACAAAAAAGGTGAACTCTCGGTTATAGTCAAAGGTCCTCTTTTCTCTGCAATGCAGTTTGAGATCTACCTCTTAGAGATCATCAACGAAACATATTTCCGCATGAAATACAACTATGATGATCTTCTCGAAGGCGCTAAAGAAAAGCTTGCCTCCAAGATTGAAAGCTTCAGAAACGGTATATACACATTTAAGTTTGCGGAGTTTGGCGCCCGCAGAAGACTATCAACTGAATTTGAGGAATATGCGATACGCGAGTTCGCTCAGAAAACTCAAAATATGGTCGGAACATCTAACGTATATTTCGCATGGAAATACAACCTTACGCCCATCGGCACCTACGCCCATGAATATGTCCAGATGTATCAGGGGATCGATTCCATCCCTCTTGCATACACAAATCATTATGCGATGAAGGACTGGTACGAAGAATACCAGGGCGATAACGGAACCGCACTTACCGATACGATAACTACAGACCTCTTCCTGAAGGATTTCAATCGAAGCATGGTCAACAATTATACCGGTGTACGTCACGATTCGGGCGACCCTTATGTATGGGGTGAAAAGATGATCGCCCATTATAAAAGCTACGGTGTCGATCCCCGAACAAAGACGCTCCTCTTTTCCGACAGTCTTGATTTCAACACGGCTCAGACGCTCTATGATTATTTCAAGGATAAGGTAAAGGTCGCATTCGGTATCGGAACGTTCATATCGAATGACACACCTGCCGAGCCGCTCAATATAATCATCAAGCTGCAATACGTAAACGGCCGCCCTGTTGCAAAACTTTCCGATAGTGAGGGCAAAGCAATGTGCGATGACGAGGTATATCTGAAACATCTTAAAGATTCGGTCGCATTCAGGCTTACGCGTGAAGCTCAGGCTAAGGATTATTAAAATAATACCGTAAAAGCACACGTCACAAGGATCGTGTGCTTTCAACAAAATGTAATATCAGGTAAAACGCTTATGTATGACAACGGACTCGTCCTTGGCCGTTTTCAGGGACTTCATAAAGGCCATCAGGCTCTTATAGATACAGCACTTGCAAACTGCCGCAAAGTGCTTGTTTTTGTCGGTTCCAGTGACAAATCCGGTTCTGTACGAAATCCTTTTACATATAGTTTCCGCGAACAGATGATACGCGAACTGTACGGTGACCGGATTGTCGTCAACCCGCTTCCCGATATCGGTGTCGGTGATGTCGGAGCCTGGGGTGATTACCTTCTCTCAAAAGGCCGCGAAGCGATCGGCGAAGATATCCGCTCTATAGTCTGCGGTAACGAAAGAAAGTATCATCTCTGGTTTCCGGATAATCCCAATCTGTCACTTATCAAGCTCGACCGGTCCGAGATCCCGGTGAGCGCTTCCGAACTTCGCTCTTATATTATAAATGATGATTATAAGTCCTTTGCCGGTCTCACCGATGAAAGGATGCACAAGTATTACGGGATCATGAGAGACTGTCTTCTGCGGATAATGTGATACGGCCCCGAACCTGTGTGAATCATAACAGCTTAAAGCATTTTTCTCCTGAAAAAAATCCGCCGGGCAAGCAAGCTTGCCGGCGGATTATTATTATGCATTTTATTGTTCTCAGATATTTATCACTCGATGATCTCGATAACCTTACCCGAACCAACTGTTCTACCACCCTCACGGATAGCGAAGCCAAGTCCCTGCTCCATAGCGATGGGATGGATGAGTTCGATTGTCATCTCGATGTTATCGCCGGGCATACACATCTCTGTGCCTGCAGGAAGCTCTGTAACACCGGTAACATCAGTTGTTCTGAAGTAGAACTGAGGTCTGTAGTTATTGAAGAAAGGTGTATGACGTCCACCCTCGTCCTTAGTAAGAACGTAAACCTGAGCCTTGAACTTCTTATGGCAATGTACCGAACCGGGCTTAACAAGAACCTGTCCTCTTTCGATATCGGTTCTGTTTACACCACGAAGGAGACAACCAATGTTATCACCTGCCTGACCTTCGTCAAGGAGCTTACGGAACATCTCGACACCGGTTACAACAACCTTACGTGTCTCTTCCTTAACACCAACGATCTCAACTTCATCACCAACGTGAACAACACCACGCTCTACACGGCCTGTAGCAACTGTACCACGACCTGTGAT
>JAILKT010000136.1 GCA_024693545.1 Lachnospiraceae bacterium
CTCTTCTCTGTCAATTCCGGCTATGACCGCTTTATCCTTCGTCATAACATAAAGCTTTACATCTATAGTCTTTCCTGCGTACATCGAAACATCATACTTAAGAGTCGCATCATTCTCTTTTCTTGAAACCTTAAGAGAGTATCCTACGCCCTCGCTCTTCTCCGTATGATTGGTATTCATCTGAAGCATGATATTTGCCGTATGACCCGATCCTCTCGAGAAAAATCCCGCCTGCTTGGGATTAACGATCGCTATATTTCCGTCTCCTCCCTCGTAAGGCTCGAAATCAACCGTGAGATCCTTTACTTCCTTCTGAGTAGAAGCAAGTGTCATATTAAACTCTTCGCCTTTTGCCGCAAGTACCATAGCATCAAATGCCGGCTTCTTTGAAAGGTCATCATAGAATGCAAGAGGTGTTGCATGTGATTTCCACGAAGAGCCGTCTGTAAGACCCCACAGTGTTACGGATGTAAGGTTTGCACCGTTCTTCTTCTCTTCGATAAGTCTCTTGTAGAACTCATAGAAGAACTTGGCCTGGAAAAGCCATCTGTTATCGTCGTTCTTTGTAGCTTCGATATCAAGCTCGGTGATATGAACCTCACCCACTGCTTCGCTGTACTTTTCAAGCGCGAGCATATAGGAATCAAGGTTCTGCTTGTCGTTGATATGACCCTGCATACCTACACCGTCGATAAGTCCGTCTCCGTATACGGTTCCGTCTCCGTCAGCCTTTATAACGTCGCTTTCTGCAAGCTTGTGACCTTCATTGTACTTTCTCTCGGTAAGGAAAGATATTATGTTGTCACGACGCTGTGAGAACCATTCGTTATAGTCATTGTAGAAAAGCTTGGGAAGAATGGGTGAAAGGTCACCATCGGGTGAAAGTCCGTAATCTGCGGCATATTCCTTTGCATATTTAACGGTTGCTTCTCTTGCGAAAAGGAATGCATAGTAGATATATTCGGGACCGATCATGTTGTACCAGTGTGAACGACGAAGTCCGTCGCCCTTGTTCTCATCTGTTGCCTCGTTAAGAACATCCCATGCGTATATAACATCCCCGTATCCGTTCGAATATATAAATTCCATAACGCCGTAGATGTATGTCTTCATACGCTCAATGAGTGTTTCTCTGTCAACAAGACACTCCTCATCAAGAACCGCCTCACCGTCATTGGTAGGTCTTTTATTCGATGTGGGCTTAAAATCGATCGCATAGATTGCGGGTGAATTCTGACTGTGCCAAAGAAGAGTGTGTCCTCTCATCTTCATGCCGTTCTGCTTTGCCCAATCAAGCATCTCTACAGCTGCTCTGTTGGGGGTATAAAGAGTGGGACTTGATCCGTCAAAATTATATGCGGGTTTCATCTCATTACCGCATGTAATACTGTTAAACACATTAAGAATAAGATCTTCTTTGTATTTATTTCCTATTTCCTTGTTTTTGTTGTTCCAATGTGAAATCGCTTCACAAGAGCATCCAATTTTGAAGTAATCCTTGTAAAGTTCTGCGAGACTCTCATATTCAGAAGTGTCCGCATACTCAACACCCGCCGCATTCACCGGTGTATAACCGATAAAAGAACCGATTGCCAGTACAAGTGTAAGGACTGCTGCAACTATTCGTTTTCTCATGCTTTCTTTTTTTTGCCGAATAATCCGGCAAAAACTCCTTTCCTGGTTCGTGGAGCTTCCCCTTCGCTCTTTCCTTGTTCATCTTTCCATTGTTCGTATTCTGCATCAAGATTAAAATCTTCCGCAGTAAAAACCGTACCCTTCGGTACCGGAGCCTCTGCTTCGGCGTCTTCCCTCTCGCCTTGCACGGGACTGTTTTGTCCGGTTCCGTTGTTCTCCCGAGCGGCGCGTCCGTGTTTTCTTTTCGAATAGGTCACGCCTGTATTTTCGCCGGGGTTGTTCACTCTTATAACAATTCCCGGTTTACTTCCCTTTTCCTCTTCCTGTTCTTCCTCGACTTCTTCACTGTGTTCTGCTTTTTTTCTTTGGGCCTCTCGCATCTTGTCAAGAAGTTCGAGATAAACTGTTCCGTCCTGATACTGCTCAAGCTCTTCTCTGACATTTTCCTTGTTATCATCAAGTATCTGCTGCTCGTCTTCAATGGCAGCCAGAAGTTCAATGAGCTGATGTTTCAGACTCTTTTTTGTTTCTTCGAGCATGTCCCTTGTACGTCCGAGAACCCCGTCGGTGTAAACGCATGCCGACGCCTGCACATCATCCGCTTTCGCATGGGCGTCTGCCTCTATCTGCGCAGCTTTTCTGTTCTGTTCCAGGAGTGCCATCTCCCTGCTCCTGCGTGTTGCCTCATATCGGTCGAGCACATCATAAACAGCCTTATTGAGTTCTTCCAGCAATATGAACATCTCCTGCTTTGACACGATCACCCTGTCGGGAGTTCCGTCAAGCGCTTCACATCTTGCCAACATGATATGGATTTTCTTTAAGACTTCTTCTACACCATCAGGCATATGTGCTCTCCTTTCATCTTAGTATCATGATTGATTCACTTGTATAACACGCACAAGGTATATCTTAAACTCTAACGGTCAAAAAAGCAACCGACTCTCACACCTTAAATCGATATCCCACACCCCAAATAGTTTCGATATATTGAGGTTTTGCGGTATTGACTTCTATCTTTTCACGTATCTTCTTTATATGAACGGTCACTGTTGCGATGTCTCCGACCGAATCCATCTCCCATATTTCACGGAAAAGCTCGTCCTTGGAGAAAACGCGGTTGGGGTGCTCGGCAAGGAATGTGAGAAGGTCAAATTCTTTTGTTGTAAAGGGTTTCTCCACTCCGTTTACAGAAACACGGCGGGCAGTTTTATCTATTTTCACACCTCTGATCTCGATCACCGTATTTTCATGCGGTACACTTCCGAGTAGTCTTTCATATCGGGCAAGATGCGCCTTTACTCGCGCGACAAGTTCGCTGGGGCTGAACGGCTTTGTCATATAGTCGTCGGCTCCGAGTCCGAGTCCTCTTATTTTATCGATATCGTCCTTCTTTGCCGAAACCATGATTATCGGCGTATTCTTATCTTCACGCACCCGTTTGCAGATTTCAAAGCCGTCCACTCCCGGAAGCATAAGATCCAGAACAATAAGATCTACATCACTCGACAGTGCTTTTTCAAGTCCGGCTTTTCCGTCGTTTTCAATCTCAACCCCGAATCCGGATAGTTCAAGATAGTCTTTTTCCAGCTCGGCAATAGCCTGTTCATCTTCAATTATGAGAATCTTTTCCATATGTGTTTTCCTTTCTCATCTTTGTACGGATTCTTTGTCCGGTTTTTTATTGCTGTTTTTCTCCTGCCCTTTCAGATATCCTCTTCTGTCTCGTCCCTCGCGGTCTCTTGCGGCCGCAATGATCTTTTTGGAACTGTCGATCGCTCTTGAGATAACTCCCTGTGGCTTGTCCTTTATCAATATCTCGCCCTGATCTATCGCATCCACTTCTTCTTCCTTATAAAGCGGCAGCGTAAATATAATGGTCATATGCACTCCCGGTTCACTTTCCGCCCGGATCGTTCCGCCATGATCCTCTATTATCTTTTTTGAGATCGCGAGTCCGAGTCCCGTTCCTCCTTTTTTAGAATTACGTGACTGATCTGCCCTGTAGAATCGTTCAAATACACGATTCAGATCTTCGGGCGAAATCCCCGGCCCGTTATCGCGTATCGAAATCTCGGCAAGGTTTTCAAGCTTCCTTGCCATAATGGTGATCCTTCCCTTCTTCTCACCCGCTTCGTCCTTATGCACACTGTCTTCGTTTTTCTCGCCGTTTTTTGATGTCGTACCGGATTTGTTCATATACTTAACGCTGTTTCCGATAACATTATTGACTACACGTCTGAGCTGTTCGGCATCGGCTGTCACGACCACACCGTCAGGTGCCGGTACATAGTCCAGCTCGATCCCTTTTATCTCCATATCTATGCTGTAATCTTCGACGCAATCCATAAAATAGCTGTTGATGTCAAGATTTTCAAAATTATACGGAACGATGTTACTGTCAATCTTTGAATAAAATGCCAGTTCATCAACAAGGACCTGCATATCGGATGCTTTGGTATAAATAGTCCTTAAGTATTTTTCTCTCTTTTCGTCCGTATCGGCAACTCCGTCAAGCACACCTTCCGCATATCCTTTTATCGCCGTAAGCGGAGTCTTGAGGTCGTGAGATATATTGCTTATAAGCTCAATGACCTCGTTTTCATAATTAAGCCTTGCTTCCGCTTGTTCTTTAAGGTGCAGGCGAAGATCCTCAAAGTCTTCACACAGGTTGCCCAGCTCATCATCCGGATCGCCCTGGATTGAAAAATCAAGATTGCCTTCCTGCATTTTCCTTGTTGCAAGAGTAAGCAGATTAAGCGGCTTGACAAAGCTTCTGTATATCCACAGAAGCATAACACCCGCAGTAAGAAGCAGAGCAACTGATATATATATGATACCGGTGAAAAGCGGTATCATTATTGAGGGTCCGCCGCTGCCATCGGTTACAAACAGAGGGGCATCAAATGCTTCTTTGATCGAAATACCCCTATCGTCAAATATCGCAATGCCAAGTGCGATAAGCAGCACGATCGGAACGGTCACGACGATCATGAATGCCGCTACAAGTCTTTTTCTGAATCCCATGACGCTCCTTTCGAATTTTACTTTTAACTGTTATCAGGTCAATGCTACCATACAAGCCCCAAAAAAACCATTAAAAAAAAATAAAGAACAACCCGCAAATAATGCGGATTGTTCTTTTTTTCTATGTTTCTGTTATCAGAACTGGAGTTCTACGTCTTTGATCAGAACGTCTGTATAGCTGTAGGATACCTGTTTTGATGTATCAGGCATATCCCCCTCAACTTTCACACAAAAAACGTAAGGGTGCATCTCGGTAATAATGCCTTCCGAAGTGTCATACCTGTTGCGACCCCTGTTCTCGCGGACCGTAACCCTCTTTCCTATATTGTTCGAAATCAGGTTATAGATCCTGCACATATTAGCCGGTTGTCTCATAATCTCCCTCTTTCTGACCCTTTGGCCCATAGCGCGGACAAAAAACCATCCGCTTATCCCACAAAAACATATCCCAACATGAGTTTTTTTCAAAACCCTCGTTCATACTACCATATATATGGTCAAATGTCAAAACAAAAATACAAAATGTATGGTTTAATTCTCAAACCAAATACTAAATGTAGTATAAACCCACTTGTTTGTAAGGGCCGTGCCTTTTTCTGAGCATTTTCGCAGTTCGCTTTTGTTTTTGTGTAGTGCTTCGAAACAAGGTGCGTTTTCCCATGATTTGTTATATACTATTGGCGATGAATTGAATTAATCCCCTTGAAAGGAAAAATATTGACCATAGATATGAAAAAAGAATACACTACAGGCAGACTGCAGCTGATCGTCAGTACTCCGCGTCTTGCAGACCCCGTATCCGCTTATCTCATGCGTAATCGCGATGATTTCGAACACTATGACAGGCATTACGGAGACGTCATATATACAGATACTTACCAGAGAAACGCTCTTCAGATCGAGCTTGACCTCTATAAAACAGACTCCGGTGTCAGATATTATATTTTTAAAAAAGAAGACCCCGGCACGGTCATCGGCAACGTAAGTTTCGCTTACTTGCACGACAAAATCCACGCACCGAGCCTGGGTTACAAGATTGACAGAATGTGCCGCCGCCGCGGCTACGCCTATGAGGCAGTTTCGTTTCTTCTGCCCCTTGTCATGGATTATTACATGCTTCCTTTTATTGAAGCCGATGCGCTTCCCGAAAACGAGGCCTCGATCGCCCTGCTGAAAAAGCTCGGTTTCAAATATGACGGTATCATTCCCAACGCACATGAGATCATGGGCGTTATGCGAGATCATTACCGTTTCGTTTTTGATCCCTGTTCCTGATCCGAAGGTTCGTGAAGAATTCCTTTAAAAGAGCTTCACTCTCTTCTTTCCCCACACCCAAAGTTTTTTCTACCTGATGATTGAATTCTTTCATGTTCAGGATATCAAGTATCGACCCTGCACAGCCTGCCTTGGGATTCATCGCCCCTATAACGACTCTGTCTATACGTGACTGAACGATCGCACCCGAACACATTTGACACGGTTCAAGCGTAACATACATCGTACATCCCTCAAGTCGCCAGTCTCCGAGTTTTTTGCTTGCCTTGTCTATTGCTATCATCTCGGCATGCGCCAGTGTCGTTTTTCCCGTGTTTCTTTTATTGAATCCTCTTCCGACTATCTTATCTTCACAGACTATCACGCAGCCGATGGGTACCTCTCCGAGTAAAAGAGCCCGCTTTGCCTGAGCGAGCGCTTTTTTCATATAGAATAAATCTTTGTCCATTTACAATTTTGCCTTTCAAAGTTTGTATTCAGCGCTTCAGCTTTCGCCTCTTATAACCGTTGAAGGAACATATTTACGACAAACCTCAAGTATCTTCGCCATCATCTCATGTGAAGGCACCTCAAGACCCTCATAAGAAAACTGCTTATCCGAACGCCTATATATCTGAAGGAAATACTTCCCTGCTCCCTCGATCCATTTCCCTATTTTTTCAAATTCTTCGACCGTATGGATCCCGCCTACAACTGTAGTACGAAATTCATAATCCATATTTCCTTTCAGCAAAAACTCTGCTGTCTCAAATATTTCGGACATTGACATCTCGCTAAGGCCACAGGCCGCGGGATAATTATCGGGTGACGCCTTTATATCCATAGCAACGTAGTCGATCAGCCCCTTCTCGTGAAGATACTTTACCATCGCAGGATTTGTTCCGTTTGTATCAAGTTTAACAAGAAGTCCTATATCCTTAATTTTCTCTATAAATTGCGGAAGGTCCTTATAAATCGTGGCCTCGCCACCCGTAATGCATACCCCTTCAAGTGCGTTTTTTCTCTTCATCAAATGACGCAAAATACTGTCCTCGGGTATCAAAGGCAGGTTTGTATTGCCCGTAACAATATCTGAATTGTGACAGTAGGGACATCTGTAGTTGCAACCACCGAGGAATACGGTACTTGCAAGTTTTCCGGGGTAATCAAGAAGTGTAAGTTGTGTATATCCGTATATTCGCACGTCTTCTCCTCCTTATATATTTTCAAGTCTCTCTCGCGAGACCGGGCGCGGGATTCCGGTCAGCATCAGCTGACTTTTCACAAATCGAATCACTGTGATTACTTTGATTTTAGATTTCCTAGGGAAAATAGTCAAGACAGGGGTTATCTTATCAGACGATCATGCCGATATACAGAATAGTAGTAGGAGTTTGTTGCCCATAATGCACTCACGGACGGGTGCAGGGCACGGTTTTTGGAGCCAGGGAAGGCAAAAAAGCGGCTTTTATTCGGCTCCGGATAGGAGATTGATATGGCTATTAACGGAATTACCGGAAGTAACACCTCTGTTTCGGCATCATACGAAGAGATCAACATTTCCATCAAAAAGACAAATATTGAGCTCAGTAGCACAGATGCTGCAATATTTACCAAAACAGGTGACGGACAATCAGCTGAAAAGCCCAACAAATTTGTCGGCAAACCCGCAGATCCCGAAACGATCGAAAGGCTCAAAGCCGAAGCAGACGAAAGATTTGCTCAGCTCAGAGGCATCGTTGAGAAACTGCTCCTTAAGCAGGGCGGAACTTTTGATGTATCAAACGGACTTGCAAGCGCTTACAGAAGCCTTGAAGTAGATCCCGAAACTCAGGCCCAGGCTCAGGCTGATATTGCCGAAGACGGATATTGGGGTGTGGAACAGACCTCAAACAGGATCCTTGATTTTGCCAAAGCTCTGGCAGGCAATGATTCCGAACTTGCTGCCGGCATGCTCGATGCCATCAAAGAAGGTTTCAAACAGGCCGAAGAGATCTGGGGCGAAGAACTTCCTCAGTTATCAAAAGATACGATTGATGCTTCGATCAAAAAAGTAGAAGACTGGATCGCTTCTCTTAATGCTCCTCAGCCCGAAACGGTAACTCCGGAAACGGAAGTTCCGGCTGCCGATGAAACGGCAATCAAGGATATTCAGACCTGATCGATATATAAAAGACCGTTGGGTCAACTGATATTGCTTTCTTTCTTATTGACATTGACATATCCCCAACAGAACATCCGCTGTGCGGCGTTGTCCCGCAGCGGGTGTTCTTTTTATAAAACCGTACATTCACGATCCGCTTTGCTTCCTGCTTCTGAACGCACAGAAACTTGTTTAAAAATTTAAAGGAAGGGAAATGCCTTCCTTTCAGACATTTCCCTTCCTTCTATTATATTTGTCCCTTGTATCTTCGTCAGTCTTTTACAGATTAAACTTCCCTATTACTTCCTCAAGGTCGCCGGCATTCTGTCTGCTTTCCGAGGCAAGTCTGCCGATCTGTTCGGTAACATTTCCGGTAAGTTCGTTCTTGCTTACGATATCCTGTACACCATCCGAGTTTTCTCCGGCTGTTGTAGCCACACTGCCGATCTCTCTGGCGATCTC
>JAILKT010000050.1 GCA_024693545.1 Lachnospiraceae bacterium
TCTTTAATTTAATGTCTGACATATTGTCCTCCTCTAAAGATGCGTTTCATATTCACATCTTTTATTGTCATATCTACCTGTTATCAGGCCCTGCGATCACTTCTTTGAAATTGCGCCGAACTTACACTTCTCCATACAAGCGCCGCACTTAAGGCACTTGTCTTTCTGGATCTCCATAGCAGGAAGTTTCTTGCCGGGACCAATGTAGTCCGTCTTAACGATCGCCGATGCGGGACACTGTCTTGCGCAGGCACCACAGCCGATACACTTCTCTCTGTCAATGACAAACGAAAGGAGGCTCTTGCAAACGCCTGCGGGACACTTCTTATCAACCACATGAGCAATATACTCATTGCGGAAGTAACGAAGAGTCGAAAGAACGGGGTTGGGAGCTGTCTGACCAAGTCCGCAAAGTGCGTTGTCCTTGATGTAGTAGCAAAGCTCTTCCATCTTGTCGATATCTTCGAGTGTGCCCTGACCCTTTGTGATCTTGTCAAGCATCTCATAAAGACGCTTTGTACCGATACGGCAGGGAGTACACTTACCGCATGATTCATCAACCGTAAATTCAAGGAAGAATTTAGCGATATCAACCATACAGTTATCCTCATCCATAACGATAAGTCCGCCGGATCCCATCATGGAACCGATAGAGATGAGGTTATCATAATCGATCGGAATATCGAGGTGTTCAGCCGGAATACATCCGCCCGAAGGTCCACCTGTCTGAGCAGCCTTGAACTTCTTGCCGTTCGGAATTCCGCCTCCGATATCTTCGATGATCTCACGAAGAGTTGTACCCATGGGGATCTCAACAAGTCCTGTATTCTTGATCTTTCCGCCGAGTGCGAATACCTTGGTACCCTTCGACTTCTCTGTACCCATGGAAGCAAACCACTCGGGTCCGTTAAGGATGATCTGAGCAATGTTTGCATATGTCTCAACATTATTGAGGATAGTAGGTCTCTCAAATAGACCTTTGACTGCAGGGAACGGAGGACGGGGACGAGGCTCACCACGATTACCTTCGATGGAGGTCATGAGCGCTGTCTCCTCGCCGCAAACGAATGCGCCTGCACCAAGTCTGAGCTCGATGTCGAAGCAGAAATCCGTTCCGAAAATGTTATTACCGAGCAGGCCATACTCTCTTGCCTGCTTGATAGCGATATTAAGACGTTCAACTGCGATAGGATACTCAGCACGAACGTATATATAACCCTGTGAAGCACCGATAGCATATCCTGCGATTGCCATAGCCTCAAGTACGGCATGAGGATCACCTTCGAGTACGGAACGGTCCATGAATGCACCGGGGTCACCTTCGTCGGCATTACAGCAAACATATTTCTGTCCGCCGTCCTGAACGAGGTTCTTAGCGAGCTGCCACTTTCTTCCCGTAGGGAATCCGGCACCGCCACGTCCGCGAAGACCCGAATCAAGGATGCACTGGATAACTTCATCCTGAGTCATGCTTGTGAGTACCTTGCCGAGAGCTTCATATCCTCTCGTACCGATGTACTCATCGATATTTTCGGGATTGATAACACCGCAGTTACGAAGAGCAATACGGTGCTGTTTCTTATAAAATGCTGTTTCATTAAGGGACTTGATAGCGTCTCCGCCTTTTGTCTCATGATAAACAAGACGCTCAACAACCCTGCCCTTTAAAAGATGCTCGTTTACGATCTCGGGAACATCCTCTTCCTTAACCATTGCATAGAATGTTGCATCGGGATAAACGATCATAATGGGACCAAGTGCGCAAAGGCCGTGGCAACCTGTCTGAACGACAGCCACTTCTTCGGTGAGACCGGCTTTTGCGATCTCATCCTTGAGTCTTTCCTGAATTTTATGGCTTCCGGAGGAAGTACATCCTGTTCCGCCGCAAACCAAAACATGTGAACGATACATATGATACCTCTCTCTCGTAGTTATTTGGCGATTGCGCCAATTGTATATTCTGTAACAACATTGCCGCCGATAAGATGACGTTCTACAACGTCAAGTGCCTTCTCAGCAGTCATTTTAACATATGTAACTTTTTCCTTGCCGGGCTCGTAAACTTCAACGATCGGCTCATACTGGCAAAGACCGATGCAGCCGGTCTGTGTAACGGCTACATTCTTGATTGCCTTACTCTGGACAGCGTCCGAAAGCGCGGTGAGAACAGGCCTCGCGCCACTTGCGATACCACAGGTTGCCATACCGACAACAACTCTGGTCTGATTAAGATCATCGCTTCGGAATGCTACGCTTCCCTGCATTCTTTCTCTTATGGCCTTTAATTCTTCAAGAGACTTCATGTTGATTCCTCCTTATAGTACTATAGTACTGTTCCGTTTTCTGATTCTTTGATGTTTTCTTCAAGATACTCCTTGATATATGAAGATACTTCAGGTTCCTTAAACGAAAGCCCCCCAAGTATTTCCCGCATTTGTCTCGTATCGAGTACGAAACCCCTGCCATCGATCTTGTGTTCATACACAAAATCGGTTTCTTCATTCATGGTGACGATCATGTGGATCGTGGCAGCCATATCTCCAAGCGGCATCCTGTCTATGTTCGAAAGTCCAAATACTGCTGTAACCTTTGTCCCTACACCGGGGGTAGATCGAATATCAAACGCCCCTCCGCTCTGAAGCGCCGCCATTTTAAAAAACGGCACTCCGAGTCCCACCTTTCTGGTGTCTCTCGTTGTATAAAAGGGATCGGTAACTTTACGAACCTGTTCCTCATCCATACCACAGCCGTCATCATCGATTACCACCGTAAGTGTATCGGCCTTCGTATCAGCCACAACGCTTATGCCCACAAGCCGGGCGCCCGCTTTCACGGAATTCATTGTGACATCAAGTATGTTGAGGGAAATTTCAGGCATCATATTCAGTTATACTTGGCAAGTATTCCGTCCACCATATCAGGTGTGAGTCTGCCGTATACGTCATCATTGATCGTCATGACAGGTGCAAGTCCGCATGCTCCGACACACCGACAAGCCTCAAGGGAATATTTACCGTCTGCTGTACATTCACCGCCTTCAATACCAAGCTTCTCAACAAGCTTATCGAAAACAGAACCGGAACCTTTAACATAGCATGCCGTTCCGAGGCAGACTGAAATCTTGTATTTTCCTTTCGGATAAAGTGAGAACTGAGAATAGAAAGTAACGACACCGTAAATCTTTTCCATGGGTACGTTCATCTCATCCGAGATGATCTTCTGTACCTCATAAGGAAGGTAACCGTAGATGTCCTGTGCTTTTTGAAGAATCGGCATGAGCGCGCCTTTTTCGTTTTTCAGTTCAGCAATAACTCTACGGAGAGCAGCCTCCTGGTCAGCCGTACCGTTAAACGGGATTTTCTTCTTTGAACCCATTGTCAAACCTCCTTGTGTAAAATCATCATATAGATTCTCCCCCCTCAGGCTTGATGAGGACACAGGGGTAGAGTTGCGGGAGAATCCACAGTTATAGTGAGTATATCACGGTAACGCGGAGAAATCAATCAAAATAAGA
>JAILKT010000066.1 GCA_024693545.1 Lachnospiraceae bacterium
GACCTGCGTGAGATTGCCGTTTTCATCCTCGATGTTCGCGAAGTCCGGCCTGATGTCCATAAGCGCTGCGATGCTTCTGCGGCTCTTTCCGACAGCGATGCTCTGGAAAAGCTCACCTATCTGATAGAAAAGGATTACCGCAACGCCCTCGGTATAATCGCCGAGCACTATCGCGCCGATCGTCGCAACCGCCATGAGGAAGTTCTCGTCGAAGGGCTGACGGTTCTTGATCCCCTTGAGGGCTTTCCACAAAACGTCGTAGCCGACAGTAAGGTACGGGAGCATGAAGCAGGCGAACCGCACAGGGCCCTCAATGGGCACGAGCGCAAATGTCACCATCAAAACTCCCGCGATCAGGATCCTTATGAGCATTTTCTTTTGCTTCTTATTCATATTGAGCCTCGCATATCTCTAATATACTGGTTACATAATATCAGGAACATATTGCTAAAACTTATTGAGCATGCATACTTAAACATCCAAGCATAGGATGCTGTGACGATGATCCCGGTATGTTGTGTTTTAACGCATGTAAAGCCCGGGAAATAAAAATATCCATTATATTTATTTTAGATGAATATCTCGCAGTCGTCCTCAACCTTCTTGCAGTTCTTCAAAACATTCTTCATGACGTCGGCAACGTTCGCACCGTCCTCAAATTCCACATCCATCTTGAGTGCCATGAAATTCACAACCGCTTTCTTAACACCCTCGGTCTTATTTGCAGCCTCTTCCATCTTGTTAGCGCAGTTTGCGCAGTCAACGTCGATCTTATAAGTTTTTTTCATGTTATAAACTCCTTTCAAAACAATATGAACATATGAATGTTCGTTCATATGTTCATATCATAAAACCTATTTTCGAATTTGTCAACACTTAAAATATCACTTAAAGTAACACCTAAAAGTATTGCGCACCTACAATTATTAAAAGTCTGCTAAGAATCCGGCGTCTCTTACTGCGCTGCTTTTATGCAGGCTTCGATGATCTCGGGGAAGGGATCGTTTGTGCCGACTCTGTCGATGTAGCCCATGTGTTCCGGAGTTCCATCATCCCAGATAAAGCAGGTCATGCCCCACTCTTTTGCATCCGAGATGACTCTTGTGAACCACTTGATGCGGTCTGCGGTATTATTCTTGTCTTTGGTGGCGAACTCGCCGATGATCGCAGGCATCTTTGTTCTGTTCGGCCCTCTGGTAGTGAACGCTTCTCCGATGTACGCGATTTGGGCGTCGACAGATTCTTCCACATAGGCGTTATATTCCTTAATGGGTTTGGTCCATGTAACACCTTCTTCTTCGGCAAACTCGTAGGGTTGGTAGAAATGAACCTGTCCGATGATGTGATCCTTGAACTTGTCGTTCGGACACGAGTAGTAATAAAGTGCGCTCTCACTGATCGTTGCCGCATATGTGTTGCAGATCAGATTTCTCGTAATGTTTTTACCGCCTGTCTTGCGGACAGTGTTGACAAAAAGCTGATTGTACTCGTTGATCGCCTGCGAAGCGTCCGAGGTCGCATCGACCCAGTCGTTCTTCTCGTCAAGCATCTCGTTAAAGCCCTCAAAGAGGAGTTTTTCGGAACAGTCCTTGAATTCACCGGCAATCTGCGCCCAAAGCTTCGAGAAAAGCACGTTGTTCTTTTTGAAATTGTCCATTGAAGCGTACAGCCACTTATCTCTGTCGCCTTCGGTGGCGCCGGTGTCGTGATGAATGTTTATGATGCAATACATATCATTTCCGAGGATCCATTCAACTACCTCCCTCACCTTGCCCATCCACTCGGGGTCAATGTTACCGTCTTCATCAAAATGATACATCCATGTGACAGGCAGGCGGACTGCGCCGAAGCCGAGCTCCTTAAGCCTTGTAAAGAGCGAAGCGTCGACAACGGGATTTCCCCATCCCGTCATAAATGCCTCCGGATCTTTACCTTTTAAGACCCTCAAGGTCACATCGAAATAGTTTCCGAGATTTATGCCGATCTTCATGTTTTCAACTGCATCAAAACCGTTTTCAAATTCTTTGATCGTCACCTTGCATTTATACTTTTTCCCGTCACAGGTTGCGGTAATGGTGGCAGTCCCCGGCTTTTTTGCCGTAACCTTGCCCTTCTTTACAGTTGCGGCTGCTTTTTTGGAGGTCTTCCATGAGACCTCTGACTCCGCGCCTTTAAGCTTCAGTTTAACCGTCTCGCCGACATAAAGCGTAACACTCTTCTTGTTGAGCTTTGCGGCAGCAGCCTGCGTGTCTGCCGGAGCAAATGATCCGAACACCGCAAGCGTCATTACAAGGCAAAGGAATAATGAGATCAGTTTTCTCTTCATAGGATACCGCCTTTCATTTTAATTATTTAATTCACAACCGTATTATAACCCAAAACGCTTCCTTCTCATACCTGAGATTACCGCTTTTCCCAAAAAACAGAGCCTTTATTTTTCTTTTTGCTTTATAAACGTTTATGCTATATACTGAAAAAGCCAATCAATCCAAGAAAACAAATGAGGTAAAGACATGGTTTTATGTGCTGCAAGCTCATATGAAAAAAAATACTTTCTCGATCCTTTCTGCGACAGGCTTCCGCAGTCCGTCAAAGACGAGCTTAGGATCATGTGCACACTCTTCGTCGAAGAAGTCGGAGGAGTGATCACCATCGAATACGACGAACCCGAAGAATCGCTTATCATCCGCACTCACAGCGACGAAGGCGACCTTCTCTATGATGAAGTCGGAAGCGGTCTGCTTGTAAAAAAGATCCGCTCATCAAAGCACGAACTTCTTGAGTCGCTCGAACTTTACTGCAGAACTTTTTTGAAATGAACCCTTGGGGACGGGGGTTGGGTGTCATATACATTACTACATAGTGTGGTACCCCGGGGACGGGGGTTGGGGTCCACATATGGTCCTTTAGGGACGGGGGTTGGGGTCCATCCCCACCTACCACCAAGGAAAATAAAGGAGGAATTAAAATGCTTCTCGCTATAGACGTAGGAAATACCAATACAAATCTTGCCGTTTTTAAAAAAGATACCATTGTTTCGGACATGGCCATCACTACAAAAACACCGCGTACCGCTGACGAATATGCGGCTACATTTCGCGAACTTCTGCGTATCAACGAAATATCCCACGAGGATATCACTGCATGTATAATCTCGAGCGTGGTTCCCGGCATCATGTACTACCTGAAAGGCGGCATCGTAAAGCTTTTCGGCATACAGCCCCTTGAAGTCGGCACCGGCATCAAAACAGGTGTTAAGATCAAGCTTGCCAATCCCCGCGAAGTCGGTGCGGACAGGATCGTCGATCTCGCTGCCGGCTACAATCTCTACGGCGGGCCTGTGATGGTCATTGATTACGGTACTGCGACGACTTATGACCTCATTGACGAAACCGGCACATTTACCTACGGTCTGACATGTCCCGGCATCAGGATAAGCGCCAATGCCCTCTGGAACGACACTGCCAAGCTTCCCGAGATCGAACTTGCGCTGCCCCCCACCATTCTCGCAAATGACACGATCTCAAGTATGCAGGCAGGTCTTCTTTACGGTGTCATCGGCCAGACGGAATATATAATCGAACGCGTGAAGAAAGAAGCCGGACTCAAAGAAATGAAAGTAGTTGCAACGGGCGGACTCGGCGAGCTCATCGCCGGCGCAACCGACAAGATCGATGTTTATGACCGTTCTCTCACAATGAAAGGTCTGCATATAATATATAAAAAGAACCGTTAACGCATATGCGTGAATGTCGGGGTTCTGCTCATTAAATCAGGCCCCGGACATCTTAACGATCAAAAAAAAATACACTTAAGGAAGAATTATTTGAAGATAGGAAATATTGAGATTGGCCGGCTTGCCCTCGGCCCAATGGCCGGCATAACAGATATGCCGTTCAGGCTCCTCTGCAAGGAGCAGGGCGCCGACTATATGATCACCGAAATGGTGAGTGCCAAAGGCATCCATTATAACAGCCCGGGGTCAAACATCCTTCTTGAAACGGACCCCAAAGAGCATCCGATCGCTCTGCAGCTGTTCGGAAGCGAGCCCGATATCATGGCCGAAACAGCCGCAAGGCTTGAAGAACTCCCTTTCGACGCCTATGACATAAACATGGGGTGTCCCGTGCCAAAAGTCGTTAACAACGGCGAGGGAAGTGCACTGATGAAAAATCCCGCTCTTGCGGGCGAGATCGTTAAAGCCGTCAAAGGGGCCACGAAGAAACCCGTTACGGTCAAGTTTAGAAAAGGATTCGACAACAACTGTCTCAACGCCGTGGAATTTGCAAAAGTTCTTGAAGCAAACGGCGCGGATGCCATTGCAGTTCACGGCAGAACCCGCGAGCAATACTATCACGGCGCGGCAGATTGGGATGTTATCAGAGACGTTAAGGCGTCGGTAAATATACCGGTCATCGGCAACGGTGATGTAAAAACTCCCGAAGACGCCTTAAGGATGCTTGAAACAACGGGATGCGACGCGATAATGATCGCACGCGCCGCACAGGGAAACCCCTGGATCTTCCACCGGATAAAGACCTTTCTGGAATCCGGCGTTATCGAAGAGAAGCCCTCGATCCACGAAATATTCGTTATGATCAAACGTCACTACAGGATGCTTTCCGAACACAAGGGTGCCATGACGGCGGTCCGTGAAATGCGAACGCACATGTCATGCTACACCGCAGGACTCCCCTCAAGCGCCGCCCTCCGCAGAAATGTAAATCTCTGTGAAACAATGGACGACGTTTTCGAGATACTCGATAAGTACGAAAAATGAACCCTTGGGGACGGGGGTTGGGTGTCATATTTGAACCCCCTACAATGTTACACCGAGCAGAGAGTCCGGACCAATTTTACAAGATAACAGTTCATTTTGCCCTTATACTCTTGGGTGCTGTAGGATCAAAGGGTTTTCTGTATGAGCGACTTTTTGTTTAATGTGGGATTCTGCGTAAAGAAATCAAAAAGACTGTATCCACCCTGTGCGTTTACCGCGAGGCAGTCTCCGCTGAAAAGTATCTTATCGTCAACTATATAACAGATATGTCCTATCGTATGCCCCGGAACATCTATGACTTCGACCTTAACACCGCCGCAATGATCTACATCACTGTGGGTAAGCAGAACGTTTTCGATCTTTTCCGGATCAATACCGATCTTTTCCATTTCGGACTGTGCCTCGGTAAACTCGGGGTCGCCCAGCTTGACATCTGCAGCATAACTGTCATTCCCCCTTAAGTAGGCACAACGGCTATATAAGTGTCGTTAAAATATATCCGGCTCATTTCAAATTCCTTACTTCATCTTATTTGCGTGTTCTTTGAGCGTCTTTTTTCCCTCGCCGCTATAAAAATCAGTGCTCCTCAGATCATCCATGGTCATAATTATATTCAGCTTTCCGAAATCCCGGAGCGTACCCGTTGAATCGCCCACATCATTTGATCTTTTAACAAGACTCATCGTAATATAATATGCCAGTCCCACACTGATGATCAGAGCAAATAATACGCCTATGGCCCCCATTATTCTTTATCCTGCCTTTCCTTTACATACTCGTTCGTCAGATGCGATTGAGTCAGCCGAACGCTTTCGCCAAAAGCTATATGACTTTTTATTGCCTTACGCCAGAAGTATGCTGCGATCAGCGTCAGGCTTGCTATTGAAATTGCCACTACTTCTGCGCCGCCCATGGTGATACCGTTTGACATGCCGCTAAAAATATTAAAGCCCATGAATAAAAGTGGCGCAAGTATCCCGAAAAACAGGACCGACAAGAGCGCAAATGTAAGCCAAACCCGCTTTTTTTCCTCCGGTACGGCACCCACCATTTTTCCTGTCTGTCCGTTAACCAAAAGCGTATGAGGGACCTCGTCCACTGTAAATGTCAGGAACCATGCGGGCAACAGCGCATATTCTCTCTTCTTGACGCCGTGAACCGGGCTCGAGTATTCCAGCTCCGGCTTTTTGCTTTTTGTGATCGATGCTTTTACCGATTCATTAAACATCTTCTCCGCGCGCGAAACAGCACTTCCGTCGGCCTCTCCGGGTCTGACGTCAAAGCGATCCGAATAAAATCCGGAAAGATATACGGGGTCAAACTCTTTTAATTCTCCCATGTCATACGGATCAAGTCGCTGTGAAGTATCATTATCAAGCCTTTTCGACGCATCAGCCGTAAGTTTGTGATAAGTGGTTTCCGCAAGCCTGTACGCATATCTTGTTACGACGTTTCTTCCACTGCTGACCTTGTATTTCCAGCATTGCTCATCGCCGTAATATAATTCATACAGCCAATAAGGGATATAAATCCCACGCAGTTTTTCGACATCGAACTCTTTAATATCTTTCGGAATATAAAATCCCGATGATATCTTTTTTCGGATTATTTCTTCGGCATCTTTTTGTGTCACCTTGAACGGCAGGATGTAATCCGGCTTCAAACAATCCTCGACTCTGTCAAGGACTACCGTTGCCTGTCCGCAATAAGGACAAAACGATGAAACCTCCAGATCGTTACAGGCAAGTTCCCCGTCGCACGATCTGCAGTGAAGAATGTTCATTTTGATCGTTTCATGTTTTTTGTTTTCTTTTTCCGCTATTTCTTCCGGCGTGTACGAATTTCCGCAATACCTGCACTGCATCTTCCCCGTTGCAGGCGAAAACTCGATTGTGGCGCCGCATCCCGGACACCGATAATTCTTTTGCAATATTCTTCTCCCCCTTGTCCATGTCTTCGAACCGCAAGTCCCCCGCCACGATCCTGTTCCGGAGCGTCACGTTCATAGTCCCCCGCCACGATCCTATTCCGGAGCGTCACGTTCATAATCCCCCGCCACGTTCAAGCTTCGAGGCGTCGCGGTCACATTACCATCATAATCTGATTTACATAAATAATATACCTGTGTTTAAGAAACTTATCGGCCCTTATTTTTCATGCACAAGATAATTTGCTTTAAGGATTTCCCTCTCCTCATCCGTAACCTTAAGCGCCTTTGAAAGAAATCCGTCAAAGCTCCCGTACAATTCTTCCGCCTTTTCATAGAACGCGAAAAGGTATTCCTTATGTGCGCCGAAAAGCCACCCGAATGCTTTTTTTTGGGTATCGCTGACTGTTCCTCCCGTGCCGAATCCCATCGTCCCAACAAGCCTCATCTGATCGTCTCTGATATAATCATTCGTGAGCAGGTAATCCCTCATTATATCCGCCCTGTCGACTCCGAGGATTTCCTGGATAATGACAGCAGCAATCCCCGTGCGGTCCTTTCCGACCGTGCAGTGCCAAAGTAAAGCCTTTTCACGTGCTGCGAGAAGCAGATCGATAAACCGCCGATACATACTAACCGAGTGATCGCTGAGCACAAATCCCAGATAAATACCGGCCATGTACTTTCCCGCGCTGTCCGGATCATCCTTTAATCTGAAAAATGCTTCATCATCCGACTTCTTATCGCGGGAGACTCCCGCGGCAAGATTCGGAAGGATCGATAAATGTATGTTTTCAACTCCCGTTATGTCCGGATCGGGCATGGCGCTCCGCTCGGTTTCCGTACGAAGATCGACGATACACCCCACATTCTCGGAGATGTACTTAATATCGCTCTCCGTCGCAGCGTGCAGGTTTCCGCTGCGGATCAGCCTGTTCTTTGCTATAATCCGCCCGTCCGCAGTCTTCATGCCGCCCAGGTCCCTCGTATTGTTAAAGCTCAAAAATTCAAGTTTCTTACTAACGCCCATGTGATCTGTTTCAACTCTCACGTCTGTACTCCTTTTTTCTTTCTGTTGATCATTATCTCAATTTTTTCGCAGGGATTCAAGTTTGTCATAATCTCTCGGCTTTTCTCACCGGGAAACACCTCTTAGTCCGCCAAGTACTGATTTTTTGACGGAATTTGTCTCTCGGCTTTTCTCACCGGGAAACACCTCTTAGGCTGCCAAATATTGCTCTTTTGACAAGATTTGGCAATTCTCCTTCCGTCAAAAAAAGGAGAGGCTTCGCTCTCCTTTTCCGCTTTTTCTGTTAATATTTTCAACCGATAACGTCTGTCATCGAATACATTCCGGGGTTCTTTCCCCGGAGGAACTTTGCTGCCTGAACAGCGCCCTTCGCAAACACTGCTCTTGAATATGCCGTATGCTTGATCTCGATCACCTCATCAAGTCCGGCGAAGATCACGTCGTGCTCACCGACAATGCTTCCGCCTCTTATGCTCGAAATACCGATCTCATCCTGAGGGCGAACCTCGCGACGATCCGAACGGCCGTAATTATAGGCGTAGTCTTTCCCTGCGCCTTCACACGCAGCCTTGGCAAGCATAAGCGCTGTTCCCGAAGGTGCATCCAGCTTGTTGCGATGATGAGCTTCGGTAATCTCTATATCATAACCGCTGCCTGCAAGTATCCTTGCAGCATCTCTGACAAGTTTTATAAGAGTGTTGATCCCGAGCGACATATTTCCCGATCGAAGGACTGCAACTTTCTCCGAAAGACTTTCTATCTTTTTGAGCTGCTCGTCGCTGTATCCTGTACCGCAGAGGACTGCCGGCATCCGTTTCCCGGTTGTGAGCTCGATTATGTTGTCGAGCGCCTTAGGTGACGAGAAATCAATAAGTACGTCCGCCTTAACATCGATCTTGTCATCCCATGTAAATGTAGGGAATGCCGCTTCGCCCCTGACTACGTCTATACCTGCCACTATACGTGCATCTTTATCTTCTTCAAGAACCGAGGCAACCATCTTGCCCATTCTTCCGCTCCATCCGCAAAATATAATATCTGTCATCTCTCTCTTCCCCCTTAAATGAGCATTTCCGGATTTCAAGTCTGTCAATTTGCCGGCCTGCGCACTTCCGGATTTTAAGCCTGTCATTTCGCCTTTTTTTACATAGGCGTTATTATCGATATATCACTTAAGGATTCCAAGCTTCTTAAGCTCGTTCTTCATCTTCTCTGCGTGAGCGGGCTCCATAGCTGTAAGAGGGCTTCTTGCAGGGCCTACCTTGTAACCGAGCATGCCCATGGCCGTCTTAACGGGAATCGGGTTAACCTCGCAGAAGAGATCTGCGATAAGCGGGATGTAGTGAAGCTGAAGATTTATGCTTTCTTCAACCTTTCCGTTCAAAAACTTGTCAACAATATCATGAGTATCGCGGGGTGCAACATGTGAAAGAACCGAAATTACGCCCTTCCCGCCGAGTGCGAGGATCGGTGTGATCATGTTGTCATCGCCTGAGTAGATGTCAAGCTTGTCGCCGCAAAGCGCTGCCATTGTAGCTGTCTGGCCGATGTTGCCGGTAGCGTCTTTGATCGCAACGATGTTGTCGTACCTGTCAACGAGCGTTTTAACTGTCTCAGGGAGAATGTTGACGCCCGTTCTTCCGGGAATGTTGTAAAGGATTACCGGAATTTTGATTGATGCCGCTGTATCACCGAAATGCTTGATGAGTCCCGCCTGAGTGGCCTTATTGTAGTAAGGCGATACAAGAAGTACTGCGTCAGCGCCTGCTTTCTCGGCTTCCTGTGACAGATAGATCGCTGTTGCTGTGCAATTCGATCCTGTTCCTGCAATAACGGGAACACGTCCTTTTACATGCTCACAGCATACCCTGATAGTCTCGATATGCTCCTCGTGAGACATAGTCGATGCTTCGCCTGTTGTTCCGCAAACAACGATCGCATCGGTTCCGCCTGCGATCTGATCGTCGATGATCCTTTTAAACTCATCATAATTAATTGATTCGTCTGCGTTCATAGGTGTGATGATCGCAACCGCTGAACCTGTGAAGATAGGTTTCCTGCTCATAATAAAACTCTCCTTTTGTTTGGTTAAAATAGAAAAACTCCCGGTAGGGAGTCATCAAAAGGAACATATGCTAACATAATTAGACCCGGTGTTACGGATTTAAAGTAGCGCTCCATCATCGGAAACGGATTCCCGACTCACCCGAAACCACCCTCTGTAAAAGACCGGTTTCCGGTTTGATGACAGTCGTGCGGCTCTTAACCTCACAACCAACCACGGATCCGGCAGTCGGAACACGCGATTTCGGCATCTCATCCTTTCAGCTGCCCTCATCTGTTCTGCAACATCAAACAGCTTACTGATAATCAATGCGCCTCTACCAATTTTCATACATACTAGCATTGCGTTACTTTGATGTCAACACCTTTTGTGAAAAGTATAACAAATTTTACTTCAGAAAGCAAAAATCCTTCTGTTTGTAAGGCTTAGGAACACAGTTGTCCGTTCCGGACAGTACAAAAGGGGCTTGTCGCGTTCAACAAGCCCCCGGTTATTCTTAATAAATGTACCCCTTTGCCTTTAAAAGTTCTGCCATGAGAACCGCTCCGCCGGCAGCGCCACGAAGAGTGTTGTGTGAAAGACCAACGAACTTCCACTGATAAACACTGTCTTCACGAAGTCTGCCCATGCATACGCCCATTCCGTTTTCATAATCACGGTCAAGCTTTGTCTGGGGACGATTGTCCTCTTCAAAGTACTTGATGAACTGCTTGGGAGCGCTCGGAAGCTCAAGCTCCTGAGGAACACCCTTAAAGTTTGCCCATTTCTCGAGTATCTGCTCCTTGGTAGGTTTCTTCTTAAAGTTCACGAATACTGCTGCCATATGTCCGTTGCTTACGGGTACTCTGATGCACTGTGTCGTGATCAGGGGTGATGCTGCTTTTACGATCACGCCGTTCTCAATATGTCCCCAGATTCTTAAAGGTTCCTGCTCGGACTTTTCTTCCTCGCCGCCGATGTAGGGGATAACATTATCTACCATTTCGGGCCAGTCCTTGAAGTTCTTGCCTGCGCCTGAAATTGCCTGATACGTTGTTGCAACCACTGTCTCGGGCTCAAATTCGCTGAGTGCGAAAAGAGCGGGCGTATAGCTCTGGATCGAGCAATTGGGCTTAACAGCCACAAAGCCCTTCTTTGTTCCGAGTCTCTTCTTCTGGAATTCGATAACTTCAATGTGTTCGGGGTTAAGCTCCGGAACGATCATGGGAACATCGGGTGTCCAGCGGTGAGCCGAGTTATTTGAAACAACAGGCTTCTCTGCCTTTGCATAAGCGTCTTCGATCGCACGGATCTCTTCTTTTGTCATATCTACTGCGCTGAAGCAGAAGTCTACTTTCGAAGCAACCTCTTCAACATCGCTTACGTTCATTACAACGAGCTTCTTTACTGCCTCGGGCATGGGCGTATCCATCTTCCAGCGCTCACCCACAGCCTCTTCATATGTCTTTCCCGCACTTCTTGCACTTGCTGCAACTACCGCAACTTCAAACCAAGGATGGTTCTCAAGAAGCTGAATGAATCTCTGTCCTACCATACCCGTTGCTCCAAGTACGGCTGCCTTAAGTTTTGCCATAACAATCATCTCCTGTTTCTTTGTTTTTCGGCACCTGCCTTGCATTTCGGTGCCCATTTTCCCGGACTCTTTTGTCCGGATATTTTATGTCTTTTCCTCGCGGACATTTGTCCGTCTTGGAAAATCTGCACATTATATTACTACACCTCCACACAAAAAGCAACACCTTTTTTCAGATGTTGCTCTATTTTTATGGACCACAAGGGACGGGGGTTGAGTGCCACCCATGGTACCTTGGGGACGGGGGTTGAGTGCCACCCGTGGTACCTTGGGGACGGGGGTTGGGTGCCATCATGCGAGGTCGAGTGCGATCTCCATCATATTGTTGAATCCGGTCTGGCGTTCTTCGGCCGAGAGATCCTCGTCCTTGTAGAAATGGTTCGACACGGTGAGGATGCAAAGAGCATTCTTTCCCGCCCGCGCTGCGTTCATGTAAAGCACCGCTGCTTCCATCTCAACGCCGAGGACGCCCATCTTTGCCCAGCGCTCATTGACCGTAGGATCGTCATTGTAGAAAACATCCGAAGAAACAATGTTCCCGACCTTTACCGGAATGTTCTTCGTTTCAGCCGACTTCACCGCGCGCGAGAGCAGATCCCAGCTTGCTACCGGGGCGAATGTACCCGGAAGATTAAAGTTTGCCGCATAATTTGAATCTGTGCAGGCGCCCATCGCGATGATGACGTCACGCACATGAAGGTCGTCCGCATATGCGCCGGCAGAGCCGATACGGATGATATTATCGACATCATAGAAATTAAAGAGCTCATAGGTATATATACCGACGGAAGGCATGCCCATGCCACCGCCCATAACCGATACTTCGCGTCCCTTATAAGTTCCCGTGAAGCCGAGCATGTTTCTTACAGTGTTGAAGCACTTTACGTTCTCAAGGTATGTTTCCGCAATGTACTTGGCCCTTAAAGGATCACCGGGCATAAGGACGGTTTTTGCGATATCTCCTTTTTGTGCGTTGTTGTGAGCTGTAGGTACTGACATGTTGTTTCCTCCTTAAATGGTATTAAAAAGATCTTCCTTTGTAACGCTGTGAGGCTTGTTATTCTCGTCGAAAAGAAATGCGGGCAGGTGGATCTGTGCATCTTCGAGCGGACCGCGTCTCTCGGGCGCGATAAGGGGCGTAAATCCCTTTCCCGATCTTATGGCATCCACATAATCATGGATCGATTCGAGCGGCCTGTCAAAGACCATTCCCGCCGTAGTTGTTTCAAGCACTTTTTTGTTATGTATATCCGAACCCGAAGTCATCGTGATCCCGCGATCCTTGCAGAAATTATATGCGAGGATATCCTGCTCGGGAGGATTGCCGAAATTGCTTGCTTCCATGGCGTCGCACTGGAAGGGGTGAAGATTGACATTTCTGATGTAATTTCTCTCGCGGAAGGGATGACACTGAACGACAGCGCCGCCTCCCTCGTGTACCATCTCAAGCATGTCCTTCTGTGAGCACCTGAGGACATCATGGTGATTTATAAGCCACTCTTTATCGAG
>JAILKT010000069.1 GCA_024693545.1 Lachnospiraceae bacterium
CCGGGCAGGGAAAGCAGTAAAATAGATCACGGGGGTCAAATAGAGGAGAAAGATATGGAATATTGGTTTTCGGAGTATCACACAAAAGATGTGAAACTCAGCATAAGAGCGGACGAGCAGCTCTATTCGGGAAAGAGCGACTATCAGTCGTTTGATGTGTTCAGCACACCCGAATTCGGGAAAATGCTTGTTTCGGACGGCGAGATCGTTTTTACGGAATCGGACGAGTTCGTGTATGACGAGATGGTTACTCACGTGCCCATGGCCGTTCACCCGAATGTTAAAAAGGTACTAATCTTCGGAGGAGGGGACGGCGGCGTGGCTTCCACATTTGCGGAGTATCCGGAAATCGAACAGATCGATCTTGTGGAACCCGACGAGATGATGGTTGATGTGTGCAAAAAGTTCTTCCCCGAGCAAACGCGCGGCTTTGAAGACCCCAGGGTGCATATTTATTTTCAGGACGGACTTCATTTCCTTCGGTCCGTTCAAAACGAATATGATATAATAGTTAACGATTCCACAGACCCCTTCGGTCATGAGGAAGGGCTCTTTACGAAAGAGTTTTACGGAAGCTGCTACAAGGCGCTTAAGTCTGACGGGATCATGGTTTATCAGCACGGAAGTCCTTTCTACGATGTAGAGGAGGAAGCTTGCAGGAGTATGCACAGAAAGGTGTTCCACAGTTTCCCGATAAGCCGTGTTTATCAGGCGCATATAGCCACGTGCTCGGCAGGATACTGGCTTTTCGGATTCGCCTCGAAGAAGTATCACCCGATCCAGGACTTTGATGCAAAGCGCTGGAACGCGCGCGGACTCAAAACATGGTACTACACGACAAACCTTCACATCGGTTCGTTCATGCTTCCGAAGTATGTTGAAGATCTTCTTGAAGAGGAAGAAGACAGAAAGAAAGAACAGTCGTAAGGACGGCAGAAGAAAAGAAGCCTGCCATAGAAGAACAGTCATATGAACCGGCTGAAGACAGCAGATCGGAAAAGAGGAGGAATAAGGATATGGCAAGAATTATGGTTATCGGTTGCGGCGGCGTTGCCGGAGTTGCAATCGCAAAGATATGTCAGAACAGCGAAGTGTTTGACGAACTCATGATCGCGAGCAGAACGGTCGCTAAGTGCGACGCGCTCAAGGAGAAACTCGCACCTACCACAAAAACAAAGATCACAACAGCACGCGTCGATGCTGACAGCAAGGATGAGCTTGTTACCCTCATCAATTCCTATAAGCCGGATGCCGTACTCAACCTGGCTCTTCCCTATCAGGACCTTACCATCATGGATGCGTGTCTTGAGTGTAAGGTTGACTACATCGATACGGCGAATTACGAGCCTGAAGACACCGACGATCCCGAATGGCGCAAAATCTACGAGAAGCGCTGCAAGGATCTCGGATTCTCTGCATACTTCGATTACTCCTGGCAGTGGGCATATAAGGAAAAATTTGAAAAAGCAGGTATCATCGGACTTCTCGGAACAGGCTTTGATCCGGGGGTGACGAGCGTATTTGCGGCATATGCGTTAAAGCATTATTTTGACGAAATCCATTATATCGACATCCTTGATTGCAACGGCGGTGACCACGGATATCCATTTGCGACGAATTTCAATCCCGAGATCAACCTCAGAGAGGTTTCAGCGCCCGGTTCATACTGGGAGAACGGCAAGTGGGTTGAAATTCCGGCTATGAGCATTAAGAGAGAGTATGACTTCCCCGAGGTCGGCAAGAAGGATATGTATCTTCTTCATCATGAGGAGATCGAGGCGCTCGCGAAGAACATACCCGGCGTAAAGAGAATTCGTTTCTTCATGACATTCGGGCAGTCATATCTTACGCACATGAAATGCCTTGAGAATGTCGGAATGCTCTCTACTACACCTGTAGAATTCGAGGGCAAGCAGATCGTGCCGATACAGTTCCTTAAAGCGCTTCTTCCCGATCCTGCAACACTCGGACCCCGTACAGTCGGCAAGACAAATATCGGTAACATCATCACGGGTGTTAAGGACGGCAAGGAAAAGACTATATACATTTATAACGTGTGTGACCATCAGGAGTGCTACAAGGAAGTCGGTTCACAGGCAATTTCTTATACAACCGGCGTGCCCGCAATGGTTGGTGCAATGATGGTTGTAAAGGGCCTTTGGAAGAAACCCGGCGTATTCACCACCGATGAGTTCGACCCCGATCCTTACATGGAAGCCCTCGCAAAGTTCGGACTTCCGTATGTGGTAGTGGAAAACCCTGAAATTGTTGAGTGATGGGCTTGGTGAGTGGATGATCGCTGAGTGGATGATCGCTGAGTGAGTAATTGACTGAAAAAGTAAAGAAACATGTGATTTCACAGGTCGGTTGCCTTGCGGTACCGACCTGTTGTGATATAATCAAATGGGTTGACTCTCGATAAGAGCGGCCACAAAGGTAAACCAAAGCTGCGAAGCAAGGCGGCGAACTAAAGCTGCAAACCAAGGCGGCAAAACAAGGCGGCGAACTAAAGCTGCGAACCAAGGCGGCGAAGCAAGGCGGCGAATCAAAGCGGCGAATATGATGATTTCCGGGAGATCCGTCCAATACGAAAATTCACACTTGAATTGGACTCGAAAAATGGCCCGAATTCTGACATGATTAAGAAAACCGGTCCAATGTGAAGATTGACTCTCGAACAGGACGGAAAACGAAAAAAACACAGTCCAAAACAGATAGGGATTTTCATATTGGACTATGCGGCTCTCGACAAGGTATAGAAGGTCAAAACAAGATAGCTGTTAATCTTAAATAATGGAATTCCGGAAATAAGAGAGATAAGGACAATTCCGGAACATAAGAGAAGTAAGGGAAATATCCGGAGTGCAAGAGAAGTAAGGGAAATATACGGAATGCAAGAGGAATAGGGAAAACAAAAAAGCTCGGAAATAAAAGAGGGGAAAAAGTATGAAGCTTTCAGATGTGAAAACACCGTGTTATGTGATCGATGAAGGAGCGCTCATTCATAATCTTGAAATCCTGAAAAAGGTCGAAGATGAAAGTGGCGCCCATATCCTTTTGGCGCAAAAATGCTTTTCGGGCTACGATGAGTACCCTCTTATTGCGAAATATATCAGCGGAACGACGGGAAGCGGACTTTATGAAGCGCGGCTCGGACACGAAAAGATGGGCGTTCCGTATGGAAAACAGACACATGTCTATGCGCCGGCCTATAAAAGTGAGGACATCCCCGAACTTGCACGCATATGCGACCATATGATCTTTAACTCATCGGCGCAACTTCTCAAACATTACAATGAGGTGAGATGGAAAACAAGTATCGGCGTCCGTATCAATCCTCAGTACAGAACTCAAAAGGATCATCCCATGTACGACCCGTGTGCTCCGGGGTCAAGGCTCGGGATGAAGAAGGAAGATCTCACTCCCGACATCCTTGCCAAAATTGACGGAATCCACTTCCATACGATGTGCGAACAGCGATTTGACGACCTTGCAAAGACGGTCAGGGTTGTGGAACGTGATTTTGGTGATGTTCTAAGGCGCGTGAAGTGGCTGAATATGGGCGGCGGACAGCATATCACCTCTGAAGGCTATGATGTGGAGGGGTTGATAACGCTTATAAAGCATTTGCGCGAAACCTACAATATTGACGTTTATCTTGAACCCGGTGAGGCTGTGACGATCGATGCGGGAATACTTGTGAGTGAAGTGCTCGATGTCGTTGAAAACAGACTGAAGGTTTTGGTGCTTGATGCATCGGCGGCGTGCCATATGCCGGACGTCCTCGAGGTCCCCTATACCCCGACTGTTTCCGAAAATTATGTGCAATCGTCTGATTCGTGGGAGAAGCCGCAGGGCGATTTAGCAGAAGGATATGCCGGAAAGCCGCAGGGCGATTCAGGCGATTTAGCAGAAGGATACGCCGGAAATCAGCATGGCGATTCGGGCGATTTGTCTGAAGAATATGCCGGAAAGCCGCAGGGCGGATCCGGGGATGAAATAGTATTTGCGGGAGAGCCGGCCGAAAAGAATTATACATACAGGCTGGCCGGAAACACATGTCTGGCGGGCGATGTTATCGGGGACTATTCTTTTGACACAGAAAAAAAGCCGGGAGACAGACTTTACTTCCATGATATGGCAATCTATTCGATGGTTAAAAACAATACATTTAACGGAATTCCGCTTCCTTCAATCTATGCGATGGACAAGAGCGGTGAGTGCCGGCTTTTGAAGGAATTCGGGTACGAAGATTTTAAGTCGAGGCTCGGATCGTGAGTAATGAGTTCGGAGCATTCGTAAAATTTCGGGTGAGCGGGTACCTAGATTTCAAGCCGAGACCTCGGTAATAATACGTGTGTGGGATCGAACAGAGGATGCGTTGTCAGGCAAGACAACGAAATAAAGCGGAGAAAAACAACATGAGTGATAATAAATTTAGGATGCCCGGCGAGTTTGAGCCGCATGACGGATGTCTTATGATATGGCCCGAAAGACCGGGCTCGTGGAAGGACGG
>JAILKT010000134.1 GCA_024693545.1 Lachnospiraceae bacterium
ACTCGGCATATTCCACGGAATGAAGTCTTACTTCTGTCAGGACAACGACGGTCAGATCGCTCCCGTTTATTCGATATCCGCGGGACTTGATTATCCCGGAGTCGGACCCGAGCATGCATATCTTCATGACACGGGCAGGGCGGAATATGTCCCTGTTACGGATGATGAGGCTGTCGAAGCATTTGAGTACCTTGCCAAGACGGAGGGCATCATAGCAGCGATCGAGTCGTCTCATGCTGTGGCATATGCAAGAAAGCTTGCACCTGCGCTCGGAAAGGATAAGATAATCGTTATCACGATCTCGGGCCGCGGAGATAAGGACTGCGCTGCGATAGCAAGATACCGCGGAGAGGATATTTATGAGTGAGATATTAAGCGGCAAACACATTCAGAAATCCGGTATGTGAATATAAATCGGCACGAAAAAAGGAGTTTACAGATGAACAGAATTGCATCGGCATTTGATAATAAAAAAGCGTTCATTGCATTCATTACATGCGGTGATCCCGACCTTGAGACAACCGCAAAGGTAGTCAGAGCAGCGGCAGAAAACGGAGCCGACCTTATTGAACTGGGGATCCCTTTCTCGGATCCCACTGCAGAAGGTCCCGTGATCCAGGGAGCAAACCTCAGAGCGCTTTCGGGAGGTGTTAAGACAGACATGATCTTCGATCTTGTGAGAGATCTCAGAAAAGATGTAACTGTCCCGATGGTGTTTATGACATACGCAAATGTAGTGTTCTCATACGGAGCCGAGAAGTTTATCGGCAAGTGCGGTGAGGTGGGGATCGACGGACTCATTCTTCCCGATCTTCCGTTCGAGGAGAAAGATGAGTTTGCGCCCATATGCAAAAAATATGATGTAAGCCTTATTTCGCTTATAGCACCCACTTCGGCCGGTCGTATCGCGATGATCGCCAAAGAAGCGGAAGGTTTTATATACATTGTTTCAAGCCTCGGTGTTACGGGCATGAGAAGTGAGATAAAGACAGATCTTGATTCGATAGTTAAGGTGGTTCGCGAGAATGCGAGTGTTCCGTGCGCGATCGGATTCGGTATCTCAAAACCCGAACAGGCAGCCGGGGCCGCAAGGGTCTCGGACGGAGCGATCGTCGGATCCGCAATCATCAAGATAATAGAGCAGTACGGCAGAGACGCCGCGCCTCATGTCGGAGAATATGTAAAGAGTATGAAGAATGCCGTTTTGGGTGTATAATAGACAAAAAGGTTTATGTGAACAGACAAAAAGTCATATGTGGATCGCCGAAAAGATATGATCAAATCGGTGAAAAGGTATATGTGGATCGACGAAGAGGCTAAGTAAGTAACTTATGGGAGAAAGACATGCATTTTGAAGATCGAAACGGAACACTTTTATGCTACCGCGCGGGAGAGATGCTTGAGATCGGAGGCTGGGGTGCGAACTCGCTGAGGGTTCGCGCGACCATGCAGAAGGAATTTACCGGCCGGGACCGGGCTCTTTCGGAGAAGGTCGGAGGCAGCACTGCCACCGTAACTTTTGAAGAAGAGAGCTTACCTGTCGGAGACGGTACTTTTGAAAAGAGTACCCTTGCCGTGATCACGAACGGCAGGCTCAAAGCCGTTGTAAACTTCGCCGGTGTTATATCTTTCTACAGAGATGACAAATTGATACTTCGCGAGTACTTCCGCTTCTACGGCGGAACGATCTCAAAGGAGAGCAGATGCCTTAAGATCGTGAACCGTGAATGGAAAGGTATCATAGGCGGAAGTGAATATGCGCTTAATGTAAAATTTGAAGCAAACAAAGGCGAGAAGATTTTCGGAATGGGGCAGTATCAGCAGGACTCTATGGAGCTTAAGGGCTGCGTCCTCGAACTCGCCCAGCGTAATTCTCAGATATCCGTTCCTTTCGCACTTTCATCACTCGGATACGGATTCCTTTGGAACAATCCGGCAGTGGGACGCGTAACGTTCGGAAAAAATTATACCGAGTGGATCGCAAGAGCTACGAAGGAGATGGACTACTGGATCACTGTCGCCGATACACCGAAGGAAATCCTTGAAAACTACACTGCCGTAACAGGCAGGGCCGGAAGCTTTCCCGAAGACCTTATGGGGCTTTGGCAGTGCAAACTCAGGTACCGCACGCAGGACGAGGTGCTTGAGGTTGCAAGGAAGTACAAAGCGGAAGGTATAAAGATCGATATGATCGTTATCGATTTCTTCCACTGGACCGTTCAGGGAGATTGGAAATTTGATAAAAAATACTGGCCGGATCCGAAGGCTATGGTTGACGAGCTCCATTCGATGGGTATCAAAGTCATTGTTTCCGTATGGCCTTCCGTCGACAGAAGAAGCGAGAATTTTAATCCGATGATGGAAAGAGGACTTCTTATTAAGACAGAACGCGGAGCGGCCCAGACCTATGATTATCAGGGCGACTGCGTGGAGATCGATCCTTTTAATCCCGAGACGAGAAAGTATGTCTGGGAAGTATGTAAAAAGAATTATTACGATCTTGGTATAGATGCGTTCTGGCTCGATAATTCGGAGCCGGATTACGGCGTTTATGATTTTGAAAACTACCGCTACTGTGACGGGCCGGCCCTTACGATCAGCAATATGTATCCGCAGATGTACAGCCGCACATTCTACGACGAAATGGTGAAAGAGGGTAAGCCTGTCGTAAATCTTCTCAGATGCGCATGGGCGGGTTCGCAAAAATACGGCAATGTCGTATGGTCGGGAGACGTACCATCGTCATTCGAAGCATTTGCAGATCAGATAAAATGCGGCCTTAACATGGGCGTTGCGGGGATACCGTGGTGGACGACAGATGTCGGGGGTTTTATGACCGATGACGTAAATGATCCCGAATTCAGACAGCTCCTTATCCGCTGGTATCAGTTCGCTGTTTATTCTGCGGTACTCAGAATGCACGGAGACCGCGGGCCGTATAATATCGCACCGCTCGACGATCGCGAGCGCGGCGGGGGATATCTGCACACAGGTCAGCCCAATGAGCTTTGGAGCTACGGCGAGGAAAACTACGCCATCATGAAAAAGTATTACGACATCAGGATCGGAATGCATGATTATATCAGGTCGCTTTTTGAGGAGGCCTCGAAAAACGGCTCACCGCTTATCAGGCCGATGTTTTATGAATTCCCCGGTGACACGCAGTGCTGGGATATAGAAGATCAGTATATGTTCGGACCGAAGTATCTCGTGGCTCCGATCCTTCACGCCTATGAATATAAGCGTGACGTGTACCTTCCCGAGGGAAAATGGATGCTTGTGCACGGAAACGGGGATGACGGCAGCACAGCTGTATTTGAGGGCGGGAGGACCGTAAGCGTTGACGCGCCGATCGAGTACATGCCCGTATTCGAAAGGATCTGATCTTCAAATTTTAGGGAGGCGTTTTATGAAAACCTTCAGAGAGAATATTTGGCAGACGGGGGAGTATGATTACGAAGCCGCTTACGGGTTTGAACCAAATATCCGGGGCTATCTTCATGAAGACGGTGCCCGGCATGACTGTATGATCATAGTTCCGGGCGGCGGATATTGCATGGTCGTTTCGCCGGAAGCGCAGATTCCCGCGCTTGAGTTTTTTGACAGGGGAATGAATGTCTTTGTTCTGACCTACACGGCAGACATCACGATGTCCGTACCTCTTCTTTATCAGCCGATGAATGATGCGGCAAGGGCTATAAGGTTTATCAGGAGCAGAGCCGGAATGTACGGGATAGAAGGCAGAAAGATCGTTATGTGCGGTTTTTCGGCAGGAGCGCATGTCTGCGGCAGTCTTGCCGTTCATTATAAAGATGTGGTCGATCCGAATCCCGCATATGATACGGTTTCGGCGAGGCCCGACGGAGTCATTCTTGCATACCCGGTTGTTACGCTCGGGGATTTCACTCATATATATTCGGCACAGGCGCTTATCGGACACGACCTGCCCGAAGATCTTAAAGATTACTTCTCGATCGAAAAGCATGTTGAGAGCGATACTCCGCCATGCTTTATATGGCAGACAAGAGATGACAACCTTGTTCCGGTCGAGAACAGTTATCTGCTTGCGAATGCGCTGAGAGAAAAGGGGATTTATTACGCACACTACGTATTCCCCACAGGATTTCACGGTCTGTCCGTTCCGAATGAGGATTTCTTCAAAGGAAACTTCCCGGATTCAACAATGGAACAGCTTGAAAATGCGATCGAGGCCGTAAAAGCCGGCAAAGGCATAAACGTTTCACCCGAAAGGGTAGCCGAGCTGATAGAGCAGTTCCCCGATAAGGATCCCGAAGAGATGGCTGAGGCTACTGAAGAGAAACCTGAAGACGATACTGAAAAAGGTTTTGCGGCTATAAAGGACGACCCGGTTAAAGCATTTGCGGATGTGGCAATGTGGCCGGATCTGGCGATGGTATGGATGTCAAGATTTTAAGAAAAACTCCCCGGCGAGCTCACGCTTTCCGGGGAGTTACTGATTTTATTGTTTTACAATCGTAACATCGAGCTGACGGAAAGGAATCGAAATGCCTTTTTCGTCAAATGCCTTTTTGATGTTTTCCATAAGGTCGAAATATACGGTCCAATAATCTTCACCTTTAACCCAAACCCTCACGGTGTAATCGAGTGAGCTTTCTTTATGCGCAAGGAGTCTGACAAAAGGTTCGGGATCCTTGAGCACGAGCTCATGAGCGTTAACGGTTTCGAGAACGGTGCTTTTTACTTTTTCGATATCGTCGCCGTAGGAGGCACTGACCGTGAGGTCAACACGCCTGAGGGGCATGGTGGAGTAATCCGTTATGTTAGAATTGGTGAGAGAACCGTTCGGTATGACAACTACTTTGTTGTCGAGCGTAAGAAGCTTTGTGTACATAACGGTGATCTCCTGAACAATTCCGGCACACGAAACTCCTTCGATGTAATCGCCGACCTTAAAAGGCTTGAAGAGAAGTATCATTATGCCTCCGGCAAGGTTGGAAAGCGAACCCTGAAGTGCGAGGCCGACAGCAACACCGGCAGAAGCAAATATGGTCATGAATGAGGTTGTTGGGATTCCCCATATGATCGCAGCACTTGATATAACGGCTGCATAAAGAACTATGGTAAGCGCACTGCGAAGGAAAGTCCTTACGCTTGGCTCGATCTTTTGAACTTTTTTACTCTTGTCGATTATCTTGACTACTTTTTTTGAAATCTTGATCCCCAGGAAGAGAAGAACAAGACCGCCCACAAGACGAAGTGCAAATTCGGTTCCCGTTTCTGCCAGAAAATTTAAAAATTCATCCATTCAAATGCCTCCTTTAATGTTTTACGTGTTTCAAATCATACAATTTGATTATAAATACTTTTAGCATTCATTTCAACAATATGAGCCGTATCAAAAAGGACTTGTGAAAGAGAAAAATGAACATTATACTGTATCGGGGAATAATGTATTGAAGAAGAGGGAGCCAATTGATGAAAAAGAAGATCGGATATCGGATAATTGCATTGATCATTGCGGCCGCTGTGATCGGGATGACTGCGTGTTCTTCCGAAACGGAAAACGAAGCGGATGAGGTGCAGAATTACGAAGAAGCAGTCGAGGAAAATAAAGAACGCGAGGAAGTAGCAATCCTCTTTACGGGAAATTTGCTTGGGAATGCGCGGGAAGATGCTGATTTTAAACAGATAAAGGAGCGCGCTGAGGAAATCCGAAAGACGAATGTAAATGTGGACATTGTGGATTGCGGTAATCACGTGAGCGCGGACGTTTCCGGCGATATTGACGGCGCGATAAAAACTGTTAAAGCTATGGCTTCGGCAGGCTATACTCACGCAGTGATCGGATCTCACGAGTTTGACTTCGGATTGGACGGACTTAAAGCCATGCTCGATGAAGGCGGCTTGAAGAGCATGTCGGTGAATTTCAGATACAGCGGATTTCAGGAGGATATTACCGAAGGGATCGTCAGATATGATATAGTGTCTCTCGGCAATGTCAAAATCGCTTATGTGGCGATTTCTGATAATTCCGTAACCGAGAGCAAAAGCGATATATTTATGGAAGACGGGAGAATGGCATACAGTTTCAGCGCGAGATCGAATTCATATCTGAACGAAACGGTCAGGAAATATGCGGATATATGCAGGAGTGAGGGAGCTGACTATGTGATCCTTATTTCAGATTATGTTAAAAACGAATTATTTAATATGACGGATATGACGCGTATGACGGATAATATTGATGCTGTTATCTGTGCAAACAATGTCGATGGAAGATCGCTTGAAACGAAGATATATAACAATAATGACAAAGAGGTACCGCTTGTATTTTTGAAGGACGGCGTGAATTCTTTCACGGAACTTCGTATTTCACCGTCCGGATCGTTTTCGTTCACATCAAGATAACAGAAAGGCTTATGAAGTGATAGAAATACTCAGATATGAAGATCGGTTTTCGGACGAGATAAGAGCGCTTTTTGAATCTCTTGCGAAAGAGATTGACCATAACGGCGATGTGCGGAAGGAGACTATGCACGTTGCTGTCGAAGAAGGTGCTGTTGTCGGTGTGTGTTTTTTGCTGGAAACGTCGTCGTACAGATATGCGGATAGGAAAAGACCCGGATATCTCGGCATGGAACTTGAAGTAAAGCCCATGGAAAACGAGGTCGAGATCTCTGCAATGCTTATGGATACGCTCATATACGAATACAGAAGGATCTGCGATGCTGAGGGAAACAAGAGACTGATCCTTAGGACATTTTGTTATTCGTCTTCCGTTGAATATATGAATTTCCTTTCGTGGCTCGGATTCAGGGCGCAGCATTTTATGTACAGGATGAAAAAGGATCTGACGGAGACTGTCCCGAACAAAGGAAACGGTAATTTTGAATTTGTAATTACACGCAGGAACGGCAGAGATGAAAAGATAGAAGTGGAAACGGTCGATGCCGAAACCGAGGGAGCAACGAAAAAGCTTGAAGGCTATTTTGAGGCAAACAAGAGAGTATTTGGCGTGCCCGACAGTGAGAATGAGCTGAGATACAGACTGAAAGAGCAAAAAGGTATTCAGTTCCTGGCAAGATCCAAAGGAAAAGTGATCGCGGCTGTTTCTGTTTGGGAAAACAAACCCGATAATGTTTCAACGGAAAATATATTTTGCATAAAAGAGTACCGCAGATTAGGCGTAACGGAAAAACTTCTCGGGGGAGTATGCGCATATCTGGCCGGGAGAGGCTATAAAGAGGCCTCACTTTATGTATATGGTGTGAATACTTATGCCGTTGAACTGTACAGAAAACTCGGATACGTCATTTACGGCGGCCTTATCCATATGCTTTATGAGGATGGATATGTTCCGGAGATGATCTGATAAGCAATGTGAATAATACCAAATCAACCTTTAGGAGAGATAATATGAGTTTAGGAAAGAAGTTTACGATAATCGGAATTGCTTTTTTGGCTGTGGCTTTTTTGTTCACGGTTTTGGTTGCGTCCGTAGATGTAAGACCCATTGGTCCGGGAGGATCTTCGGTCGGTCTCGCGGGACTTAACAGCGCATTTGCGGATGCTTTCGGAGTAAATAAGGTCCTCTATGGATTCTCTGAATTCGGCGGGTATTTTGCGCTGCTCACGGCGGCCGCATTCGGAGCTCTCGGAGTTTATCAGCTTATAAAAAGAAAAAGTTTGTTTAAAGTTGATTACTGTATAACGAGTATGGGTGTGATCTTCATTTTTGTTGCGATCATCTACATAACGTTTGATAAATTGGCGATCAATTACAGACCGATCCTCGAAAATGACGGAAGTCTCGAACCGTCCTTCCCTTCGTCACATACTTTGCTTGCCCTCTGTATCTTTATTCCCGCGATTTTTGCGGTCGGACGGGTGATCAGGGAGAAAAGAGTGGCATTTTTCATATCGATCATCCTGGCATTTCTCGCTGTCGCAGTGGTAATATTCAGACTCTTTTCGGGGGTACACTGGCTTTCCGATATGATAGGCGGGGGGTTATACAGTCTGGCTCTGGTGTTTATGTATTTGGGTGCAAACCTCATATATGAGCTTAGGTAGGTATCTGAAATGAATGATAATGAAAAAAATAAAAAAGTAATGCATCCGTCATGCGACGGATGCATGTATTATGAATATGATGATGAATACGGTGAATATTATTGTGTCGAAAGCTTTATCGACGAAGACGATTATGCACGCATGGCAGGTGATACGAGAACGGGGTGCCCTTATTATCGCGCCGGTAACGAGTACACGATCGTAAGAAAACAAAACTGAATCGCCGGCAGGCGGAGATGTCAGTTCTGAACGTGTTCTCTGGCCTCTTCGAGCTGATCCTTGTCAATATGGCCGTTGGCGATCGTTTGATCCACCCAAAGCCTGAGAGAACGTACGGCCAGTGAAATGTCGTCAAGGTGCTTTTCAATCGTGGCAAACTCTTCATATTCTTCTTCGGTGATCTCACCGTCGACGGATATGTTGATGAGTTTGTCTTTTTCTTTATCAAAATGATTGAGTGACGAAATGATCTCGAGTACGATCTGAGAGAGATCTTTGAGTCTTAATTCCGGTACATCTTTTTTACCTATGGGGCATTCGTGAGAACAAAAATAGTTACAAAGAGCGGGGGCTTTGTATGCCTCGGCCATTGCAAGAATTTCATCGGCGTGGGGAAGAGATTTTTCGCTTTCAATCTTCTCAATCCTGTCAGCAGATAAAAAAACCATAAGGTCGGAAGCTTTTTCTCTGGTCAGTTCCATATTCTCCCGGCTGATCTGGTAGATGTTTTTGTTTTCGCGTATAGATCTTTTTCCCATAGTATCGGTTTTCTCCTTGCTTTTCCTTTTTTGTGGATCACTCTCCGATTAATTCTACAATAAACGTTTACTATTTTCAATATGCCCGAAAGTATGTACCACAGGTACGATGAGATCCGCTACGGCAGTCACAGGACTTATGCGGATCTTAAATACAGTTTCCCCGCGATTTAACGAATGATAATACAGAATAAAAAACAGTTTAATACTGTCCTGCGAGAGTATCTTTATGTTGCGGAAAAACAATAAAAAACGTATAATTAATATCGATGTCGAAAGAATCGACAAATCCTCAAAGGACAATTTGAAAGGAGTTTACAAATGGGACTTATCAAAGCAGCTCTTGGAGCAGCAGGTGGCGTTCTCGCCGATCAGTGGAAAGAATTCTTTTATTGTGAGGCAATTGACAAGGATATTCTTGTTGTGAAGGGACAGAAGATGATCGGTTCCCGTTCTTCGAACACTAAGGGAAGCGACAACATCATTTCTAACGGCAGCGGTATCGCTGTAGCAGACGGACAGTGTATGATCATTGTTGATCAGGGGAAGGTTGTTGAGTTCTGCGCAGAACCCGGTGAATTTACATATGATACATCTTCGGAACCCAGTATTTTTGCGGGCAGCCTCGGAAAGAGCATTATCGATTCCTTCAAGGCATTCGGTAAGCGTTTTACTTACGGCGGCGATACCGGTAAGGATCAGAGAGTTTATTACTTCAATACGAAAGAGATCATCGACAACAAGGTCGGAACACCCAGTCCTGTTCCTTTCAGAGTTGTTGACAAGAACATCGGTCTTGATATCGATATCAGAATGAGATGTAATGCCGTTTATTCGTATAAGATCACAGATCCGCTTCTTTTCTATACAAATGTTTGCGGAAATGTAAGCAATACCTACGATCGCTCGGAAATCGACGCACAGCTCAAGAGTGAGCTCCTTGCAGCTCTTCAGCCCGCATTCAGCAAGATCTCGGATCAGGGTATCCGTTACAGCTCTATCGCAGGACATACACTTGAACTTGAGAAAGCACTTCGTGAAGTGCTTGTTGAGAAGTGGACACAGAACCGTGGAATCACACTTCATACTTTTAACATTAATTCGATCAATGCCGATCCCGACGATGAAGAACTCATCCGTCAGGCACAGAGAAACGCTATCTACCGCGATCCTACCATGGCTGCCGCTACTCTTGTCGGCGCACAGAGCCAGGCTATGCAGGATGCTGCCAAGAATTCGGCAGGTGCGATGACAGGCTTTATGGGCATGGGTATGGCTCAGCAGGCAGGCGGAGTAAGCGCACAGAATCTTTTTGCAATGGGACAGCAGCAACAGCAGCAACAGGCGCCCGCAGCAGGTTCGTGGACATGTCAGTGCGGAACGGTCAATACAGGTAAGTTCTGCAGCAACTGCGGTTCACCCGCACCCGCGCCCGCAGGAAGCTGGACATGCAAGTGCGGAACGGTCAATACCGGAAAATTCTGCAGTAACTGCGGTTCACCGAGGGCATAAAAAAATATGACCCTGTAAAATTTGTATGGGAGAAAAGCGGTGATCACAAAACCGCTTTTTGATAGGAGAATTAAAGATGGCATTACTTGAATACAAGTGTCCGTGCTGTTCGGGTGCGATTGAGTACAACAGTACCGTTGGGAAAATGAAATGCCCTTACTGCGATACCGAATTTGAGATGGAGACTCTTAAGGAAATGGATGAGGCCATTTCCGAAGATACAGTTAATGACGATCTTTCGTGGGATACCAAAGCGGGATCGGAATGGACCGATGCGGATGCGTCGGGGATGGTCAGCTATGAATGTAAATCCTGCGGAGCAAAGATCACATTTGATTCAACAACCACAGCATCTTCCTGTCCTTTCTGTGATAATCCGATAGTCATGACGGCAGGATTTGTGGGAGGTTTAAAACCTGATTTTGTCATTCCTTTCAAACTTGACAAAAAGGCTGCAAAGGAAGCGTTTAACAAGCATCTTCAGGGCAAGAAGCTTTTGCCTCCGATATTTAAACAACAGAACCATATCGACGAGATCAAAGGTGTTTATGTGCCTTTCTGGATCTTTGATTCTGATGCGGATGCAAACATGGTATTTAAAGGAACCAAGGTTCATAAATATTCATCCGGTTCATATAATGTTACCGAGACGAGTTACTACAGAGTGCTTCGATCGGGAAGTATGTCGTTTGCGAATATACCCGTTGACGGCTCGGAAAAAATGGATGATGCACTCATGGATTCCGTTGAGCCTTTCGATGTGAATCAGGGCGTTGAATTCCAGTCGGCTTATCTTGCAGGATATTGTGCGGATAAGTATGATGTTTCACCGGAAGAATCTGTAGAACGTGCCAATACGCGCGTCAGAAACAGCACAGAGGCGGCATTCAGGGCAACAGCTTCCGAATATACAACGCTTACGACGGAAACCAACAATATCCGTCTCAGTAAAGGGAAAACGCGTTATGCACTTCTTCCTTTATGGATACTTAATACAACATGGAACGGAGAAAAGTTCGTTTTCGCTATGAATGGACAGACGGGCAAGTTTGTCGGTAATCTTCCTTGCGATAAGGGACTTTACAGAAAATATCTCTGGAGCACGGTAGGCATAGGCACGGTGGCTGCCGGTGCATGCTGGTTTTTGCTTCATCTGATCGGAATACTGTAGAAGGGAGGACAAGAAATTGAAAAAAATTATCAGATCATTTTTACTTGCCGCCCTTTGTGCGGTAACGCTCTGCACTGTCGGATTCGGCACATATGCGCAGGCGGCAGATTCATCCGATGTGGATTACAAGATCGGCAGCGGCTCTACCGATATTAAGAGATTTTATGATGAAGCAAACCTCATATATGACGATAACGAGCAGGAAATAGAGCAGAGACTTCGCAATCTGAGCGATAAATACGGTGTTGATGTTATCATAGCTTTTTGCTCTCAGCGTCCCAGTGAGTATGACTCGTACTATACCGGGTATGATGAAGTATGGAGAACGCAGCAATTTGCATGTGATTTTTATGCATGGGAGGATTACTATCATAACGGTAATCTGTCTGCTGACGGCGTTATCTTTATGCTGTGCGATGATGACAGAACATGGGCGATCGAATCTACCGGAATACTTCAGGGCGCGATCGATCACTCTTCAACGGAATATATTTTTGATCAGATGAAGTCTTATCTTTCAGACGATCTTTACAATACGGCTGTTGATGAGTTTATCAATCAGGCAGAGATCCATTTTGAAGGATACAGAAACGGAAAACCCTATATTGACGGAAAACATCCTCAGAGATTGTTCGATTGGGTCCTCAGGATCGTGGTATGGATCGTTATAGGGCTGATCATAGGATTTATAAGGGTCGGATCGATGAAGAATCAGCTAAGGAGCGTTGCTGTTAAGACCGAAGCTTCGGATTATATTGTTCCGGGATCGTTTAATTTAAGAAACTCACGTGACTTCTTCCTGTACAAGACAGTCACCAGAGTCAAGAGAGAGTCGTCTTCTTCATCAGGTGGCGGATCGCATCACTCTTCCGGAGGAAGATCGTTCTCAGGCGGTGGAGGACACTATTAATAAAATATATGCGGCTTGCATGTCAAGCCGCAGTTTTTTTTGCGAATAAAATGATGACTTTTTTTTGAGGATATAATATAATGGTTTGTGTTTATATTGATTTTATAAGTAAGAGGAGGCAGATATGGGTTTTTTCAAGGATATTAACGGAGAGATCGATAACGGTGCGGACGATCTTGTGAATGTTACTACGGATGAGGATGTGGATGCGTCTTTATTGCAGAGTCTTTTTGACGAAAGCAGTGATACGGAC
>JAILKT010000032.1 GCA_024693545.1 Lachnospiraceae bacterium
ATATAAGGTGCCTTTGGAGGATTTTGAGAAGAAATTCAAAGAAGTACATAAAGATATCAAAAAAGTGTTCTTTTTCCTATGCCAGGATTGCCATAACAAATATGACAAAACACATCAAATAACTACAGAGCAGTTAGATGCTAAGCGTACTTGTGCAGATTAATGTTAATAATACAAAGATCGAAGAATATTGTAAATGTCAATCTGAAAAATCGAAGCGTCTTTTCCGTCGTGCCTGATCTTGGGCATGGAATTTCAGACAGATGGTGTTATTCATGTCGTAGTGGGTTTTAACGACAGAAAGATAATCATTATCTCTGCTTATCATCCGAATAATGAACATTGGGAATCTGATCATAAAACAAGGAAAAATGACTCTGTGTAATGCGTGCTTTAAAGATGATAAGATCAAAACATTCTGATTATTCCGATTGTAATTGATGATGTTACATTGTTGTTTTTCTATGAAAAACATGATACAACATCCGAAAAATCGGATTTGTTTATGGGGATTGTATCATGGAAATATATGAAAAAATATTCGTCAGAATGGATGAATTAAATATTTCACAACTTGAATTATCAAGAAGAACCGGGATTGCCACAAGCACCATCTGCGACTGGAAGAAGAAAAGAATCAATCCACAATCGGATAAGTTGGTGAGTATCTGCAAGGCACTTGAGATGTCGTTGGTGGATTTGCTTTGTGATGAAATGTCATGTACTGAGAGAAGATTGCTTCAGTATTATGAACTGTTATCTGATCGGTTTGACAATAGAGATTATTTATCCGGAAGCAGCAATAGAAGGGTATCTATTATTACTGACGAAGAGAATAATCGAATTGTATTAATAAATGATAAGAAGTTCAGAGGATTGTCAAAAGATGACTGGGCAGAGGTTGAGCACTATTTAATGCAGTATGTGGGAAAATATTATGAGATTGCTTTTTGTGCAGAGAAAGTGTTTATTGATACGGATTTCTGCGAAAAACGGGTGGTATAGATACAATATACGTTTTGGTATTCCTGTATATAGCAATTCCGGCGATCTTGAAAGATACAATATATATACTGCAATAATGCTCGTGAGACATGATGAAGATGGAAAAAAATATTTGTATGATCTTACAACCATAAAAAAAGAAACGAGTAGCCCGCTTGAGTCATAGACTGTACGGTGAAAACCCGTTTCTTATGCGATTATATTACAACAGACCGGATGATTTGTCAATCCGAAAAGTCGGAAAAAGATGCTTGAACTAGTGGAAATAACCTCTGTTGACCGGGAACATTGAATTACACAGAGTTTTTCGTCTGCCTTAAGAGAGGTACGGTGAGCCGTACCACAAGTGATCTTTCAGATCGCGTAAGAAGGTGGCAGGTGTTTTATGAAATGGAGGAAATGCAGATGCTTAAAAGAATAGCAAGCATGCTGGTGGCAATCGCTACCGTTTTGTCATTGATCGGCGCAGAGCCCGTGCGGGCCGATGAAACGCTTATGCCCGATACCCCGGAATTTGAACTCAAGGTTTCCGATGATGAAAGCCTGATCACGCTCACTATCGCAAAGACTCTTAATGCCGACGGATACCGTATTTACGCCAAGGAGCCCGGCAGCACCAAATACCGCTCTGTCGCAACGATAAAAAAGAACGGGAAAAAGGCGAGAACATATACGTATTCGCCGTTCAATCCTGGAAAATATTCATTCAGCGTCAAGGCATATTTAAAGGATGGAAAGACCAAAGTCTGGTCGAACGTATCAGCCAGAAAAAAGATCACGATAAAGTCGGATATTTTCTCGAGAGTGCCCGTCGGGATCAGGTTCGCCGAAGATGTTTGCACAAAATTTGTATGCGGAAGCGATGAGCCCGGGGGAAGCGACAGAAATAGATATAAACCGGAATACGAATGCGATGAAGGCCTTGAAAATGCAACGATACGGCTCTTTATTGTTAAATCTGACGGAACGCGCGCCGAAAAATCGCCGTTTAACTACGATGAGACGGAGATAAATGTCGGTGCCATCGAACTCGGAGATTGCTATGCAGTGCTCTATGCATTCAAAAAAAGTGCAGATGCAGGCCTCAGAAATCCGATCGCCCGTTCCGAGAAGCTCAAACTGTCATCCGTTGACGAGAACGGTAATTCGAAGATCAAATATGCGGATATCACCTTCAGGGACGGATATGCCTATTTCGGAACGGCGCCGACCGAGCAGATCACAGACAAAACGCTCAAGAGCAAGATCATCGACGCCTATAAGGACGGTGGAGCGGTGGATCATGGAATACTCACATATAAAGAAGAAAGATATACATATGATTCCCAGGTTGGTGTAGGGCCTTTCAAATTTGTTCCGATGGAATGGAGGATCCTTGAAAAGACAGATGAATATGCGCTTCTTATGAACAACTGTATTATCGGCGGCGGAGGATATGACGGATACAAGGAAGCGAAGACCACCACATGGAAGACAAGCTGTCTGTACTACATGCTCAATCGATATAATGATTACGAGAAATCCGAAAGAACATACGAGCCGCTATGGGCCGGGATGGACGATCGCGTTCTGCTTGATATGGATATCTGCGGACAGGAAACAAAGGTAGGTATCCCGTCGATCGATATGCTTACGGATAAGACATATGGCTTCAGTACTTCACTCGCGGCCGACAAGAACAGGATCGTAACGCCTTCAAGCCATTATGAGCTCAACACAAATCACAATGCAACCAGAAACGGGTTGAAACTATACGGCATGTACTGGGTAGCAAACGAAAAGCCCGGCGAGGTCATTTGCGTCGACCGGAACGGAGAGATACTGGTCGGAAAATTCGAGTGTAATGTCTATGAGATCGGCGTGGTAAACGTGATCAAGGTCGATCTGACATCATGTAATGTTTTCGAGGAATGATATGAAATTTGTATTTGCGTCGGATTCGTTCAAAGGTTCGCTGTCAAGTATGCGGACGGCGCAGTTGCTGACTTGCGCGGCGAAAGAAGTGTTCCCCGAGGCGGAGTGCATCGGGATACCCGTGGCGGACGGCGGCGAAGGCACGGTAGATGCGCTTATCGAAGCGTGCGGTGGTGAACGCATATATGCCGATGTTCAAGGCCCGCTCGGCACACGAAAAAGCGACTGCATGGGCGTTAGCCAAAAAGAAAAGTCAGGCCTTGTGCGATGTTGCTACGGAAAAATCGGTGACGACCGTGCGGTGATCGAAATGGCGGCGGCTTCGGGCTTAACGCTCATATCAAAAGACGAAAGAAATCCTCTTATAACGACAACTTACGGAACGGGTGAACTGATCAAAGACGCTCTTGATAGGGGATTTACGCGGCTTTTTACGGCAATCGGGGGAAGTGCGACCAATGACGGCGGAATGGGATGCGCAAAAGCTCTCGGGATCAGATTCTTTGGTGCGGACGGCCGGGAACTTGAGGGACGCGGATGCGATCTGATCAAGGTACGAAGAATAGATGTTTCGGGACTCGATCCGAGGCTTAAAAATGCGGATCTGACCGTAATGTGCGACGTGACCAACCCGCTGTGCGGTGAAAACGGTGCTACATATACGTTTGCCGGACAAAAGGGAGCAGACAGAAAAATGCAGGACATACTCGAAGAGGGTATGATAAACTACAGAGATGTGATAAGGAAAGAGTTTGGCGTGGATCCCGATGAGATAAAGGGAGGGGGCGCTGCAGGCGGACTCGGAACGGCGCTTACCGTATTTCTTGGCGGAAAAATGAAATCCGGGATCGAGACGGTGCTTGATCTTGCGGAGTTTGATAAAATACTGACGGGAGCGGACCTGGTCGTTACCGGCGAAGGGCGCGCGGATTCTCAGAGCTGTCAGGGAAAAGTTGTGCAGGGAGTCGGGAAAAGAGCGCTTAAGGCAGGCGTTCCCGCTGTTGCGATCTGCGGCTCGATCGGGCAGGGCGCCGAAGGGCTTTTTGAATACGGTATCGGATCTCTCGTGCCGACCGCGGAACCCGGGATGGCGATCGAAGAAGCCATGGCGCGCGCGGAGGAATTATATTTAAAGCAGGCTCGGAAGCTTTTTTATGACTTGTTACAATCACGAAGAAAGAGGAAATAAAATGCAGAAAACAGTAGTATTTGATATGGACGGGGTACTCCTCGATTCGGAGGCGCTCGACCATATATGCTGGTACGAGATAGCGGATGAAAACGGTCTCAAGGAAATAGACGATGTTTTTTTTAAAACCATCGGAAGAACGGAAGACGCGTGTATCAGACTTCTGAGGGATAAGTACGGGGAGGATTTTGACGGAGCCTGGTTCAGGCAGGCTACGCTCGACCGCTTTGACGAAAAAGCGGAAAGAGACGGAATGCCGGTTAAACCTTATGCGGCGGAATGCCTCAAAGGTCTTAAAAATGCAGGATTTAAGCTGGCACTTGCGTCGTCGACAAATATAGACAGGGTCAGGAGACAGCTTACCGAGACGCACCTTATTGAATATTTCGACGAGGTGATAGGCGGAGGAATGTTTAAAAAGAGCAAGCCCGATCCCGAAGTGTTCCTGCTGGCATGCTCGAAGCTCGGGGCGGTTCCGGCCGAAACGTATGTTATTGAAGACTCGTATAACGGGATCAGGGCAGCACATGCAGGCGGTATGTTACCCATCATGGTTCCCGACCTTGTGCAGCCGGATGATGAGATCAGGCCGCTGTGTCACAAAGTGATGAAGGATCTCAAGGAAGTGCTTGAGTACCTGAGAAAGTGAAAAACAGGAAAGCAGCCGGTACCTGACGAAGTGAAAGATAAGAAAGCAGCCGGCACCTGACGAAGTGAAAGATAAGAAAGCAGCCGGTACCTGACGAAGTGTACCGGCGTATGCTTTACGGCTGAAATAATAAGTGCAAATCCATAATACAAGGAGAATTAATATGAGATTTCCGAAATATATAAAAAAAGGTGATACGATCGGCATTATCGCGCCGTCTTTTGGGGCAGTGGGCAGTCCTTATAAGGACAGGCTTGACCGCTCGATAGAGAACCTCAAAAAGGCCGGGTATAACGTGGAAGTCGGTCCCAACGCTTATTTGGCAGAGGGACTCGGAAAGAGCAATACGCCCGAAGCTTGCGGAGCCGAGATCATGGATTTCTTTACGAAACGTAACGTTGATGCGGTAATCTCTGCCGGTGGCGGCGAGACGATGTGTGAGGATCTGAGGTTTGTGGATTTTGAAAAGCTTGCGGCAGCGGAGCCCAAGTGGTTTGCGGGGTATTCAGATAACACAAACCTTTTGCTTCCGCTTGCAACACAGTGTGACACGGCAGGCATATACGGACCGAATGCCGCACATTTTTGGGCCGATCCGTTTGCACGTCATGCCCGGGAGATGCTTGAGATAATGAAGGGCGAGCGGGATACTGTTACCAATCATGATTTCTGGGAAAAAGAAGGGATCGAGAGTGATGATCCTTTTGCACCTGCGAATCTCACGGAACCTTTTGGTATGAAGGTGTTTTTGCCGGGAGCACCTGAGGACGACCTGTCACCCGAAGGGAAAAATACAGGGGTTGAAGGCAGACTGATCGGAGGTTGTCTTGACTGCCTTCAGATACTTGCCGGAACTCCCTATGCAGGCACGGACAAATTTATAAAACGCTACAAGGATGAGGGGATAGTATGGTTCTTTGAGGCCTGCGATCTGAATCCCATGGCCATAAGAAGAGCGCTTTGGCAGCTTCGCGAGAACGGCTGGTTTGAAGGAGTAAAGGGCTTCCTTGTAGGGCGCCCGCTCCACTACGGCGAGGACTGCCTCGGAATGAACCAGTATAATGCAGTGACGGGTGTACTGGCAGAAATGGGAGTTCCGATACTGATGGATCTTGATATAGGCCATACGGAACAGATGATGCCGCTTGTGTGCGGATGTCATGCTATAGTAGAGACGTGTGGTAATTCGTTGTCTGTTAAGCAGCAGTTTGTATGATTAAATAAATGAGGAAGAGGTTCATGAAAACTCTTGCTAATTCGTGTGATAATGATTATAATATTGCCGATGCTGGAACAAACCAGATAGTATATATCACAAAAAATGTAGCAATGACGGATAAAATATCAAACCGTGATTGTTGGACAGAAAGGTGAAATGATATGAAAATTACGGCAAAGACAGGTTCGGTTCTTGTTGCAATGATCCTTGCAGCAATCATGTTTGTACCATTCCCGGTTAAGGCTTCGACGTCGGATACGGAAGTAAAGGGAAGTATCGCTTCGGATGAGAAAGCAACGGGAAGTACCGCTTCGGATGAGTTTTCTGTGAAAATGTTCACAATGTCAACGTTTGACTATGTGACGAGAACCGGAAAATACGAAGGTGAGATCGAAAACGGTCTTCCGAACGGTAAGGGTACATTCTTTTTACAAAATTCCGAAGGGCTGAATTATACTGCCACCGGTACTTTTAAAGACGGTGTTCCGAACGGAAAAATGACTATGGAGTTCGATCTGACCGGGCAGGATGATCTTACGGCTATAGAAACAGTTGAAAACTATAAAAACGGTGTGATAAAAGATTTTTATCAAAAATTGGAAAATGACAAAGAATGGACAACAACATACGGTATAAAATCGGGAAATGGTTATTTTGTCATGAGCAGTACTCACACAGGGTTTAAGTCAACCTTCCATGTTGATGAAAACGGTGAAATGTATACCGATCCGTTTGACTGTATGTATTTAGATAATTTATTTGATCCCTATCAGGCCGAAACAAGATTGAATCGATTGGATCTAAACGACGGGGTTGTTTTGACTACCCAGAAGATGCGGGCGGCTTCCAAATCGAAATTGAAGAAAAAGGCCGTGAGCGTTCCGGGTGAGACTCTTTTGAATGATTCGGAAAAGTATGAAGGCAAACTGATCAGACTTGAAAATGCAGTATTGTATAACGGAGCCATTTTTGTTGATGGGGAAAACAACCCTGTCTATATCCGATATGATTTTAAGGTCGATGATCAGGCATATACGCTGTATGGAAATCCCGAGGATCTGAAATACAGATTTGGAAAAGTACGGGATCTTTATTTCGTTTCATACGGTGTGACGGAATTTGTAAATTCAGACGGAACATATGAGCCGAGAATAACGGGATGGATCGTAAGAAAAGCGAATAAGTCTTCACAAACAGAAACAACGCAGACCGTTTACAGGTTTTCTTCACATAATTACGAAACCTTCGCAGGAACTTTCAGCGGACCGCTCAAAGACGGAAAACCGAATGGTTTCGGAGTATTCTCATATAAAGTTAATGACCAAAAAGTACTCCTTATCGGCAAGTTTTATGCAGAACAGCCCCTGAACGGCCGGTACTTGGGAGGAACGAAAGACGGCATAGAGCAATTGAACTTCCTTTACGAGGATGGAGCGCTGGTTGAAGGAACGGCAACAAAGGAAGTTAAGACGGGCGAAGAAGACGGAACCGGCGAACTGTGGAAATATGAGATAGCCCATGTAACGGAGGGCGTTCTTTCGCAGATGACTTTCTGTAATTCGGAACTCTCTTACATAAGTCATATAAACGAGAAGACCGGTGAGGAATACAAAGATCCTATAGATGTGTATTTTGAAACGATGATATATAATGCGAAGAAGGTTACCGATCTCAGCGTAGCCATGCCCCGGTTTATAAATATGTATTTTACAACCGACAGCATTCGGCAGCTTTCAAACAAGGAGATCAAAAAGAAAGCATCGGAAACAAGTGTTGAAAGGATTTTCGCCGATACGCTTGCATTCGGAGAAGACGTGATCAAGCTTGAAAATATGAAAGTAGTTGCTTCCGAACTGTTTGAGTATGACGAAGAAGGGGGACTCACTCAAATAATAGCAGAGGTTGACGGTACGGAATTTTCAATGTTTGTTGACAGCAAAAAGAATTCCTACAGGGAAGGCGATAAGATCAACGCCTATATCACCCCCTCCATCTGCATAAATATCGGAACTGAAGAAGAGCCCGATTACAAGGTTCTCTCATATGCGTATATAATAAAAAAAGCAAAATGATAGGGAAAGCGGCTGGCTAAGTGGGAAAACGGACCCGGCTGAGATAAACAAGTGTCGTAAAGGCGCCGAAAAAACACCGATAAAAGTGTTGATTTCGGCGCTTTCTTTATGTACGGTTTATTGACCGAGCACGTTAAATGAGTTATACTTTAAACAAGTAACTTTTGGAGAAGTTATAGGAAAAACTATAAAAATGATTGCGACGTGAGCGCAATAAAACAGGAGGGGCTTTTTATGGTGTGGATTATTGTAGCAGCATGCGAATTGGTGATCATCGGTTTACTTCTATTCTTTTTACTCAGAGGCCGCAGTTCACAGAAGAAGATCATTGATAAAGCATCTGATATTGCCAGAGGGCAGATTGGTGTAGATGATATCAAATTGCGCGCTGAGAAGAGCTCTAACGGAATAGTTGCGGGGGCGTTTAATTCCATCAAAAACAACCTCCTGACTTTCATAGAAGCAACCAAAAACAACGTTGTTACCATTACCGACGCGGTTGACAAGCTTACCGAAAGTGCGGAAGCCAACACTCAGGATAACAAATCGATCGCTGACGGGGCCGCACAGGTTGCGGAAAAGACATCCGAACAGTTCGAGATCGTTAAGAATAATCTTGAGCTTATCGAGTCGAGTAATGCAAGGATGCAGGAGATCAATGCAGCCATTTCGCTTGTTGAGGGTACACTTTCTCAGGTTACCGGCAACAGCCATGAGGGCCTGCAGCGCCTTGAAAGCTATAAAGACGATATGAGCGTTATGGCGGACAATCTTAACCGCATCGATTCCATTCTTCTTGAATTCAATCAGGAGATCGCTAAGATCAGCGAGATCGGCGATTTCATCATAGACATTAACGAACAGCTTATCCTTCTTGCTCTTAACGCATCGATCGAGGCAGCACGTGCCGGTGAAGTGGGACGCGGATTCGCGGTTGTTGCCGGACAGATGAACGAGATGTCCGTAAAGACCAAAGAAGGTATGGATTCCATCACCTCGATCCTCGGTGAGATCGTAGAGAGCTCCAAGCAGGTTAACGAAAGCATTAAAAATTGCTCGGATACATATGATAAGAGTCAGGTTACGTTTGAACTTGTCAACACATCGTTTAAGACGATCAACGAGCAGAACCAGGATATTCAGGCCAAGATGGAAGAGATCATGGCCAAGTTCGAGATCGTTGCGGACAATTCCGAAGATTCACGTACGATGGCTCAGAATATTTATAAGACATCCGAGGCTATCAGTGAGAGAACAGAGAGCATTGCAAGCGTAACAACAAAGGTTTCGGAACAGTCGAAGAGGATCGGCGATTATGCGGGCGAGCTCGGAGGTATGCTTAAAGGAATTCAGAGACTGCTGGGCGGCTTCAATACCGCGATCACACCTACTAAAACTCGTCCCATCAGCGGAAAGAAAGTCAGGATACTTGCTATCAGTATGCTTGATAACGATTTCTGGTTCGGTGTAAAGCGTGGTGCCAATTACGCTATCACAGAGATGTCAGAGCTTCCCGCAGAGATCATATATGAAGGCATCGTTCCCTACGAAGGTTGGGGAGATGACCTTGCCAAGAAGATTAATAAGCTTGTTGATGAAGGACTTGACGGAATCACATTCCCGGGCTTTATCGATTCTATCGTTCCTGCACTTGCAAGAGCTCAGGCAGCCGGCGTTAAGATCATTTCTTATAACTGTGAGTGCTCGTCAAGAGTTAAGAGACTTGCGCTTTATGCACCTGACAATGCCGACCAGGCCCGCAGTGCTGCGAAGGCAACGGTTGATTATCTTGAAAAACGCGGTAATGTTCTTATCCTTGAGAGTGATATGACCATCGGAAGCAACAAGATCAGGTCCGAAGCGTTCCTTGATGCTATCGAATCGTATCACGGTATCAATATCGTCGGAAAGGTTCCGATCGGCGACAGTGCGGAGGATGTATATAACAAGACTGCAAAGGCGATCCGTGAGCATATGGATATTCAGGTTATCTATGTTATCAGCGGATACCTTGATGCTGCAGCTAAAGCGATCGTGGATGCAGGCCTTCAGAGCAGGGTTAAAGCAGTCGGTTTTGATCATACACCGATAATCTTTGACTACATCAAGAGAGGCGCGATCCTTGCGGCAGTAGGACAAGATGCGTTCGGACAGGGCCATGATCCTATAGTTTACCTCTACAACAATATAGTTACCGGTGAGGCGCTTCCTTCGGATACGATCCTTTGCCGTGCAAGTGTTGTTGACGGTGATAATGTCGGAAATATGGTAATGTAAGAAGGCAGACAGCTAGGAGTTCAAGCCAAAAATTGAAGCAGGTTAAAAACGAGGGACAGCATCAGCTGTCCCTTTTTTATTGTGAAAATTTTCACACAATTTTAGCACTCACCTCTTGACAGTGCTAACAACAGGTGATATAAGTATATTGTGAGGTGGATAAAAGCATGACAAATAGGAAAAAGATAGCCGTGATAACCAAGAAAAAGACAACCATGACAAACAAAAGAAAAAGATAGCCACGACAAACAAAAGAAATGCAGAATACAGTTTCTGAGACGAAAGGGGGAACCCGATATGCAAAAAGACAGATATACACAGAAATCACTTGAAAGTTTGAAAGCCAGTGAAAACATCGCACTTGAATACGGCAATCCGCAGATCGATGTCGAGCATCTTATGCTCGGACTTATCACTGTGAGCGACAGCCTGATACTGGCGCTCCTGAAGAAGATGAGCGTTGATGTCAGTACATTCAGAGGGGCTGTCACAAGACTTATCGAAAAGAAACCCAAGGTCACCGGTGATTTTGACATGGGGATTACAACCACCTTCAGTAAGGTGATGGCAGCAGCTGAAAAAGAAGCGACCGCGATGAAGGACACCTACGTTTCGGTTGAGCATCTTATGCTCGCCCTGATCGCTAATCCGGGTGATCTAAAGAGTGTGTTCAGGGAGCATGGCATCACAAAAGACAGATTCCTCGAGGCACTTAAGGATGTAAGAGGATCGCGTCAGGCGGATTCCGACAACCCCGAGGCGACC
>JAILKT010000033.1 GCA_024693545.1 Lachnospiraceae bacterium
GGGCGTGTAGGTAAGCTGTTTAATGCATTTGGTGACCTGGTCAAAGCTTATGGAAAAACAGCTGAAGGTGATTCCTTGAAGGGGCTTGTCACTTACCGTATGTTAAAGTTTACTTATAATGATGCGACATATAACGTTAAAAACGGAACAACATACAATTACATAGGCGGCGTAGCCGGTTATGCGACTGGTTTGAGATCGGTAGCGGCTGAAGACTGTGTAGTATATGCACCCCGTTCAACGTTTGTAGGTGGCGTGTGCGGAAGAGCATCTGCATGGGACGGTAATTATACAGCGATCAGCGGAACCTATAATGCTATGGTTAAGAATACTACCGTCGTCGGTGGTGAAAAGGTCGGCGGTGTAATGGGTGAGATGTACAGATATCTTGCACAGAATCTGATAGTCGATGATAAAACGACTGTTGAGGCAAGAAAATTCGGAAACCTTAGTAAGGGTACGATGGTCGGAGGAATAGCAGGTTATGTAAAGATGGCTTCGTCCATAGCCAGCGAACATCCGAGATACAAAAATGTTATAAGCGGAGCAACCGTTATCGGTAAAGGTAACGTCGGTGGAATCATCGGCGGATATGATCAGGATTTCTATACTACTGAATCTGATACGGGATGGTTCGCTTTGGGACGAGTGATCGTTAACGATTCCAATATCAATGGAAGTGGTATTGTCCTGGGTAGAATCACGGGGGCAAGATATGTAAAGAGTGTGGCTGTTTTGGATACGGCGGTTCTTGATAAATATACAAGTAAAACTGCCAGGATAGGAGTAAATACCGAACATGAAAACCTCTCCATAGATAAGACCTCGTTCGATGCAGTCGGAGATACACGTTATGGTGCAAGTGATATTGCAACGTCGGATAAATTAGATCTTACACAAAAGGCTAATGTCACGCCGATTGGTTTAGATGCATTGAAAAATGATTCCACCTATACATCACTCGGATGGCCGACGGCATCAGATCGTACTACTTCAAATTATAAAGATAAGACGATCGAGTATTACCAGCTTGACACATATCTGCCTTCGATGACGCTCGGTTCATCTATACAGAACAGTTCCACATATGGAATGAAAGAGATGTATCCGAATAACAGGATGTTGATCCCTCTTCCGGGGACAGCTGTCGGAGGAGGCAGTGCCGGCAATCCTACGGGAGGAAGTGTGATCAATCTCTCGGCTATGCCGGAGGCAAGAGTATATAATTCGGGTGTTGACACGATCTCTGTTGATTTCAGTTGTATCGATCCTTCATATACATGGGCTATATCTATGGGTGAAAAGGTTGCTACAGGTGTTGTTGACAGAAAGACGATCAGCTTTACCTATGATTATGAATCGGATCTTACGTTTGTAGTTGCCGGAAACGGAGGAGAAACAGTATTCAGTTCATCCGGAGCGGATCTTGCTAATTATGTTTCTGCAGCCGGAGGTGAGTATTACTACAATACGATCGAAGGAGTTGCAAGAGGCAGCGGTTCAAATGCACTTCCTACCAGATACGGTAATTTCGCAAATATCTTTGGAGGAAAGGCACTCGAGAGAGACGGAAGTATCATAGACCTCGAGACCGGAAATGTTATAACTGCTGTCGAAAGAGGAACTGAGCTTCTTGAGGAAAGGACTCCGGTTCCGCTTGCGGAAGGTGAGTTCGGTGGGTATAAGATAGAGATGTTTGCCGGCTATTCCGTAGCGACCGACCTTACAACAGGAGAAAAACAGATCAGAGAAGGATTCCTTCTTTGCACAGACGGAAAGACTCTTCAGAGTATCCGTACTGCAAGGGATATTAAGGCAGGCAACGTGATACTTTGGAGTAATCTGGAAAATACATATTTTGCAGCGCTCGGCAGAGACAGGAAGCTTACGGTTCTTCTTGATGAAGCATTCCGTGTTCCTGAAGGTGTGAGTCTTGAGGGAATCAGTGAAATGAGCAATTCACGAGACATCAGAACACCTTACTGTATTGTGCGTTATGCAAACGGTGGACTTTGCGCATTTAACTTTGAGACAGGAGAAATCCTCTTTGAACAGGCTGCTCCGCGCGGAAATGCGGTGGGCGGAGGAGATGCTACGAGTAATTCAAATGCATTTAATTTCTCAAGAGCCGTAGAATTGTCGGATGCTCTTCGCTCAGGTGCGATCGATGTAAGTGATATCGTTAGAAAATCACCGATTTCCCGAGAGGGAGAGGCAATTAACATGCCTTCAACGGAGGGTGATTATGTTAGCGGCACGATCGTAAGTGAAAATGAGGCAACGGGTGAAATAACCGACGGAACGGAAGCGGTTGACGGTTTCGGTACTGAGACCGGAGATGAATCGGTTGCAGGAATCGGCACTGATGAGATAGTAGCAGAAAACTCGGAAGATGCTGTAGGTCGTGGTAGCCGTGAGGGCGGAACTCCCGGTGAAAAGGGAGAACAGCCTGAAGAACAGGGCGCCGGCGGCGGAGAGACTGATGCAAATTCAGGCGCTGCGCCGAGAGGTGAGTATGGCGATACGATCGGAACAGAAGAAATGGCCGTTACCGGTGGAGAACAACCTGAGGGTAATCCGAACGGTAATACCGTAAACGGCACCAATACCACGAACGGTGAAGGTGATATAGACGGAGTTATAAATGCACCTACAGAAGGAGAGCCTAACGAGAACGTCGGAGACGAGAAGACTGAAAATGAAGATTCGGGAGTTGATCCCAAGCTTCTGGAATCTGTTGAAACCGAAGTTACATCAATGATCGAAGATGGCAGCCTGACGGTTGAAACGATCACACAGGTCCTCAGTACTACCGAAGAAGAGGCAAAGACCACGCTCTTCAATGCGGCTGCGCATATTGCTCAGGACGGAGACCTTTCTGTAAGAGAAGCGATTGTGGAAGCGTTTAAAGATATTGTGATCAATCCTATGGAATATATAGAGGAACCGGAAGTTGCTTATTCTGAACTGTCAGTTATGACAGCTGAGGAAGCGGCATATGCCCGTGACCTTATGGTGATCAAACAATCACTCTCAGGAGATAATAAGATCGATCCTTCGACGCTCAAGTTTGTTCCCGTATTCAATCCTGAAACGGGTGATTATGAACTCTTTGAGATGGACGAGCTCCTTACGGGTGATGAAGAACAGCTTAAATCTGTTGAAGAGAGGCTTAATGAAAGCGGCAAGTTTATAAATACTTCCCGAGGCCTTATGACAGATATTGCGCAATCAAAGGATGTGCGTGATTACAGGGGACTCGTTGCGGTACTTATCGCGATAGCTCTTGCGGGAGGACTCACGTGTGCCTTGATCTATAAAAAGAGAAAGGAAGGAAGCAGATGAAAAGGAGATACCTGATCCTTACGGTGGTTACCGTGATCATGATTGTCGGTGTAGCCGTAGGGTATTCCTTCTTGAGCAGCAATGAAAGCCTTATGCGTGTTGAGGAGGCGGGCAGAGAGTTTGAGATTCTTGATCAGACGCTTGCCTCTAAAATGCAGGTTTATACTCAGGGTGTCATTAAGAACCTGGAGGGTGCGGCAGGGGCGATAAGCTCAATTGCCATGGGGAAAGACAGTGAGAGCTTGAAAACAGCACTTACTCAGCTCAAAGAAAAGGGCGGTTATGAGGAACTTGCCTATGTTGACGGTTCGAGCAAAGCGACGGGTAGTGACGGGACTTCATATAATGTTTCGTTTGATCCTTACTACACACGAGCTTTGATAGGCGACAGTACGATCACCAAATCCGGTTTCCGTTCGGAAGAGGATGAAGCCTATATGGCAACAGTACCTGTTATGAATGCTACCGGTATCATAGGTGCACTTCGTGCAAGGCTTTCGGATAACATCGTAGAGGGAAATCTGACGATCAGCAATTATCGAGGGCGTGAGGTAATCCTCCTTCTCGACAGAGCAGGTTCGGTTATAAGCGTAACATCCGGTACAGATACATCTAAACTTAAGACGATCCTTGATATGTTTGAGAAAAATTCCGATTCACGTGCGCAATTTGAAGCGGTTATCAGACAGGGCAGGGGATTGTTCCTCAGAGTAGATGAGAACCTTACCGTCGATATTTTCGGTGACGGTCCATATTACATCGCATACCAGGGTGTTTCCGGGACAGGCGAATGGGGCGTCATGATGGTCATGAACGAAGAAAGGCTCTTTGAGTTCTATGGCAACGAAGATGTCGATTCAAATGCAACAACAGCCGTCATTCTGTTTGCGGTAGCACTTTTGGGTGCGATCGGACTCGGTGTCTATGGTTTTATTCAAACTTTGTCCCGAAACAGAATGTACAATCTCGCATACTTTGATGAGTTTGCGGGAACAATGAACATAAACTATTTCCGTAAGGGTGTTAACCAGACTCTTACAAAGAACAATTCTACGCAATATGCATTTGTACTTATGGGTATTGCGAAATATGAGTACTTAAGAGACTTCTTCGGAGAGGATGAGATATCAAGGATCCTCAAAGAAATCTCTCAGATACTTAAGTCAAACGTGAAGCGCGATGAGTTCTTCTGCCACAACTTCGGTGAAGAGTACGACCTTCTCCTTTCATACCATAATAAGGATGAGCTCGTGGCAAGACTTAAGTTCCTCGAAGGAGCGCTCGAAATGGTAAACAAGAGCGAGGGCAGTTCCGATAAATATGCGCTTACATTCCGATACGGTGTTGCATTCGGCGGCAAGGATGCTCATGATTTCGATACGCTCATGTCACGTGCAAACATGGCTCACATGGAGGCAAAGGGTAAAGGCGCCGGTGCGATTGAATTCTACACCGAAAAGATGCAGAGCCGTATTGTGGATGAAAAGGAAATCGAGCGCGATATGTATGACGCTCTCGAAAACAAGGAATTCCTTGTATACCTTCAGCCTAAGTTCAACCTCTCAACCGGTCTTCAGGCCGGTGCCGAGGCACTCATCCGCTGGATGCATCCCGTTAAAGGACTTATGTATCCCGGACGTTTCATTGAAACTTTCGAGAAGAACGGTTTCATAACAAGACTCGACATGTACATGCTTGAAGAGCTTTGCCGACGTATTAAGGTTTGGACGGGTAAGGGCTATAGGCCGATGCCTCTGTCACTTAACATCTCGCAGCAGAACCTTTTGAATCCCGAGTTCGTTAACGACGCAATCGCTCTTACCGAGAAATACGGTGTATCACCCAACCTCATTATCTTCGAGATGTCGGAGAAAGTGGTTGTTGACAATATGGGTATCCTTAATAAGATCATGGAACAGATGAAAGATCACGGCTTCGTAGTTTCAATGGATAACTTCGGTACAGGAAGTACTTCCATGAACACACTTTACAACGTGCCTGTCGATGAGCTTAAGATCGACCGTAAGTTCCTTCTCAACGCCGAGAAGACAGACCGTGGACAGAACGTTATCCAGTCCGTTATCGAGATGGCAAAACGTCTCAAGATCGACGTTGTATCCGAGGGTGTTGAAAACAAGCAACAGGCCATTCTCCTCCGTGAGATGGGTTGTGACATGATCCAGGGCTTCGCCTTCTCCGAACCCCTTCCCGAGCATGAGTACGAAGAGTACGCTTACGGCCCTCGTGCAAGAGACAATTCGGTTTGGTAATCAGATACTTGCACTACTTATCACCCTCAGCCGGCTCGAAAAGGGCCGGCAAAGGCTTGAATGGCACAATTTGGCTTACCACCCTCAGCCGGCTCGAAAAGGGCTTGCAAAGGCTTGAATGGCACAATTTGGCTTGCAAATCCAATTTACCACCCTCAGCCGGCTCGAAAAGGGCTTGCAAAGGCTTGAATGGCTTATAAATGCCTTCGAAGGCCTTGCAAGAGCACAAATAATAAGTAAATGCTTGAAATTAAGGCGCCATAGTTTAAACTGTGGCGCTTTTTCTATGAAAAACTGGCCACCTTACATACTTTATCAGTCTGAAATCTGAAAATGCGTCCAATAGCAAATTGATACCTTCTGTGGACGTATTTTTTTATCGGTTTATGGTAAAAAACGCGAAAATGCGTCCAATATCAAATCAAAGTCTTTTTTGGGCAAAAATGTCTCAAAAATGTGGTCCACAGCAAGCACTGATTTCATATTGGACGTAATTTCCTTGAATAAGAGTTTAACAACCAATCAGTTCTACAATTATAAAGCAAGTCGGATGGCAAGGAATCGGGAGGGAAGCTACGGTCGACAACGCAACAGTTCTACAATTATAAAGCAAGTCGGATGGCAAGGAATCAGGAGGGAAGCTACGATTAACGACCAATCAGTTCTACAATTATAAAGCAAGTCGGATGGCAAGGAGCCAAGAGCGAAGCTACGATCGACAACGCAACAGTTCTACAAGCATAAAGCAAGTCGGATGGCAAGGATCCAAGAGCGAAGCTACGATCGACAAGTTATCGGTTTAACGTTGTGAAACAGAATCTTAAATTGACTATTGTATGTAGAGATGGTAAAATATAAGAGCATTTTGAAGCAGAAAAGAATTGTCTGTTTGTTAATCTGAAAGATCTATTATGTTCATGATTTTTTTAAGTCCCGAAATAATTAATTCTCCGATGACAGAGGAGATAGTAATCGATGAAACCGCTTAATAAGGTGGAGTTATTGATTACAATAACGATATGAAAATAATTAGAACAATCATAATCAATGAACCACTTTTATAAATCAGTGGAATCGTTGGTAATAATTTTGAAAAGGATTGGCAAAGTTACAACTACATGTAAGATTACATACTTGTACAAAATGACGATTTAAGATTGCTTCCGGAAACATAATAATATTTGTGAAAGGAGACTAATGATTAATAATCTTTTAAGACGACGTGATTTTATCGCCAGGGAAATGGAAAAATGTGAGACCACTATAAGAAAGGCACCGCCGGGAAAACTTGAAATTCATAAGAATCGAGAAAGCCTAAGGTGGCGGATCGTTAACGATGATAGAAGCCGCAAGAATCTACCCAAAAAAGAAATATGCATAGCAAAAAAATATGCTGAAAAACGAATAGCATCTGATTATCTGACACTTCTGAAAAAAGAGTTGCATGCAATTGAC
>JAILKT010000092.1 GCA_024693545.1 Lachnospiraceae bacterium
AGCTGAAGAGCTCAAGGCTAAGGGATATGCAATCTGCTCAGGCGATGGCGATATGTGGCACGCAGTTGAGAACAGCTCAGATAAGGGCTGGATCGTAGACGGCAAGCTTTACATCGATCCTAAGAGAGAAGAGTTCCTTGACCTTTCAAAGAAGCTTAAGGACAATGCTTATCATCATGATACACAGGACTGGCAGGAAGGCTGGTTTGCTGATATGAAGAAGAACGGTGGCGTTCTTGGTTTCTTCGGACCTGCATGGCTCATCAACTACACAATCGGCGCTAACTGCGGCGAAGGCGATGACAGCTCGTTCGGTGACTGGGCAGTATGTAACTCACCTATCGGCTTCTTCTGGGGCGGCACATGGATTCTTGCTAACAAGGATACAAAGGCTAAGAACGGCGTTGCAGAACTCATTAAGTGGATCACACTTGATTGCAGCGAGACCGGCCTTCAGTATTACTGGGCAAACGGAACTCTTAACGGCGAAGGCGGAACAAAGGACTCTGTAGCATCAGGTACAGTTATGGCTAAGTCTGATGGTAAGCTTGACTTCCTCGGCGGACAGAACATGTTCGATTACTTCGTTCCTGCTAACCAGTATGCAAACGGCAAGAACCTTACTCAGTACGATGAGAGCATCAACTCACTTTGGAGAGATGCAGTTCGTGCTTACACAGGCGGAACAGCTACTCGTGAAGAGGCAATTGCTAACTTCAAGCAGACTGTAAAGGATAGCCTTGGTATCGAATAATTTCGAAACCCAACAGATCATTTACTGATGAATCTAATGAGGGCGGACGGATACGCACCGTCTGCCCTCTTTTATTAAAAAGATATTTGCTTTTTTGGAGAACACATTACAGCGAAAAGCGAATTGTTCGCAATATAGATACAGGTGTCCGTAACAGTTTATTATTCGGTAAATTGTTAAATCCAAGCGGATGCTGATGCGGGGATTTTATATGAAAAGGAAACGTGTAAGCTACGCAAAATATGGATATATTTTCTCCATCCCTTTTGTGGTGACTTTCCTTGTTTGTACGTTATACCCGATTATTTATACCGGTATAATCGGTTTTACAAACCTTAAAGGAAGTACGATGGCATTTTCGGATGCTAAATTCCTTCCTTCTTTGGGACAGGGATTATGGGATAATTTTGTAGAAACTATTACGGCACCAACTTTCCATACAGCTTTAAGTAATACTGTAAAGATGTGGGTGATAAACTTTATCCCTCAGATCGCGCTTGCTCTTATTCTTGCTGCATGGTTTACAAATAATCAGAAAAAGATTAAGGCACAGGGATTTTTCAAGGTAGTCTTCTACCTTCCCAATATTATTACAGCGGCTACGATCGGTATTTTGTTTGCAAATTTATTTGCATATCCTAAGGGACCTGTTAATGACATTCTTATTCAGCTCGGTCTCATGGATAATCCGTATAACTTTTCGATCAGTGCTTCGGCATCTCAGTACAATGTTTCATTCATGCAGTTCTGGACCTGGTATGGCAATACAATGATCGTTCTTATTGCCGGAATCCTCGGTATTAATCCTGAAATGTATGAAGCTGCTGAGATTGACGGTGCTAACGGTAATCAGCAATTCTTCTATATTACCATTCCTAATTTGAAGACAATGCTTTTGTATACCCTCGTTACATCACTTATCGGTGGTATGCAGATGTTTGATATACCTCGTGTATTCCAGAACGGTCAGCCTCAGAATGCAACGCTTACCGCGTCACTCTATATATATTCGCAGGCGTTCTCGGGTACATACCAGTATAATAAAGCTTCTGCTGCAAGTATTATAATGTTTGCCATTATTTCTATCCTTTCGGCTTTAGTATTCATTCTCCTGAAGGATAAAGATGAGGCAAAACTTCATAAGATCATAAAGCAGCAGGAACGCGAGTACAAAAAGAAAATAAAGCTTGCAAGACAGCAGCTTCTTAAGGAGGGCAAATAATGGATTCGAATATTAAGGTGTTCCCCAGGTTTCAGCCCTTTAAAGTGATCATATATATTGTATGTATCTTTCTTGCGGCACTCAGTTTGTTCCCTTTCATTATCATGATCGTCAACTCTACTCGTTCGACTCCTGAAATTCAGGGAACCGCTGTTTCACTTATTCCTTCAACTCACTTGGTTAGGAACTATACGATTCTGGTAAGTAAGGATATTTTTGATCCTATCAGAGGATTTGTAAATTCAATAATCATTTCGACATGTGCAACACTCTGCTCGGTATATTTCTCGACACTTACAGCTTATGCTCTTGTTGTATACGAGTGGAAAGCACGCAGAGGGTTCTTTACTTTCATCATGGCAATTATGATGGTTCCCGGTATTGTTGTATCTATCGGTTTTTATAAGATGGTATATGCGGTCGGTCTTGCAAACAACTTCCTTCCGCTTATCATTCCCGCAATCGCTGCACCTGCGATGGTATTCTTCATGAGACAGTACATGATCCCCGCACTGCCTCTCGAAATCATCCAATCTGCACGTATTGACGGAGCCGGAGAGTTTTATACATTCAATAAGATAGCTCTTCCGATCATGAAACCGGCTATCGCAACACAGGGTATTATGGCATTCGTTGGTAACTGGAATAACTTGTTTATGCCTCTTATCATCCTCACTCAGAAAAAGATGTACACGATGCCTATCATGGTTTCACTTCTTAAAGGTGATATTTACAAGGTTGAGTACGGTTCGGTTTACCTTGGATTGACGCTTACGGTACTCCCCTTGTTTGTAGTTTATTTCCTGCTTTCAAAGTATATTATCGCAGGTATTGCGGTTGGTTCGGTAAAAGGCTGACAGCCATCATTTAAAATGCTGTTTCCGCTTTTTTGAGGGTATCCGGAAAGAAATATCTATTGCTTGATTCAGAACAGTGAGACTGCCCGTAACGTGAAAAAACACGTTACGGGCTTTTTTATAGCTTAAAAAGCCTTGTAACTTTGAAATTAAAAAGATATAATCAATGTATGTTGGTCGAAGTGTGGGGGAAAATAATCCACTCGATAAATTAAATCAGAAGGGGTTAACGTGAAGAAGAAGATCTTAATGCTTTCAAGCTCATGGAATAATGATTTGACACACGAGCTAATTAAGGGTATTTGTGAAAGACTCAATCAGGATGATGTTGAACTTCATATCATAAATATCTATGATGTCCTTGAACCGCCGGGATTTTATCAAAAAGAACTTGAGGTATTTTTACTTCCCAATCCGTCAAAATATGACGGTGTTCTTGTTGCGGTGAATAGCGTGGCTTCCATTTCTGTTGTGGACGAGATACTGGATAAGGTTGGCGCCGCTAACGCCAAGATACTCTGTATCGACAGACGTCACAACGGACTTCCGAACATAAGCTCCGACAATTACGGAGCGGAATACAAGATTGTCGATCACCTCATTCAGGTACACGGTTGTAAGACTCTCAACTTTATCGGCGGACCTGTCAACAACGAGGAAAATCAACTTCGATACAGGGCTTTCTGCGATGCGCTCAAAGCAAACGGATTGGAACCGGAACCTGAGAGGATCAGATTCTATGGTTTCCTTCAGCGTGACGGTAAAGTGGCATATCAGGATTTTAAGAAGCTTGGGCTTCATCTTCCGGATGCTGTTGTATGCGCTAATGACTTTATGGCTCTCGGCTATTGTAATGAAGCTGAGGCAGACGGGTATCAGGCACCGGAAGATTTTAAGATCACAGGTTTTGATAATCTTTTTGATGCGCAGTTCTATTTCCCGTCAATAACGACCGTAGATAGAGATTATTTCCTTCAGGGATACGATGCGGCAAACACTCTTATGGAGATGATCGAAGGAAAACATGAAGGAAAACTTGATTTCTATTCGGGAACGACGGTCAGACTTAATGAGAGCTGCGGCTGTAAAGTACTCAGAGATTTTCGTAAAGAATTTACTAATGTTTACGTTTCCAAGACTGAAGATGAATACATCAGAAGTGTACAAAGACTTATAAGCAGATACCTTACGAAGTACAACACGGCGGAGAAGCTTCCCGAAGCTCTTGAAGAGTGCAAGAGACATCTTAAACTTTATGATATCTGCCTTTGCATAAATCCTTCCGCCATGGAGATGTACGGCGAGGATGTATTTACGGGATATGATGAAGTGCTCGATATGTACACAAGTACGGGAGTAGGCAAGATAAAGATTTCGGAGCAGCTTTATCCTCCGGAATGGGCAGACCTTTATGAATCCAAGATTTATATGTTCTCACCGCTTCATTTCGGTGATATTACATTTGGATACTGCGTGATCCCCTACGAAGAGAACTCATGGAATCTGCTTGATTTCAGAACGTACAGCGAAGCACTTTCGCAGGCGATGGACACGATGCATCAGCGTCATGAAGTGGCTCTTGTGAACAAAAAGCTTCAGGCTCTTTATACGCAGGATGCGATGACGGGGCTTTACAACCGATTCGGATATGCTACATTTGCGGAAGAGTTTTATGCGAAGCATAACGGAAAGGTTTATCTCATATACGTTGATCTCGACGATCTGAAGATACTTAACGATACTTACGGACACTCGGTTGGAGATATCGCGATCAACGGTATCGCCGAAGCTATCACGAAGGTGATGCCCGATGACAGCGTCAAGGTCAGGATGGGCGGCGATGAATTCCTTGTTATTGCGGAATTTGTCAACGAAGCCGAGATCCTTACCAAGGAGGATCAGATCCGAAGTTATCTTGCGGAGTATTCGAAGAGAGAAAACCTTCCGGTAGATATCGTTGCAAGTATGGGCCATGTTTGGAACGAAGATGCCGCTTCTTCTAAACCGCTTGAAAGTCTTGTAAATGAGGCTGACAACAACATGTACAAGATCAAGCAGTCAAAGAAACACAGAAGAAGTACCGATTAAGCTGATTGGACCAGGCCGCTCACAGCGTGGTGAGCGGTCTTTAATTTAGGAAGTAAAGGAGGTGTACATATGCAGCTACTTACTCTGATCCTCAAAGATGAACATAATCTTGACCCGATCCTCAAGGAACTTGCATCTCACGGTGTTAAGGGAGGTACGATACTTGAAGGACGTGGAATGGGAGAGGAACTGGTAAATATGGAAGACATTCCGATGTTCGGAATGCTCAGGCGAGTGCTTAAGGACGAGGAGAAGCCTGAAAGTAAAGTAGTATTATTTGTTGTGAGAGACGAACAGGTCATAGACGCTAGAGAGACCATAAAAACCTTCGTGGATCTTAATACGCCTAATTCGGGTATTATGTTTGTTATTCCCATAACTTATGTGGAAGGAATAAGTACGAAGGAATAGGACAATGAACATCTATATTAATTTGGCAATTGCGCTTGCGTTTGCACTTGCATCCAGCAAGCTTATGAAGTTTCTCAAACTTCCCAATGTAACGGGATACCTTATTTCCGGACTGATCGCAGGTCCCTATGTTACAGGACTTATAAACGCCGAGACGATAGAATCACTCGGCATTATTCCGGAAACGGCACTTGGATTTATAGCATTCTCTATCGGTGCGGAATTCAGGTTGTCGTATCTGAAAAAAGTAGGCAGTGCCCCGCTTGTGATAGCGATCACCGAGTCGCTCGGCGCTGTACTTGCTGTAGATGCGGCACTTCTTATAGCCGGATATGAATTGCCTTTTGCGATGAGCCTCGGTGCTATAGCTGCAGCTACGGCTCCGGCAGCAACGCTTATGGTTGTTAAGCAGTATAAGGCTAAGGGCGAAGTGACAGATACGTTGCTTGCCGTTGTGGCGCTTGATGATGCTACGGCACTCATGTGTTTCGGTATTTCTGTGGCTATAGCAAAGAGTATCTCCGGAACGGAAGGCTTTACATTTGCATCGATAGCAAACCCGATCATAGAGATATTCGGTGCGATGCTTCTCGGAGCGGTGGCAGGCGTTATCTTCAGATTCCTGACGATGCTTTTTACGGGACGTGGAAACAGACTGGCAATAACGATTATGCTTGTCTTTACATGTGTGGGAATCGGAAGTCTGCTCGGTCTTTCATCACTTCTTGCGTGCATGGTAATGGGAGCGGTTTTCTGCAACACATCAAAGAACAGTGACACTGTATTTGAACTGACTGACAGGATGACGCCGCCTCTCTATATGCTTTTCTTCTTTGTTTCGGGGGCACAGCTTGATATTTCGATATTGCCGAGTATCGGCCTTATCGGAGTTATATACATTGTTACAAGAGTAATAGGCAAGATAGGCGGAGCAATGTTTGGAGCTGTTATTTCACATTCTTCAAAGAATATAAGAAACCATCTCGGATTCATGCTCGTACCGCAAGCGGGAGTTGCTATCGGTCTTGCTACAACGGCTATGATGGTGGTTCCCGAACACGGTGCTGCCATCAGGACAGTAATACTCTGCGGAACGGTAATCTATGAGCTAACAGGTCCCCTTATCACTAAGATCGCCCTTAAGCGGTCGGGGGAGATAGCAAAAACGAATTAATAAATGACAGACATATCAAACAGGAGAGGCGGATGAACAGGACCGGGAAAGTATTTGTAAGAAAGCAAACAGCACTGATAATTGCAGTGCTTTTTGTCGTAAATTCGGCGATGCTTTCGGGGTGTTCGGGATTATTCGGTGAAACGGCACAAAACGCAGGTAAAATCGAGGTTTCATCGGTCGAAAAGAAAGATGCGGTAAATCAACAGAACGGTCAGGGCGGAAGTGACGGGCTCGCGGATGTTAAAGAAAATGTACAGCCCGTATCCGATAATAATGATATGCCGCAGGGAGAGAACGGCACGGCCGGTAGTGAAAACGGAAAAAGCCGTGAGCAAAACACCGATGTGACCACATTGCCGGCAGATGTCGACTCGACCTGGTCGAACAGTTTATTGCTGTTTCTTCCGAGATTTGACAAAGGTATAGAAGAAGACAGAATATGTGAAGAAACATTTGATCATATAATCTTCGGAGGCATAGAATCAAAAAGGACGATCGAAGACTATATCGAGGAGGTTAAAGCAGCGGGCTTTGATATCGGAGCCGACTATATCGATCATAACGGAGAGATCGATTTTCATGCTCATAACAGTGACGGGTGGTATGTTACCGTTGAATATGATATCAATACAGCCAAAGCCGATATAGGATGCGGATTTATAAGCGAAGAGAAAGAAAAAAGCCCCGAAACGTATTTTGATGACGAGGTCCTGAGCCTGCTTCCGATGCCTGAAACGGGGAGCTTAAGCGGAGGAAAGAAGGACGGAGACTATCCGTATGCACTTTATGAGGGTTGTACGCTTGATGATGCGCTGGGATATTCCGAAAAACTCAGGAAGGCCGGCTTTGACGAGGATGTTTCATCGGGAGAGACAGGTGATCTGTGCTGGTACAATGCGGTGGGGCCCGACGGCTACATATGTGATATGCAATATGCGGACGGGATCATAATGATCGGTTGTGACCGCGAAGAAGAATAGGAAAACGTTATGCCGGAGATCCGCAATCGATGAACGGGAAAGAAGGGTCCGGTTGTAAGGGAAAATACGAAGTAAGAGGTTTTGACATGACGAAATACGACGGCAGCGAAATAGTCGTTCTTAAGGGCCTGGAGGCTGTAAGAAAACGTCCGGGTATGTACATAGGAAGTACCGGAAGCAGGGGACTTCATCACCTTATCTGGGAAATACTTGATAACGGCATCGATGAACATTTGGCCGGCTTCTGTAACGAGATAGAGGTAACCGTTGAAAAAGACGGTGCCGTTTCCGTGACCGATCATGGGCGAGGTGTTCCCGTGGATATTCATCCCACGGAGCATATTCCCACGGTCAGGGTCGTTTATACCGTCCTTCACGCGGGCGGAAAATTCGGTAATTCTGTTTACAAGGTCTCAGGCGGACTCCACGGTGTCGGAGCATCCGTTGTCAATGCGCTTTCGCGCAAGATGATCGTAGAAGTAAAAAGGGATGGACATATCTACAGAGATGAGTATGAGAACGGAGGCCATCCCGTTGTTGAGCTTGACAAGGGCATGCTGCCTGTTTCGGGACGCACAGCGAAAAGCGATACCGGTACCAAGGTGACATTTTATCCCGACCCGACTATCTTTGAAACGACAGAGTTTAAAGATGAGATCATTACAAAGAAATTAAAGGAAACGGCTTTTCTTAACAAGGGACTTAAGCTTACATTTACAGACAAGAGGACCGGCTACAGTGAGACTTTTCTGGAAAACGAAGGGATAAGAAGCTTTATTCGCTACATATGCCGTGACCAGAATACTATCATAAATGACCCTGTTTACATTGAAGGAAAGAGCGGAGATATAGAGGTTGAGGTTTCCTTTATGTATACCGACGGATTTTCGGAACAGATAAATTCATATTGTAACTGTATCAATGTTGTTGACGGAGGAACGCTTGTTACGGGCTTTAAGTCCGGGCTTACGAGAGTTCTCAATCAATATGCAAGAGAGCTTGGCGTGCTGAAAGATAAAGATGATAACTTCGACGGAAGGGATATCAGAAACGGAATAGTTGCTATAGTTTCGATAAAACACCCGGATCCCCAGTTTGAAGGTCAGACTAAGACAAAACTCGGTAACAATGATGCCAAGGTGGCCGTTGAGGACGTGTTTGTCAGCGAGGTTACAAGATATTTTGATAAAAACGTCGAGATACTTCGTACAATCCTTGATAATTCAATGCGTTCTTACAATGTACGTAAGGCGGGTGATAAGGCGAGAAATGCCGTGCTTAAACAGCTCAGCGATGTGGATACGAGAAGTAAGCTTGCCGCCTGTACATCGAAGAAACCCGAAGAATGTGAAGTATATATCGTAGAGGGAGATTCTGCGGGAGGCACGGTAAAAACGGCCAGAGACAGAAAAACGCAGGCAGTTCTTCCTTTGAGGGGTAAGATAATTAATGTTGAGAAGGCGACACTTGAAAAGATACTTCTTAACAATGAGATCAAATCGATGATCGCATCGTTCGGATGCGGTATCGGAGATGATTTTGACATTACAAAGCTCAGGTACGACAAGATAATAATCCTGACGGATGCCGATGTAGACGGTGCGCATATATCGACGCTCCTTCTCACGTTCTTCTACAGGTTTATGCCGCAGCTGATCTATGAGGGAAAGGTTTACAGGGGACTTCCGCCGCTTTATAAAGTAGAATATGAGACTGTTAAGGCGGGTAAGTCGCGTAAGCAATCGGAGTATCTGTTTAATGATGCAGCACTCGAAAAATTCAGGGAATCCGGTAAGAAGATAGTATCATTGCAGAGATACAAAGGTCTTGGCGAGATGGATGCCGAGCAGCTTTGGGAAACAACACTCGATCCGGCACAGAGAATACTTGCCCGTGTAAGTATCAGCGACGGTGTTGAAGCGGATGAAGTAACTTCTCTTCTTATGGGAAGCAACGTGCCGCCGCGCCGTGAATTTATCATGACCGAAGCCGGTGATGCCAATCTTGATATTACATGATGAAGAGACAGCCGGATGCTTTCGGCGAATGCATATGAAGAGATCGCAGGTGCGTCTTCTGCATAAGATTTTGCAAGAGACGGATCAATAATTTAGGAGTAAGAGTTTATGAGCAGGAAACAGGAGCAATTTGTGCAGCTTGACTTTGCGGAGGAGATGAAGACGTCGTTCAGGGACTATGCCCTCAGCGTGATCATTTCAAGAGCGATCCCGGATGTAAGGGATGGTCTTAAGCCGGTACAAAGGCGAATTTTATATGCGATGAACGAGCTTGGACTTTCACCCGACAAGCCTCACAGAAAGAGCGCGAGGATCGTCGGCGATACAATGGGTAAATATCATCCGCACGGTGACAGCTCTATATATGAAGCTCTCGTTCATATGGCACAGGATTATTCACTTAACGTGCCTCTTGTTGACGGCCACGGTAACTTCGGCTCGATAGACGGAGACGGTGCGGCTGCTATGCGTTATACGGAAGCAAGGCTGTCGCAGGGTGCGATGAGGATGCTCGAAAGCCTCGAACGCGGTATCGTGCCATTCATGCCGAATTTTGATGAAAATGAAAAGGAGCCTACAGTACTTCCGGCGCAGATACCGAACCTTCTTATCAACGGAACGACGGGTATCGCGGTAGGTATGGCGACCAATATTCCGCCGCATAATCCGGGAGAAGTGATAGATGCGTGTATAGCTCTCCTCGACAAGCCGGATATAACAGACGCAGAACTGCTTAAATATATAAAAGGTCCGGATTTCCCTACGGGGGGGATCATTGTAAACGCCGGTGATATTCCGTCGATATACGAGACGGGCGAAGGAAAACTCAGAATACGTGCTCTTACGCACATGGAGAAAGGCGAATACGGCCGCACAAACATAGTCGTTACCGAAATACCTTATACTGTTTCGGGAAACAAAGTAAAGCTCGTTGAGGCTCTCTCGGCACTTGTCAGGGATAAGGTCTTTGACGAGATCTATGATGTTCGTGACGAATCGTCGAAAGAGGGCATTCGTATTGTCGTCGAGGTTAAGAAAGACAGAGACGCCGAAAATCTTTTGAACGGCCTTTTTAAGAAAACGCCGCTTGAGGATACCTACAGCGTTAATCTCCTCGCCGTAAAAGAAAAACAGCCTATAGTTTTTGATCTGAAGGGGATCATATCCGAGTTCATCGATTTCAGAAAGGAACTGACGATCCTTGAACATAAAGACCTTCTTGAAAGAGCACGTGACAGAGAAGAGATCGTATCGGGTCTTTTGCGAGCTACCGATATCATCGACCTTATCATAGAGATACTCAGGGGCAGTAAGAGCGTGAAACAGGCCAAAGACTGCCTCGTTAACGGTGATATAACCGACATAGCCTTTAAATCCGAAAAGTCGCGTATGATGGCATTTAAGCTCAACTTTACTATGAAACAGGCAAATGCCATACTTGCAATGCCGCTTTCAAGACTCATCGGTCTTGAAATGCAGAAGCTTCTTGATGAGCACGAAGAACTCCTCGGCAAGATCGCGAAATATGAGGAAATACTCAAAAACGAGGCATCACTGCGCAGCGTCATTCGGGATCGATTTAAGACGATCAAAAAAGAGATTGCTTTCCCCAGACGCACAAAGATCGATGAGATCGTTTTGGGAGACTATGTAGAAGAAGTCAAGATAGAGGAACTTGCGGTTCTGATCGACAGATTCGGATATACGAAATGTGTTGATGAGCAGACATTCAAAAAAGCGGCACCCGACCAGCTTGCTGAATTTACGCATATAGTCCATATGAAGAGCGATGGCGTTCTTTGCATATTTACGGATGAAGGCACCCTCAACAGGGTAAAAGCGGAGAAGATACCCCGTACACGTCTCAAAGAAAAAGGAACGCTCATACATAATCTTTGCAAGATAGATAAGGAAGAAGTGGTTCTTTATTGCTCGTTCGAGGAGCTGTATGAAAGTCTCCTGCTTTTTGCAACAGCTAACGGCTCGATCAAGCTTACATCGGGAATAGAGTTTGAAACCGCCAGACTTCAGATGGCATCAACAAAACTTGCGGACGGGGATAAGGTGGTTTCGATCTGTCTTGTGGGAGGAAACGAGATACTCGACGGAAGCGCAAGAGTTCTTGTTGCAACGAAGAAGGGGATGGGCGCTGTATTCCCTTTGAGCGAAGTGCCTGAACTTAAAAAGACGGGCAGAGGCGTCAGAAGTATCTCGCTCGCTTCGGGAGACCATGTAGAGGGAGCAACGATCATTCATCAAGGAACCGAACGCGCCGTTATCGCCGGCAGGACGATCGAATGCCAGAGGCTTCGCTGCAAAGCGCGCGGAGGCAAGGGAAGCAAGCTTACTTATGTTAAGGATTGATAAATGAAAGGAATATATTTATGAAGAAAGTTATAACATACGGAACATATGACCTTTTACATGTGGGACATATAAATCTTCTCCGCAGGGCGAGAGAACTCGGGGATTACCTTGTGGTGGTCGTCTCATCCGATGAGTTCAATGCGATAAAAGGTAAGAAGGCATATTACAGTTTCGAGGACAGAAAGAAGATCCTTGAAGCTGTCAGATACGTTGACGAGGTTCTTCCGGAGTACACGTGGGAACAGAAGATCGATGATGTTGTTAACAATAATATCGATGTGTTCGTTATGGGTGACGATTGGAAAGGTAAATTTGATTTTCTTAAGGATTACTGCGAAGTGGTATATCTTCCGAGAACCGAGGGAATCTCGACATCCAAGATAAAAGAGGATCTTGGACTGTCGTCTTCGGAGGATAAATAATAGTATTTTACGAAAAATAATAATTCTTTTTTTTCGGATTCGTAAAGATTTTTAAAAAAAGATATAAACTTTTCTTTCGGTACGTCCGATAAATATGTCAGAGAGTTAGCAAAAAGGAAAGGTGTGAAATATATGAGAATCGATGCTATGAATCAGGTTAGCCAGCTTTACAGCTCAAAGGCAACCAAAAAGACTGACCGTGCAAGCGGACTTTCATTCTCAGATAGCCTTGAGATCTCGAGGACAGGAAGGGATATGCAGGTAGCCAAAAAAGCGGTTGCAGCAGCTCCCGACGTTCGTGAGGATCGTGTCGCAGCGATTAAAGCAGCGCTCGCAAACGGAACATACTCCGTTAGCAACGAAGACCTTGCAAACAAGCTCCTTGAGAGCTTTGACATCTGATACATCAGCAACCCGGCATGATGGGTTCTGCTGTCAGTATTACGTGCGCATATTCAGCGTGTGTAAATTAGGAGAAAAGCCGTGGCAGGACTTATAAGTGAGCTCGTGAATGTTATGTCGTCCGAGAACGACCTTTATAAAGAGCTGATACCGATAGCCTCGCAGAAAACGAGGGTTATCATTGATAATGACCTCAATGCCCTTCAGGAAATAACAGATAAAGAGCAACTCGCGATTGAGCGGATCAATGCTCTGGAACGCAAAAGGGATGAGGTCATTAAAAATATCGGGACAGTACTTTCACGTGATCCGTCGACGCTTGATATGAAGACGCTGATCGAGATCATGAAAAAGCAACCCGCAGAGAAGGAAGCTCTGTGCAGGATACACGATGAGCTGGGTAAAACTCTCAAAACACTTATCACAATTAATGACAGAAACAAGTTACTGATTGAACAATCCCTGGAAATGATCGATTTTAACATTAATCTCATTCAAAGCACAAGGATGTCGCCCGGGGTCAGCAATTATACGCGTGGAGCGTGTGAGGATCAAGCCACTTCAAGAGGAACAGGGATGTTCGACGCGAAGCAATAAGGCTCGAGGCCTCGACGGGAGAAGCTTATGTCTTTATTTGGAGATTTATCTGTCGGCACTTCGGGGCTTAAAGCAGGACAATACGGACTCAATGTAGTCGCGCACAATTTGGCCAATGTGGACACAGAAGGTTATGTCAGGCAGCAGATGGTCTATGATTCATCGCCTTACCTTCTGATAGGTCAGACATCGGTTTCGCCTATGCAGGTCGGACTCGGTGTTGACCCCGCACAGGTTCGTCAGGTGCGCGATGTTTTTTTGGATAAAGCATACAGACAGGAAGCAGGAAGACAGGGCTACTATCAGGCACAATACGATGCGGTGACCGAAATAGAAGATCTTTTCGGAGAACTTCAGGGAGTAGCTTTTCAGGATTCTCTCAAAGATTTTTGGGTTTCGCTTCAGGAACTTTCAAAAGAGCCTGACAGCCGTGTCGCTCAGGCTACATTCGTTGAAACGGGTCTTAATTTTATAGAAAGATCGGATAAAATCCATAAACAGCTCAAGGAATTCCAGCTCAACCTCAATACCAACATTCGTGAGAAGATCACAAGGATCAATGAGATAGGCGACAGGATATTCGAACTTAACAGAAAGATCGTTTTCTACGAGAGCAGCGAAGTTGAAAATGCCAACGACTACCGAGATGAGCGTAATCATCTCCTTGATGAGCTCGGAACGATGGTTAAGATCGATTACAAAGAACAGATTGACGGAAGAGTAACGATCGCGATAGAGGGGTCGACATTCCTTTCCGAAGATTTCTGTTATCATATGGATTATCTTACGATGGCACAGTACCGTGAGAAACAGGGGATAGAGATACCTCTTGATGAAGCAGCTGATATTCTTATCCCGGTATGGCCTCATCTCGGCGGTGCCGAAGTGTTTGACTGGTCACAGATACCGAACACGGCCGCAAATTCCGACATCGGATCCCTTAAGGGCTGTCTGCAGGCACGCGGAACAAGGATCGGAAAATATACGGATATCCCGCTTGAACCCAAGATAGAAGATTATACCGATGAAGACGGTGATGTCGATACGGATGAATACAATCTCGCTCTTGATAAATTTGAAGAGGCAACGAGAGAGTACAACCTCAATATAGAATCGTCGATAATGATGCGTACCCAGTCGCAGTTCGATCAGCTTATTCACGGTGTCGTTACGATCATCAACGATACTCTTTGCCCCGACAAGGAAGTAACGATCGCAGCGGGAACAACGATCACTCTTAATGACGGATCCACATACACATACGAAGATGACACTAAGATCAGAGTCTTTGATGAAGAGAACGCACCGGTCGGCGTTGACGAGAACGCCACTCCCGGAGAAGAACTTTTCTCCAGAAAGACAGTCAGAAGATATACGGATCCGCAGGATATCACACTTTCCGACGGTACGGTACTCGAGAACGCCAGAATATACAATGCCGAGAATGCAGATGATAATTATACACTTTACACACTCGGAGAAATCGAAGTAAACGCGGCGATAGTAGAGAACAAATCAAAGCTCCCCGTTATCAATGCAAACGGGACCGGCGACTACGATATGGATATGATCAAGAGGCTTCTCACGAAGTGGCAGGAGCCGTTCGCAACTCTCTCACCCAATGCACTTACATATAATAACGTAACGAACTACTATACGCAGTTCATCGGTGAGATCGCAACAAAGGGAGACGAATTCAAGATCCTTGCGGACAACCAGGAATGCATGACCAATGCGGTAAACGACAGGCGACTCGCTAAAACGGCCGTTTCTTCCGACGAAGAGCTCACCTATCTTATAAGATATCAGCATGCTTACAACGCATCGGCGAGATATATAGGCGTTATAGACGAAATGCTTGAACATCTGATCCTTAAGCTTGCATAAGCGTTAAGAAGCGGATCGGGATTTTTACGGGAGCGAAAGAAGGCTGCCGGAAAGGAGTAACACATGCCTAATACATTTTTCGGACTTACGATCGGAACAACCGGACTTTACGGCGCATCGGTCGGGATCAATACGACAGCCCACAACATAAGCAATACCGAGACAGAGGGCTATTCGCGTCAGCTCGTAAAGCAGACGGCAGGTGTTCCTCTTCGCGCTAATGGATCGTACGGTATGATCGGTACGGGTGTTGAGATCAATGATATCGAACAGCAGCGAGATGCATATTACGATACAAAGTACAGAAGCAATAATACTCTTTCCGGATATTATGCGGCTCAGGAGTATTACATGCAGTCTATAGAGGACTATTTCAACGAAGTTCAGCTTGAAGGCTTTAACAGTAACTATAACAAGTTCAATAACGCACTCGAGGAGCTTTCAAAGGACCCTGCAAACCTTACCGCCAGAACACAGGCCAACAGTTTTGCCCAGAACTTCTGCGAGTATGTCAATTCACTTCAGACGAGCCTTACACAGCTTCAGGAAAATGTCAACTTTGAGATAAAAACAATGGTTGATTCCGTTAATTCCTATGCGATCCAGATCGCAGGTCTTACAAAACAGATCAACACCCTTGAGGTTAACGGCGGAACGGCAAACGATGTCAGGGATCAGAGAAATCTCCTTGTGGATGAGCTCTCGAACATTGTCAACGTGTCGGTAATTGAAAAAAGGGTCGGAACAGAGTCGGCCGGTGTTACAAGCTTTACCCTTAAAGTCGGCGAGACAACACTCGTCGATACATTCGAGGCACATTCGCTTACTATCGTTCCCAGAGAAGAGAAGCACTATCAGGCTGACCTTGACGGACTTTACGATATTGTTTGGGACAGCGGTCAGAACTTTGATGCGCTTCATAACGGCGGCCGAATCCAGGCTCTTTACGAGATGCGCGACGGCAACAACCAGCAATATTTTAACGGTCGCTGTACCGCTAGCTACGGTGATGAATTTATTACCGTTACCGATACAAGTGTCAACAAAGTAGAGCAGCTTCATATAGCTCCCACCGGCATAATCTCAGTCGGTAACCGCGAGTATAAATACAACGGTTTTACCGTAACACTCGATGCAGACGACAATTACGTATATGAGTTCGCGCTCGACGATCCCATCACAAAGGACGTTGATGATGTTGAAACAGAGGTGGGCAAATCGATCAACTATAAAGGCCTTGCATATTATATGCAGCAGCTCAATGAATTTACCCGTGTATTTGCACGCAGGTACAACGACCTTCATAAGGAAGGCCGTGATCTTGATAACGAGCAGGGACTTGATTACTTCAATACACGAAATACCGTGTCAGGTGAGAACTATGTTTTTGAGCAATCCGAAGATGATGAGGACGCAGGTATCATCATCAGCAGCCAGACAGGCGCTTATGCAGTTGAAGATCAGGATAAGAATTACGGAAGTTACTACTTTATGACATCCTCGGGGCTTTGCGTTACGGATGAGATATACAAAGATCCCCGTAAGATCGCAGCGGCAAGAGACGTTATCAATGGCGAATCAAACAACGATCTGGCACTTGATATGATAGCTCTCAAGACTGACACAAAGATGTTCAAACAGGGAACACCGTCGGGATTTTTGCAGTCACTCATCGCCGAACTCGGCGTTGATTCGAAGAAGGCGCTTTCGTTTAATGAAAACCAGGCTGATGTGCTCACGGCGATCTCTAATCAGAGACTTTCCGTATCGGGTGTCGATATGGATGAGGAATCAATGTCACTCGTGAGATATCAGAGTGCATATAATCTTTCGGCCAAGGTTATCAGTACGATGGACGAGATTTACGAAAGACTTATCAATATGTAAAAATACTGAAAACCACTTTAATATCGAACCGTTTTTACCGATATATATAAAATAAAGAGATAGCGATTCTATCATAATGATAAGGAGGTCACCGGATATGCGTATCACCAACAGGATGATGACCAATAACATGCTTTATAACATCAACAACAATAAGCGTACGATGAACGGACTTGAAGAAAAGTACGCAACGGGTCTTGCTATTCAGCGCCCGTCCGACGATCCCATCGTTGCTGTCAGAGCACTTAAGCTTCGTACAAATCTCTCGGAGCTTAATCAGTATTATGAGAAAAACATACCCGATGCAATGTCGTGGATGGAGACAACAGAGAGCGCTCTCAGAGTCACAAACGAGATCATTACCAAGATCCACACTTACTGTGTACAAGGTGCAAACGATACCCTTACAGAGGAAGACCGTAGGAGTATCGCAATAAATCTTCAGGAACTCAGCTCGCAGGTTTACCAGGAGGGTAATGCCAACTACGCGGGAAGATACCTTTTTACGGGATATAAAACAAATACTCCCCTTGTTTTTGGTGATGAGATTCATACAGAGCATTACAAGATCACCGAAACGATGACATCGGATCAGGTAGAGATCAGTAAGAGGATCGTAGATACATGTCCTTTCAATACGTTCAGTCTTGACGATTATGACAGCTTTGATACCGAAACAAGACCCAATGAGGTTACTGTCTATAGGCTCAGACTTTCGTATGATAAGCTTAAGGAGATTGATGAAGGCGGATCTATATCGCTTAAGATCCCGGTAAAGCTTGAAGACGGAAGCTACGAACTTGATGATGAAGGCAATCGCATTTACAGCGAAGAATTTACGGACAGTGATATGAATGTGCTTTCATCGACAGATCCTGCAGCATATAAGCCCGAACCTGATGAGATTAATTTCCTGGCGGACACAGGTGAGATTATCCTCGGAAGCGAAGTCTATGGGGAACTTAGAAATTCTGATTTTGAGATCACATATGAAAAGCAGGATTTTGAAAAGAACGAGCTCAGACCCGAGCATTACTTCGACTGTGTGAAGTCCGATCTTACGATTGAGGATGAAACAGAGAGAGAAGAAAAAGCGATCCAATTTACGGCAGAGGATCAGAAGATAGCGTTTGAGATCAACTTTAATCAACAGATGCCTATCAATGTTCAGGGGAGAGAAGCATTTCGTCATTCACTCGGACGTACGGTAGATGATGTTGTTCAGGCTATCGGTGACGTTGACAGGGTAAGGGACGAGATTGAAGAGGTTCAGCTCGCAATGAAGGATGATACACTTTCTGATGAGCAGAGAGCAAAGCTTACCGAGATACTTGACGTTCTGAATACAGAGCTTGATCTGAAGGACGGAATTATGAGACAGTCATATGCCAAAGCGCTTACTGCGATGTCACAGGAAGAAGATCTTGTCAATGTTGCCGTTGCCGATATCGGAACAAGATATAACAGATTAGAGCTTACGGAATCCAGACTTTCGACACAGCAGACAGAGTTTACCGACCTGCTTTCACAAAACGAGGATGCCGATATTGTAGATACGGTTGTAAATTACAACGCGATGCAGACAGTGTACAATGCATCCCTTTCTTCAGCGGCAAAGGTAGTCAAGAATACACTTCTTGATTTCCTGTAGAATGAGACTTGAATGATCTGATTTACAAAAAGTGGCACAAACAATACAATACATGATATAATAATAAACAATCGTTAATGTGTATTCATGTATCCTAAAAACATTTATTGAGGAGGGTAAAACATGAGGATTAATACAAGATATTTCGGTACCGTTGACCTTGATGATAATAAGGTGATCGAGTTTGACGAAGGGCTGTTCGGTTTTGAGGAATATAAGAAATTTGCGCTCATATTCAATAATGAGGCAAGGGAGCGCCCTGCAATCTCATGGCTTCAGAGTGTTGAAGAGCAGGCGCTTGCTCTTCCTGTCATGATACCGACGATTGTTAAGCCCGACTATAATCCTGTTGTTGAGGATGAAGCACTCGAGACCCTGGGCGACTGGAACGAAGAGAACATATCGGTTCTCGTTACGGTTACGGTTCCGGAGGATCTTACAAATATGACAACCAATCTTAAGGCTCCGATCATCATTAACACAGATTCGATGAAAGGCGTTCAGACCGTGGTTGAGAATCCTGATTATGAGATCAGATTCAAGATCTACGATCTCCTTAAGACAGCGGGAAAGGAGGAAGTCTGATGCTCGCTCTGTCCAGAAGGATCAATGAATCCATTATGCTTGGGAAAGATGTGGAGATCACAATTCTCGAGATTAAAGGAGACCAGGTTAAGATAGGCGTTGTCGCGCCCAGATCGGTACCTGTTTACAGAAAAGAAATATTCCTCCAGATCGAGGAGGAGAACCGCAAAGCGGTAGCTCTTGAGCAGAGTAAGGAGACGATCGAAAAGCTTCTTACTTTCTGATAAAATAATGGAGAATACAGACTGTCCGGCCATGCCGGGCATATGAAGGTTACAAAATTATAGGAAAACACGGCAGTATCCTTTTCGGATACTGCTTTTTTTTCAATGAACGATCGATCCGAAATAAATTTTATAAAAATCTTTTTTATCATATGTTATGTTTTTACATTTTTTGCCGATATATGTTGTAGGAACCTGTTCAAAGGGATTTTGAACGTACGCTTTATTTTACAAGGAGGTATTTGAGATGGATGGAATCTATCAAACAACAAGCGTTCAGGCACCTAAGCCTGTAAGTACAGACAGCTATCAATATACAGACGCAGTTGCATCTTCGGCACCTGTAAGCGCTCCGATCACATCGGTTCAGGAATCGGCTCCTTCCGCAGAAGGAAAGCCCTCACCTACAGATGACCAGGTAAAGGCAGCTATCGAGAAGGCCAACAGAAAGGCACACTTCGGTCATACAAACGCTCAGTTCTCGTATCACGAGGCTACAAAGAGCATTTCGGTTAAGATCATTGACCAGCAGACAAACGAGATCATCAGAGAGTTCCCTCCCGAGGAGACACTTGATATGATCAGTAAGATGTGGGAACTGGCAGGAATTATCGTAGACGAGAAGAGATGATCGTCTGAAAAGAAATTAGTACTAAGAGAGAGTTGTAATCGACAAGGAGGTCGCATATGCCTATCAGATTAAGCGGACTTGCTTCCGGTCTCGACACCGATGCAATCATTAAAGAGCTTATGTCTGCCCAGTCTCTTAAAAAGACTAACCTTGAGGGCAATAAGAAAAAGCTCGAATGGAAAAAAGAAAAATGGGAAGAGATGAACACAAAAATCTATGCCCTTTATACAGAGAAACTCTCATCGCTTAAGCTGCAGGGAACTTACCTTTTGCATAAAGCAGCCAGTTCGGATGAATCGAAGCTTACCGCAACTGCAGAGGCGACAGCAAACGGAACATATACCGTTGAGATCGATCAGCTCGCAAATGCACAGTACGTGACGGGAAGGCAGATCAAGAGTAAAAATCTTACACTTGAATCGACGCTTGAAAGTGCGGGTATGGCAGCGGGACAAACGATCAGTGTTCAAAAGGGAGGAGATCCTTCCACACTGAAAACACTTACGATCGACAACGAGACAAAGATGAGCGATCT